>CAKVBX010000001.1 GCA_934725685.1 uncultured Bacilli bacterium
GAAACAAAAGAAACCATCGTTAGATCATCCTTGGAGACACATGAAGATATAGGGACAAAATCACTGAACAATGACAACATTTTCTTGTTTTTTCGACAAAAAACCAAAATACTGTCGCATTAGAGAGAAATGGAATTGACAGATACTGAATAAAAGGATAAATTATTCCGAGAAAGGGAGGATATCTTAATGGGTAGATTAGAAGGAAAAGTCGCTCTCATCACCGGCAGTAACTCCGGTGTTGGAGAACAGACCGCAAAGGAATTCGTGAAGGAAGGTGCCAAGGTCGTCATCTGCGCCAGAAGAGAAGAACAGCTCAGCGCTGCCAAGAAGGTGCTCGAAGAGATGGGAGGCGATGTCCTCTCCGTCCGCGCCGACATCGCCAATCTCGACGATGTCGAAAACCTCTTCCACGCCATCGAGGAAAAATACGAAAGACTCGACATCCTTGTCAACAACGCCGGTGTTCTCGACCACAACCTCAATCCAATCGCTAACTACACCGATGAAGATTTCGACCGCGTCGTCTCCGTCAACGAAAAGGGAACTATGCAGGTCACCAGAAGAGCCCTCAAGCTCATGGAGAAGGAAAACAAAGGCGTCATTGTCAATGTCGCTTCTGTCGCCGGCCAGTACGGCTGCGGAGGTGCTGTCTATGTCGCAACCAAGGGTGCGATGATTGCTCTCACCAAGCATACTGCCATGCGCTATGCCGGTACCGGAATCCGTGCCAATGCCATCTGTCCTGGTTCCATCATCACCCCGATGACTACCAACATGGACCTTGCTGCCGTCAACATGGCCATGATGGGTCAGATGTCCAAACACGCCGATATCCGTGGCTGCAAACCCTGCATGCCCAAGGATGTCGCCGATGTCATCGTCTTCTTAGCCAGCGATGAGTCCAGAGCCCTCACGGGTCAGATCATCGTCTCCGACTACGGAGCTGACCTCTAAGCAATCGGTAATAGCACAAAAACATCCCGTCATATATCGGCGGGATGTTTTTTATTTATCGTATTGTTCTCCATGATTTATTTTCAATGCGCGGTAAACCTGTTCAATGACAAGAAGCATCGCCATATAGTGCGTGAACGTCATGCTTCCCAGAGAGAAGGAATAATCCGCCCGCTTCCGTAAGGCATCGGAGAGCCCATAGGAAGATCCAACAACAAATACGAGGTTTCCGTTAAAAGCGGTCCGTTTCTTAATCTCAGCGGCAAAATCCTCGGTCGACGGATTTTTTGCATGGATATCGACAAGGAAGAGACATTCATCCGGTTTGATGATCTTCAGAATCCGGTCCGCTTCCAAGGAGAGCGCTTTTTCGATTTCCTTGTCACTCGGAGAAGAAGGTAGGTTCTCTTCTGTCACGGATACAAAGGATATCTTTGCATACTTCGTAAGACGTTTGAGGTATTCGTCCTGTCCATCTTTGATATATTTCTCCCGGCATTTGCCAGGAACAATGAAACGGATGTTCATCGACCGCCTCTTGTCTCCGTCTTATCGGATGCGGTCTTGATTAGGACTTCCGGAAGGAAACCGAGCTGCCTCTGGAAGACTTCCTCCAGGGTTTTCCTCGCCAATTCCGGCGTGTTGCATTCATCAGAAAGGTGGGCGAGAATGATTTCCTTGGTTTTGTCTCCTAAAAGCATGGAAAGATAATAGCCACAGTCCGTATTGGAAAGGTGGCCGGTATCGGAGATGATACGGCGTATCAGATAGTCCGGCCGCTTAGATTCATAAAGCATCTTCGGATCGTGATTTGATTCGAAGATATAGTAATCGAGATTCTTCAGATAAGGGAAGACCTTTTCCGGTACGAAGCCGGTATCGGTGATATAGGCAAGAGATTCTTCCCCGTCATTCACCACAAACCCAAGAGTGTTCTTGGCATCGTGGCTGAGCGGTATGGGTGTTACGGTGAAAACGGAAATTTGAATCGGCACAAAAGGACGAAGCAAGCGTTCTCCCGAAATGACGCCCTGAACTTTCGAAAGGGCGGGATTGCCGAAGTAGATTTTTTCTTTCGGAGCATTTTGCACATCACTGGCATGGTCGCTGTGGGAATGGGTAATGAAAAACGCTTCGATATCGTCAAAGGACTTCTCGTAGTTTTCGATGGCCTTAGAAATCCGTTTTTTGGAGATTCCGAAATCAATCTGGATGCAATGGCCATGGGAAAAGATAAGGGTGGCATTTCCTTTGCTACCGCTGGATATCACATCAAACTGCATGATCATTCTCCAAAAGGCATACCGCCGGGAATGTCATCATCTTCGGCACGGATTGTAAAGTTGCAATGTTCCTTGTCAAAGATGAATTTAGTCGTTGCAAGTGCGCCTTCTCTATTCTTGGAAAGCATGAGATCGACAGAGGAAATCGGGCTGTATTCGCCAGGATCACTATCCTGCTGTTCATTGGATTCTCCTGGTTTCTTATCCACACCGACAAAGTAGTCCGGACGATAGAGGAAGAAGACCATATCGGCATCCTGTTCCAAGGAACCGGAGTCGCGAAGGTCAGTAAGGATTGGTTTATGGTCGTTGCCACGCTTTGCCGAATCACGGGAGAGCTGACTTAAGGCGATGATCGGCACTTCGAGCTCCAGGGCGAGTTTCTTCAGACTTCTGGAAATCTCCGCAACCTGGTTAGTTCGGCTGTCGCCTTGCGTATGGCGGCTAGGCTGAATCAGACCAAGGTAGTCGATGGCAATCAAGGAAGCCTGAATGTTCTGGCCTTTGATCAGCTTACGGCATTTCGCAGCGATATCCTCGACAGTGGTGCCAGGATTTTCATCGATATAGAAAGGGAGCTTCCCTAAGGAATCCATGCCTCTCTGAAGCTGGGCGACTTTTGCTCGCTCTTCATCGTTCTTACAGTCGACAATCAGACGGTCCGCCGTAGAATCCTGACGAAAATCCATACGGTTGATTTCATCATTGGTAAGGTTGCTCGCCAATTCAAGAAGTCTCATTTCGATGGAAGACGCCTTCATCTCAAGGGAGAAGAAGATAACCGGCTTATGAGCTTTGGCGGCATTGTAAAGAAGGTTCAGGACAAAAGCAGTCTTACCGACGGAAGGACGGGCGCCGATGATAATGAGCTGACCGGGGTTCCAGCCTTTGGTGAGACGATCTAGTTCCGGATAACCGGACGTGACACCGGTGACACCATTCGGACTGATTCCTTCTTCACGGAACCGTTTTGCCTGTTTCACCCATTTATTGACAAGAATCGGCGAGATCTCACTCAGCCTACTCGCTTCTTTGATAGAACGTTCCTTGGCGATTTCATTGATCTGAGTCTCCGCCATGCCGATAAATCCACTGACATCATTGATTGGCTGGCTCTGTGCGACATTGACGATGTCCATGCACTTAGAAAGGAATTTCTTCAGCAAAGCCTTATCCTTGATACGGCGGATATAAGAATCGATAGAGGCGATACGAGCAGTATTGTCGATGATGTAACGAAGATAGTCAATACCGCCGATGGCTTCGTAAGCCTTGTCATTCTTCAGAGTTTCGACGACCAAAGCCATATCCGGGGCCTCGCCCTGGGAGTTGATTTCCAACATCGCACGATAAACCGCCCGATTTCTCTGATCAGAAAAATCATCGACCGTAAGGTGCTGAACGGCAGTCAGCATCTGATTCCCAGTATTGTCGACCATGATATTGCCGAGAATAGTCAACTCGTTAATATCGACTTCCGTTTTCTCTTCCGGCATAGTTTATTTCTTTTCCTTCAGCGTGACACGAATGCGAAGTTCTCCGATGACGCCTTTGAAAAGGTCAATGCGGAGGGTCGTAAGACCGAAGCCGTTGATGATGACATCCTTGTCAATCAGCTGCGACTTGGAAAGCTTGATTCCATAGTTCTTCTCCAAGGCTTCGGAGGCCTTCTTGAAGGAAATCGTGCCGATCATGTCGCCATTTCTACCTGCGGAAGCCTCAAAAGGAAGGGTGATGGTCTTTAGCTTTTCCGCAAGTTCTCTCGCCTCCTGCTTTTTCTTCTCTTCGAGAAGACGCTCCTGTTCCTGTTCGATAGCAAACTGCTTCTTTGCCTCTTCGGTATAGAGAACCGCATAGCCATTCGGAATGAGGAAGTTTGCACCATATCCATCCGAGACTTCGATGATTTCGCCTCTCTTACCGACTTTTCTGAGTTCTTTCTTCATCAGTACTTTCATAATGTTTCCTCCCATTAGTTAGATTTATTGATTGTTGTCAGATTGTTGATTTTCGCATCTTCGAGATAATCCTTGAGAATACGGTTAAGCATTTCTCGGACCTCGCCGACATGGGAATGCGTCACGGTCGCTGCGGCAGAAACGAAACGTCCACCTCCCGTTCCGAACTTCTCCATCAAAGAGCCGACATTGATGGTACCATCGCTTCTCGCAGAGATCTTGATTTTATCTCCTTCGATTCTTCCGATACAGAAGGAGGCATGCATATCACTGATGGTGAGGGACTCATCGGCAACACGAGAGAGTGTGACATCCGATACCACTTCATCATCCGGGGACATCGTGACATAAAGGCCCGTATACGGCGTTTCACCGGTATCGAGGATGCTGATCTTCTGGCTGTACTCTTCCAGATTTTCCTTCATGAAATCGACAACCTTTCCGGAATCCGCACCCCAGTCTTTCAGTTTCGCACTGGCTTCAAAGGTCGCATTCGTCGCATGTTCCTTATAGAAATGAGTGTCGAGACAGATACCGGCGAGTAAGAAAGTCGCCGTATTTTCATCAACTTCGATATCACTGGAATTGTAGATGAGGAAAGAGGTGAGGATTTCACTGGCAGAGGAGGCGGAAGTATCGACATCATAGAAGACGTTGGCATCAGCGACGACACTGCCTGGCTGATGATGGTCGATAACGGCGATATTATCGAATTTCTTGGTATATTCCTCAAAAATCGAACGGTTAGGATTACTATGATCGACTAAAAACAGAAGAGTCTTATCGTGAATCAGGGAATTGACGTTCTTCATTTCCACAAAAATATCTTCACGATCTGACTTGGGATAGAGTGTTTCAATCGCCAGACGGCATTTTGCTTCGACAAGCTGGTCTTCATAACAAATTTTTGCATCGACGCCGACTTTCTTGCAAAACAGGCGGACAGCAAGAGCAGCAGCCATGGCATCAAAATCCGCATTGGTATGTCCCATGATGACGACATTGCGGTAGTTCTTGAGAATCGTGAGAAGCGAATTGGAAAGTGTTCTGGTCTTGACACGGTTACGGCTAGGCATCAAATCCGTCTTGCCGCCATAATAGGCTAACGGCTGTCCGTGGTTGTCGACGACAACCTGGTCACCACCTCTAGTCAGGGCGACATCGAGGGCAGAGGAAGCCATGGAGGCAAGTCTTGCATAATCCGGGAAGCCAAGTGCGATACCCATGGAGATCGTAAAGCCGTTATTCTTGTATTCCTTGGCAATCGTATCGACGATGGAGAATTTTTCCTGTTGGATTTTCTCGAAGTTTTCTTTCGTGGTGACAAACAGGAAACGGTCGTCTTTGATTTTTCTTAACAGGGCATTGTGATCGGAGGCAAACTTTGTGATTGTCTCATTGACAAAGGACTGCATTGCGACAAATTCGACATCATCACCGATGTACATCTGAACATCGGAATAGTTATCGACGGCAATGTAGCCGACTACCGGAGACTGCTTCTGGTTATAGGTATAAATGTTGGCAAAGTCAGTAATATCGCGGAAAATGAACAATCTCGCCTCCTGAATGAGCTCGACCTCATAGGTTCTGTTTTCATAGGAGATATGAGGATGGTCCCCGGTGAACTTATGTTTCGGGTCAACAAGCCTTTCTAAGGAAGGAAAACGGCGGTAGATGTTCTGGTCGATGATATCGGAAAAACGCGAGGCCATGAAATCATTGGCCCAGATGACATTGTTGCTGTGGTCACAAACCGCGAGACCAAGTTCACCAAAATTGTAGGCTTCGTTGATGTCATTTCCAATGATGGAAGCGGCTTTCAGTTCTGCCTGCCCCTTCTTGTGACGTAAAAAGAGGTTATAGGCAAGGATGAAGATGGTATCGATTGCCATATAGGCACCGGTGAGACCGAGTCCGACATAAAAATAGTAGGGAAAATCCGGGAGAAAAAAGGAACAGACGAAGAGCGCAACCAATCCGAGAATTTCAATAAGCAGAATCAAGGACAACCATCTGCGTTGTTTTGAAAGAAGATTATTCATAGCACCTCCCGAAACCCAAATAATTATATTCTTATTATATCAAGAACATAGATTTATATAAATACTTGACTTTTTACCTGTATCATTCTTTTCTCGATGTGTTCGTTATCCATCAGAATCACCCCGCGGATGCTTTTTGCACCGGATTCTTTTAAGGCAGTGAGAGATTGTAGGAACGTATTTCCTGTCGTGAAAACATCATCAAAGAGAACCACTTCCTTTCCTTTCAGATTGTTTTTGCCAATTTCCGTCAAGGTGATTTCCCCATTCCGATAGCGGGCGAGACCACGGGTATTCTTCTGTTCGACATCGCAATCCTTTCTGAGAGCGGAAAGATAGGGATATCCAGATTCTTGAAGAAGCAAGGAGAGGTGATCAAATCCTCTTTTCCGAATTCTTTCCTCACTCGACGGACAGAAGACGAAAATGCTGCGATGACAGAACAAAGTGAGAAATGGACGGAACACTGAAAGAAAACAAGGAGCGAGTTCAACATCGCCGCGCTCTTTATAATTCATTAACCAAGTCTTCATTATTCCATCGTACTCTGATAAAAACAAGACTTTGATTCCGCCAATCTTTCTTATTTCCAACTTTTTTATAATTAGAGAAATACATTTATCGCACAGCAGAGGATTCTGTTCCAAAATCCGCCGTGTTGCAGACAGGCGGATTTTCTCACAGCAGCTCTTACAGTAAATGGGCTTTTCTGTTGTATTCATGAATCTCCTTCTTCGCTTCCTGCATCATCACAGTTTCATTCTCTCCGAGAAAATAGACTTTTCCACTGCTCGCATCCATCTTTCTTCCGACTCGACCCGCAATCTGGACCAATGCCGCTTTATCATAGAGTTCATGGTCAGCAGCAAAGACGATAACCTGTAGATTTTTCACAGTGACACCACGTTCCAAAATCGAAGTCGTCACAAGGTACTGCAATTCTCCCATTTTGAATTTCTCGATATCCAATCGTCTTTTCTCCTCTTCCGAGGAGACAAAGCTCCCGCCTTCCAGGAGCGGATTCAGAAATCGGAACAACCGATAGCCAATGTGGATAGTTGGAACAAAGACAAAAACAGGTTTCCCTTCCATAAGAAACGCTCTCAGTATTCGGTAGACATTATAATAGGACGAAAATGAAGAGGTCCTTTTTATAATCGGCTCCGGAAGCGGGGCGTGATGATACCGCTCAAAGAGCGACAAAATCACTCCGTTATCTTTGATTACCGCTTTTTTCTGCTCTTCCGATGGGGTTGCAGAAAGAAGAACATACTGTCCCCTGACGCTGTGGCGGAAGAAGGATTCCAACACCGGATTTCCACGATAGGGGAAGGCATCTATCTCATCCAGAATCAGAAGATCGAAATAATTCCGATAACGGTAGAGCTGATGGGTCGTAAGAACAATGATGTCGGCTTCTAGAACAGTAGCATGTTCTCCATAGACAGAGATGACTCGGGCAGTAGGAAACGCTTCCCGGATTCTCGGGGCAAGATCGATGACGACATCTTTTCTCGGTGTGGCAAAGCCGACATGGAGCCCTGCTCTCAAATAATGTTCCATCGCATGATAGACAAGCTCCGTCTTGCCGGCCCCTGTCACCGCATGGATGAGAACATTTCTTTTCTCCTTAAGTGCCTCCATGACCCCGTCAGAGATTTCTTTCTGTTTCTCGCTCAGCGGATAGGCAAGTTCCAGAGAGATTTCTTTCTTCACGCAAAAGTCTGCATCTGCCTTTCTTCCCTGAAAGGAGATGCAGGCACGGCAATATAGTTTTCCGTTTCTGGTCCCGATATAACGCGAATCTTTATTTCCGCAAATCGGGCAAACAAAATTGTTTTCCATCTACTAGATATATAGACGGAAAACGGAAAACAACAAAATCAGATGTTGTCAGAAGTGAAAAAACGTGCCATAAAGGAAAGCATACCATCGCTTTTCTTTCCCATGACCGAATAAGAAATGGCATTGAGGGAAGTCTCGATGGTGATGGCATCATGAAGATAACACTCTTTCTCAAAATCGATTTCAAAGACGGAAATCGGAGAAAGAATACATTTCTCCTGGGCAATTTTCATATATACCGTATTATTCATATGCTGATTAGAATCGATATCCGAAGAGTGGACGACATACGTGGAATCATAATGAAACTCCTGATTGGAGAAATCCATTTCATAAAGTCGTTCATCTGTCAGCGGTTCCACGTCATCGATATCAGGGAGCATCTCCCTCAGTTTATTCTGAAAAGCCTTCGCGGACTGAAGTCTTCTCGTTTCCCGATTCATCAGAACCCAAAGGGAAAGAAGATAAAAGACAGGGTTGCCGCTTGAGTCAACAAGGTAAGCATAGCGGTAAAGTTGTAATGCACCGGCCATGGTCGGATAGGTGACAAAGGTATAAGTCTCCTCCGGTTTCAGCTTCGCAAGAAAATATCCTTTAATACGGCAGAGGATATAGTAAAAACCATTCGCCTCGGAAAACTCTTTTCCCATCCCGAGATGCTCGACATGATTGCCGGCGATTTTCTGGAAGGAGACGAGGAGGTCGGCAATATCGACATTACCGAAGGAATCGAACTTCGGCTGATAGGATGTCGTACAGTAATGCAAATCCGTCAAACTCGGAACGATCATATTCATAAAATGTCATTCTCCTTTATCTTTTCAATCAGCATCGAATAGGAAGACACTTCAAGACAATCTCTTTTTAATGCGTACCCTTCCGGACATCTCCTCTCCTTCTTCTTATGATTCAGCCAGACAGAAGTGGCAAAGCCGGCATCGGTCGAACCGATGACATCCTGGAAGAAAGCATCCCCAATATACATGGAGTGAGTGATATCCTTCTTCGCAAGACGGATGCCGGTCTTAAAGAACAGAGGATTTGGTTTCTTGACGCCGACTTCCTTCGAGCCCAGGAAGAAGCCGAACTCGTGATCCGGGATCAGTTTTTTCAGAATCTGCATGCTGTCCTCTGTGGAATAGATGGTATTGGACAAAACATAATATGGAATCTTCTTCGCCTCGAGGAAGGAAAGAAACTTGTCAATTCCTTCAATCGGTTTCGGAGAAAGATAACAAAGGATTTCATGGCTGCATTCCTCAATGGAACAATCCAATTCCAACCCAAAGTATTTTTGGAATAATGACAAAACCGCAAGAATGTCAAGTTCAAATAACAGACGCGACTGATAGTAGTTTCTGAAAAAGTCCTCGGAAAAATCAAAGACTTCTTTCCAATCGATAGTATCGTGATTCACGCAATGTTTTTCCAAAGAGAGGATATTCCAACGAGGCTGTTCGCACGTGAAAGAAATCAAAGTATCCCAACAATCAAAGAAAACGGCCTCGATTCTTCTGTTTTCCATAGATTCACCTCACACTTAATTTTATCATATTACCACGGAAGGAGAAAGCAAAAGCAAGCGCTTAATTCTTGCTTTTTCCAATTAGCAACTTTATCAAAAGGAACCATCACCATTTTAATTTTCATTTTTTTATTTGTATTTTGTATGAAAACAAGGTAAATTATATTTGTCTTTGCAATGACAATCAGTACCATTGAATAGCACACAGAAAAAGCCACCTGATTTTTCAATAACGGGTGGCTTTTTCCTTTGCCCTCCACATGCAACTTGTTTAACTGAATTGTCGCAAAAAAGTTGTTTCTCTAAAAAAGTACACAATATTGTAATAAATATCTTGCTTAGAGTTTTTAGATGGTGATAAAATAGTACAAACTTATCTACCACTCATCAACGAGCATTATAAGGAGGCCCGTATGGCAAAAAAAGATGCTAGTGCCCCTGTTGGGAAAAGACGGGGGAGCAGAGCAATCACAGTCTTCAATGTCATCTTCATTGTACTGGCAGTGATTGCTATCGTTGTCGCCGTTCTGATGTTTACGCCCGTATCGAAGTCCCTCAAGTCATTCTTGCAAGGACAGCAGTGGGCAATCGCACTTCAGCCGAAGTTCGTTGACTGGGTCAAATATCATCTTGTCAACAATCTTGGACTGACCATGCCGTTCCGTGGTCATGGCGTGACATTCACCGCATGTCTTTACGTCTATGCCTACTCTTTACTCCTCTTCGGTCTTCTGTTCCTCATGTACACGCCGTTCCTTGTCATGAACCACAACAGAAAACTCGGAAGAAAGGGTGGATTCAGAAAGGCACTCTGCTGGATTGTCTTCATCGTCACCTTCCTCGTGTTCCTTGGTTATCTCTCTGTTCCTTACACCCAGAAGATCACCAGCCTTGTCGGGCCCTATTATAAGTGGTTCCCTGACACCTATACGATTTGGAAGAATCTCTTCGCCAATGGTCAGATTCTCTCCAAGCTCAGATTGTCCTTCATCAGCAATAACCTTTGGTTCAATGCTACCTTCTATATCCTTGTCCTCTTAGTCCTCTTCCAGATCATCTTCTATGTGATGGCCTGCAAAATCAAGGGCAAAGAAAGAATTGCTGAACCCGAAGAAAAGGCAGAAGAAGTTAAGGAAGAAATCGTCGAAGAGACCGTTCCTGTCATTGCTCCTGTCGCTGCCGCCGAAGTCAAAGAAGAAAAGCCGGCTGTTGAAACCGTGAGAGTAGCTCCTACAATCCGCGAACTCGCCCTCCTTAATTCCTTGGAGCCGATTGAAGCCTCTCCGATATCAAACCTACCCGGCCTCTATGACACCGAAGTCGAGAAGTTAATCGACCTTCTCGAACCTCAAATCAATGAAGCGTTGGCCCGTGAAGATTATGCGAGCCCGGATGCCATAGAGGCTAGAAGACTTTCCGAAACGATTCAGCCAAATCTTGTCCGTTCCATTCAGGTTCTCCCTGGCATTGATGAATGGGGAGCAACACCTTGGGCCGATGAATTAGAAAATTCCATCAAGCCGAAAGATTACACTGTTAAGATTCTTCCTGGCATTGACGAATGGAAAGCAGATCCTTTCGCTGAAGAAATCGTTGAGTCTGAAAAAGTCGAAGAAGCACCCGTCCCTGAGCCAGTAGAAGTAAAGCCGGTCGTTGAAGAAAAGCCGGAAGAAGCTCCTATTGCCGAGGAAGCGAGCGAAGTCAACGAAATCACCGATATTGTCGCTCCTCAGGAAGAGACAGTACCTGTTGTCGAAGAAGTCAAGGAAGAAATCGTTGAAGAAGTTGTCGAGGAAGCAAAGCCGGAAGAGGTCGAGGAAGAAAAGACTTCCAGACTCGATCAGAAGGTCGTCCTCACCGACAACAGCCACGAAGAAGTCAAGACGGAAAAGTTCTATAAAGACAACGAATGGGTCGTTCCTGACTATCATCCGGAAGATGATGTCAAAGAGGAACCGGTCGTTAAAGAAGTCAAAGAAGAAGAGCCTACCGTGGAAGAAGCCCCCAAGGGTCCTGTCACCAAAGCTATCTGCTTCCTTGAAAAAGGCGGCAAGCGTCCTCAGGAAGAAGAACACGAACCGGTCGCCAAAGAAAGCGGAGAATCCCGTCTCGATAAGAAAGTTGTCGCTCTCAACAACGAACATACAGAAATCAAGACGGACAAGTTCCATAAGGAAAACAAATGGATTCTTCCTGAATATGTCCCTGAACCGAAGCCGGAGCCGGTAGAAGAGAAAAAACCGGAACTGGTCAAGCCCATCGCCAACGTCAAACAGGTCGAACTCAAGCAGGCTCCGATTGCCAAACCTGAAAACAAACCGAAGATTGTTCCGATTGCTCCGATTACTCCGAAGCCGGAACCGGTCGTTGAAGAAAAGACTGCTGAGGAAGAGAAGAAGGTTCTCACTCCGATTGCCGGCCCTCTCCACTCCACCGCCAAATCCAAGCATGAGAAGATTGAAGCAATCAAGGCCCAGAAGGTCCGCTTCGAACTCAGAAACTATCAGATCAAGACCTTCGAGGGTGATATTTCCGCCGAAGAAGCCTTCCGCAAAGGTGTCACCAAGGTTCAGCCGACCGTCAATCCTGTCTTCGCCAACCAGTCCGATGAACCAGCCTGGAAGCAGAAGAGACGTAATGAAGAAATCCGTAAGAATGGATACACCAACGTAACGACAGTCGATAAACTCAACGGCAACGTTCCTTCCGTACAGAATACGAACAAGCCAAAGAGTCCTCTCTCCATCCGTGAATTAGTCAAAGCCCAAAAAGCTGAGACAGCAAAACCGGAAGCCGAAGAGAAGAAGGAAGAAAAGAAGATTGAGAAGCCGATCACTCCGATCGCCATCAAGCCTCAGGAGCCCGCCAAGCCGGTTGAAGGAAACGATAAGCTCAAAGCGCAGAATCCTTTCTCCGACAAACCGGTGCCCGCCTTCCACCCGATTGCCCCGATCAACAAGAAGCCGAACAATCGTCCGACCATCAAGCCAGTCGATCCGCTTAAGAAGAAGTAAACAGCAATGTTCATGCCCCGAGAATTCTCGGGGCATTTTCTTTTATTTTTGTTGAACATTCCAATTTATAGTGCTAGAATACTCAAGCACATATTTTGAGGCGTGGTGCAGCTTGGTAGCACGCTTGGTTCGGGACCAAGAGGTCATGGGTTCAAATCCCATCGCTTCAACCATTGTGCCCAGGTGGCGGAATCGGTATACGCGTCAGACTCAAAATCTGATGCCCGTGAGGACGTGCGGGTTCAAGTCCCGCCCTGGGCACCACGAAAATGTCACTGAAAAGTGACTTTTTTTGTTTTCGTTTTCCCAAACAGTCTGCCTGTTTCATTTTTTGACTTCTATTCTTCTACCCTATATAATGATGAAAGAGGTTAAACATCATGAATTCTAAATCAATTCTGAAGCTCGGTATGCTTCTTTCCTGTCTTTCTTTGGTCGGTTGCGGAGAAGAAAACGTTCCCACCACAAAGGAAACGGAAGGCCCGAAAACCTGGTTCACGGAGAAAGAACTTGAAGATATCCATCTTGCAAATCTTCCTACTCCCACGAAATGCACCGGGACCGGAAGTGCCTATACGAGCTGGTTCAATGACGGATACACCTTCTCCATCCCTTGTGAAAGCGAAGCCATTCTGACGGAAAATGCAACACTCTATTTCAACTACTTCAAGGAAAACTATGAAGGAAAATTCGGTCTCGACAAGCTTTACGGAATCGGAGATACGACCTCGTATTATAACATCGTCTATAAAGAGGAAATCTCTGACTATTACGGAAACAATCCCTGCCCCCTCTACAAATTCTTCTACGCTACGGATACTGAACTTGCCAGCGATGGTTTTCTGAAGGATGACAGCGTCTATTCTTTCGAGTTACGCTATGATTTCGATACGGATACCTCTCAGCACAAGCTGAAGCTCTATATGGAGAAAGCCACCAAGTCCCATAACGGCGTTTACACCCTGAAGTACAAACTCGCCTAATCATATATTTATAAAATAAATCAGCAGAAAGCAGAAGAATACCTGCACAAGGAGAAATCATGAATCAGAAAGAAATCATGGAGTTGGCAATTGAACGGGCACGAAAAACCATGAGCGACAATCTCGGAGGCCCCTTCGGTGCTGTCATCACGAAGAGCGGAAAGATTGTCAGCGTCG
Source organism: uncultured Bacilli bacterium (assembly GCA_934725685.1). Classification (GTDB taxonomy): domain Bacteria; phylum Bacillota_I; class Bacilli_A; order RFN20; family CAG-288; genus Enterosoma. The sequence goes on from CAKVBX010000001.1 coordinate 13,788, forward strand.
CTTCCAACACTGTCCTCGCCGATCACGACCCAACCGCCCATGCCGAAGTCAATGCCATAAGAGAAGCCTGCAAAACACTCGGCACCATCGATTTGAAGGGTTGTGAACTCTATGCGACAGGCTACCCCTGTCCGATGTGCCTGAGCGCCATCATTTGGTCCAACATTTCCAAAGTCTATTTCGGTTGCACGCCCGAGGATGCCGATGCCATCGGGTTCCGGGATGAGGCAATCTACAAATACATCGAATCGCTTCGCGGATTCCGAAAAGAAGACGATTCCTTAATCCTTCTCCCCTTAGACAGAGAAGACTGCATTCGTCTTTTCGAAGAATATCATGCAAAAAAGAAAACTGTCTACTGATTCGCTATACTAAAGAAATAGCGCTCTGACTCAGAAATCAGGGCGCTATTTTTTTGTTTCAAGCTTCTTTTATGATATTATGTTTGTCATAACTAACTATGTACCATGGAAAACAGAAACAAGAAAATGACGCCAGAAAAATACGAAAGTGAAATCAATACCGTCGATGAAATGATCAAACTCTACTGCAGAAAGCAGCACAGAACAAAAAAAGGAGAGCTCTGCGAAAGCTGCAAGGAGCTTTCCGACTACTGCCATTACCGGCTTTCACTCTGCCCCTGGGGTGACAGGAAACCCTTCTGTTCCAACTGTCCCATCCACTGTTACAACGCAGAACACAGGGAACGAATCCGCACCGTCATGCGTTTTTCCGGTCCTAGGATGATCTTTTCCCATCCTGTCATGGCAATGAGGCATCTCATCGAAACGAAGAAGGAAAAGAAGAAACTGGAGAAAAAACGAAATGAAACAAAATAGCAAGATCGTACGGAGCCGGATTCTGAGAATCTTCTTTCTCGTTCTTGGTTCCATCAGTCTGGTCTTAGGAACCATCGGCATCTTTTTACCGATTCTTCCGACGGTCCCCTTCTATATGCTGACAGCCTTCTGCTATGTCCGGGGAAGCAAGCGGTTCTCGGACTGGTTCCTCAATTCCAAGCTCTATAAGAACCACATGGGAAACTTTGTCGAGCACCGGGTGATGACGGTCTATGGTGAGATTCTCTTGCTCCTCTTTGTGACTGCACTCCTTCTTGTCTCCCTTTGGTTCATCAACAAACCGGTCATGAGCATTGTCTTCGTTGTACTGATTCTCTGCAAATATCTCTACTTTGTCCTTCGGATCACCCCTGTCGGAAGACAGGAGTATCTCCGCATCAAAGGACAGTCCAAGGAGGCTTCCTATGATTGATAAAGATCTGATTGCTTATATCAAAGGAAAACGGCATCTCCTCGTTCTTATCGTCATCTGCTCTTTTTTGGGGCTTTGTGCCTCCGTCTCTTCCACGTATCTTCTTGCAAGGAGCATCGAAATCTTCATGACGGAAGGAGAAAAAATCTCTTATTCCTATCTTTTCGGCACACTGCTCCTCGCCCTCTGTTTTGCCTTGCTTCAGTATCTGAAAGGAAGGATTTCCAATCAACTCGCCGACTATGTCTCCGTCAAAATCAGAAAGGATATCTTCGGAAAATATGTTGCATTGGGTGGGAGAAGTCGGCTCCGCGTCCAGGAAGTCGCACAGCTGACTTCCGAAGGCGTCGAACAGTTACGTCTTTACTATTCTTCCTATCTCCCCTCGTTTTTCTATAGCATGATTGCACCGATCAGTCTTTTCATTCTCTTCTGTTTCTTCTCTTACAAGGTTGCACTGGTCTATCTTGTCTGTGTCCCTTTGATTCCGGTTTCCATCATTTTAGTCTCCAAATGGGCAAAGAAGATCTTTGCCACTTACTGGGACCGATATCTTTCCCTCGGTGGTGCCTATCTCGATGCCGTCTCCGGCATGAAGGAACTGCTCATCTTCAACTATGACAGAATAAAAGAGAATGAGATGAAGAAAAACAGCGAAGAGTTTCGAAGAATCACGATGAAAGTTCTCGTCATGCAGCTCTGTTCCACAACCATCATGGATCTCGTCGCCTATGGAGGAGCCGGTGTCGGAATCACCATCACCCTATTGGAACAAATCAACCATACTGCCGGATATTCTCCTTATCTTGCACTCTTCCTCATCCTGGTCGGAGCCGAATTCTTCCTGCCGTTACGTTCTCTCGGTTCGAGCTTCCATATCGCCATGAACGGAGCGACTGCAGGAAGAAAAGTCATTCAGCTCCTTAAGGAAAACGAAGAAGAAAAAGGAACCGAGCACCTCTCTTCCATCACTGAAATCACACTGAAGGATGTCTCTTTCCGCTACGCGGATGCAGAAGAGGATCAGCTTCATGCCATCTCTATGCGCCTGACAAAAGGATTCCATTCCCTCTTAGGAGATTCCGGATGCGGAAAAAGCACTTTGGCAAAGATTATGACAAAGCAGCTGACCGGCTATCGGGGGAGCATTCAGATCGACGGAAAAGAACTTTCCGATATCGATCCGAAGGAATACCGAAAGAAAGTCTGCTATCTCTCTGTCGATACTTTCCTCCTTCACCGCAGTGTCAGAGAAGCATTTCTCTTCTATGCTCCTGATATCACGGAAGAACGTATGATGGAACTGCTCGCCCTCACCGGAATGAAGGAGAGAATCCTCGAAAGCGGTGGCCTCGATTATCTCCCGAGAGAAGGGGCTTCCGACCTCTCCGGAGGTGAGAAACAACGGTTGGTCCTCAGCTATTATCTCTCCGCCGAAAAGAACTTCTATGTCTTTGATGAGACGACGAGCAATATCGACAGGGAAAGCGAAGAAATCATTGTCGGTACCATCGAAACGCTCTCCAGGGATCACATTGTCCTTTTCATCTCGCATCGTCTGAGGAATGCACTCCATGCCGATGATGTCCTCCTTCTTAACGGGAATGGAGCGTTAATGGAAGAGGGGGCACCGGAACAACTGCTCCGCGAAGAAGGATTCTTCAAAAAAGGAGTCGAGCAGGAAAAGAAATGGGAGGAGATTCTATGAAAAAACAGTCCTTTTTCTCCCTTATCAAAGGGATGCTGAGACTCGTCAAAGGAAAACATTATCTGATTGTTATCGCCGTCGTTGTTGGAACGCTCGGTTTCCTTTCCTCCATGGGAATCACCTTCTTCGCAGCACTCACACTGCTGAAGCTCTTCTCTGCGGATACCATATCCCTCTCTTACCCTGTGTTGATCTCACTCTTATTGGTATCCGGACTCTTCCGAGGATTCCTGCGTTATGCCGAACAGTATCTGAACCATTACATCGCCTTCACGCTATTAGCCTTAGTCAGAAACAATGTCTTCAACGCCCTCCGAAAACAGGGAAGCAAAGTCCTCGATGAGAAAAGCAGAGGAGAACTCCTGTCCATACTTCAGTCCGATACGGAAAGCCTGGAAGTCTTCTATGCCCATACCATCACGCCGTTCTTCATCGCCATTTGCACCGAACTCGTCGTCCTTGTCCTCTTGGGTGTTCTTGTCAGTTACCAAGTTTCCCTCATGGCCTTAGCTTCCTATCTTGTCATCGGCGCCATAACTCCTGTCCTCTTCTATCTTTCCAACCGGAAACTCGGCATGGCCTACCGGAAAGAACTCGCCAAGAGCGAAAACCACTATCTGAATACCTGTTACGGAATCCGGGAAATCCTCTTCTTCCAGAAAGAAGAGGAAGAAGCAGAAGCCTTGAACAATACGACAAAAAACATCAACGAACTCAACAGAAAACTCAATGACCGGGCCCTTGTGTTCTCTTCCGCCGTGAGCTTCCTCATCCTCTTCTTCAATGCCATGATGATTCTTGTCTCCTTCCTACTGAGTCAGAAAGGAATCATCCCCGAAGTCCGTACAATCCTTTCCTACATGATACTAGCGACCTCCTATGGACCGGTCGTCAGTCTCAGCAACCTTCCGAGCAACCTCACCATGTCCTTCGCTTCCGAAAAACGGATTGAAGCCATCCTCTCCGAGAAGCCAAAGGCGATAGACGGAAACGAAGACTTCTCCTTCGAATCCCTTGATGTTAACCATGTCGCCTTCTCCTATGACAGCAAGAAAGAACTGCTTTCGGACGTTTCCTTCTCCATCAGAAAAGGAGAAATTCTCGGCATCGAGGGAAAGAGCGGATGCGGAAAATCGACCCTGTTCAAACTCCTCCTTCACTTTGAGGATCCGACAGGCGGCGAAGTCCTCTACAATGGAAAAGCAGTCCAGAACTATTCCAGAGAGAGTCTCAGCCACAATGTCACTCTATTCTCCCAGAATACCTATCTGTTCTCAGAGACTCTCCGCTACAATCTCCTGATTGCAAAACCGGATGCGACAGAAGAAGAACTGAAGACTGCCCTCAAGAAAGCCGGCATGCTCGATAAAATCCTCTCTCTCAGCAAGGGGCTCGATACCGAAGTGAAAGATCTCGGCGAAAACTTCTCCTCCGGAGAAAGGCAGCGCATCGGCTTAGCCCGTGTCTTCCTATCCTCCAGTCCCGTCATCCTGCTCGATGAAGCGACCAGCAATGTCGACTCCTATAACGAAAGCCTGATTCTCAGTCAGCTGAAGAAAGAGAAAAGCGAGAAGGCAATCATCCTGATTTCCCACCGCATGACGAGTCTCTCCATCGCTGACAGAATCCTTCACTTAAAGGATGGTAAATTATGTTCCTGATTGATTTCACCGACCACAGAGTCATCGCCATCACCATCGCCTTAACAATTGCACTCCTCTCCATCCTCATCATCTTCATCCGCTTTCTTGTACGAAGTAAGAAATAAAGCAAAAAGCACTGGACTATTGTTGTCCAATGCTTTTTGCTTTACCGATTTTAGATATTAGAATCAAAGTTGGCGCAGAATCCTCATCACGCCATCGTCGTCGTTGTTCGAAGTTTCCATCGTGCAGACCGCCTTCACCTGAGGATGTGCGTTTTCCATAGCAACGGAATATTTCACCGCCTTCAGCATGCCGATATCATTGAGATAATCCCCGAAGGCCATACTCTCCTCCCTGGTGATTGAAAACCGCTTTTGTATTTCTTTGATTCCGACTCCTTTGTCGGCATCAAAAGAGGCGATATCGACCCAGCTCTTTCCGGAGAGTACCGTCTTCACCGAGCTAGGGAGAGCCTTGAATTCCGGATAATGACGCTCCGCACTCTGATTGCGGAAATAGACGGCGATCTTAATAATACGGTCCGTCTTCATGACCGAAGCAAAATCAGAGATGTAACTGAGCCTTGCATAATACCTTCCCGCCTCTCTTTTCTCTTCCTCCCCCGGATTGATCATATAAGCGGAATCGACACCGCAAAGAATTGCGGTCGCCTCTTCGATGGAAGAGATAAGTGCCAAGGAAGTAAGAATATCTTCCTCCTTCATCTGATTGAAGTATAGAAGTTTTCCTTTTTCGTAGACGGCCGAACCATTCTCGGCGATGAAGATCAGCTCTTCCTTCAGATCGGAAAAGTCCCGTTCCAGAGCATAATACTGTCTTCCGCTTGCGATGGCCGTTTTGATGTTCGGATGGGATTCCACCCAATTGCGGAAATCGGAAGGAACTCTCTTTTCGGAATCCAAAAGCGTTCCATCCATATCTGTGGCGACAAATCGGACCGCCCCTCTCCAGTCATCCTTCTTTTCCATGAATGCTGTTCTCCTTTCCACCAGGATTCAGACCAGGCTTCCTTCCACTTTCGACGTCATCGGTTCATACACGTTCCGGTAGTCGATGACAACCGTCAGAGTCGCAACCGGCGCTTTTCCGCCATCGAGCGGCTTGCAGTTGATTTTAACCGCCTGGAATTTCTTATGGACATTCTTCTTCACCATGAAGGCGCCGCGAAACTTTGCTCCCTCGTTATCCAAAGGAAAGTCGAGGAAGGGCTTATAGGATTCGTCGAAATAATAGACAAAACTTCTGTCCGTCGCATTTTCAGGAAGGACAATCGTGCTGAAAATATAGGGCATATAGTAATTGCCGTCATAGTAGACTTCCTGTTCCTCGTCATAGACGAGCACCATCTTGTTCTGTGTCTCATCGTACTGACTGTTGTCGCTCGGTTTGATCTGAATGGATTCCATATAGATTTTCGGAACGATACCCTGCGGCTTGGTGCCGAAAATGGCGACAAAGACAATGGCTAGGAGAGAGACGGCAAAGACGATAAGAGAGACCGATTTTTTCATAGACTGTCTCCTTTCGCATAGACATAACGGATTCTTTCGATATAAAGATAGATATTGACACCCAAGAAGAGAAAACCAAGCAGGAGCAGCTTGAAGCTTGCCGTTCTCTGAATGGAAGCAATCCAGATAATGGGATCGAAACTGAAAAGATAGAAAAGCACACTGAACAGAGCGCTGAGAAGAAATGCGAAAATAATGGAGCGGTTTTCATTCCCGGAGAGGAAGGAAACATCGCCGAAAGAGGTCTGCGGATTCGAGAAATCCAGAGAGGCACTATAGAGAAGATGACCTAATGCGATAAAGAGAATGCCACCTCCTAAAAGCAGATTCTCTGTGAACAGATCCTTTCTCATCGTGGCGATGATGAGATAGGAAGTAATGACGCTTAAAGAAGTGAGAATCAGAGGAAGAACAATCTTGCTGGTGATAAGAATTCCTCTTTTCACCGGATAGGTTCTTGCGAGACGGAAAGCACCGCCCTCTTTGGAATAGATTTTTGCCATTCTGCTGTTGGAGGAAAGGACAATGAGAAGCGTGATAAGAAGCATGGCAACCTGAACATAGGATAGGCCTCGTTTGTTGAGATCCATCGCCATGAACACTTTGGAGATGAGGGCAAGAAGCAAAGGAAGATAGAAGAAGAGACTCATATAGGAGATGAGTTCGCTATCCTTCAGGAAGAGAAGAGCTTCCTTTCTCAGCTGCGAGAGGAAGAGAGATCTCACTTTTTCGTGATGATGTCCCTTGTGGACCTTCCCCTGAATCTCATCGTTACCGCTAGCCAGTCTCAGATAGAAAGGAGAGGCGAGGGAAAGGGAGAGAAGAAAAAGAATCGGAAGAGAGACAAGGACACCGATGCAGGTGTAAAGTCCGCCGGCAGCCGGCCCATAGAAATAATTGAAGGTATAACCGGTATAATAGCCGAGGCAGAATTTCGAAGTTTCAAAGAAGAAGGAGAGATGGTTGGTATAAAACTTGAGTCCATCCTGAATCCGGTTAAAATATGGGCTCCAGTTGGTGAAGATATCGATTTTCTCCGGAATGATGGAGATAAGCCAAGCAGAAGCCGAAACAATCAAAAGGGTGAAGACAACCGTCAGGATGCTCTTCATATGGGTGTGGACAAGAAGATATCGCCTCATGTAGTAGACAGGGATGGAAAGAAGGGCGGAACCGAAGACAAAGAGAAGGTCGATGGAAAGGAAGACGAAGAAGAGAAGGAAGTACATGAAGACCGGATATTTCGAGACGATGAAGTATCCTAAAAGAAAAGGAATCTCAAGGGTCAGGGATTTCAGATACGTATTGAGGAAGGAGACGGCAAGACGCGTCAGAAAGAGCGTGTTACCGTTAGCAGGGAAGGTGAGAAGCACTTTGTTGTCTTCCGAAAAATAAAGATCCCTGTCGACACGGAAGAGGCAGTTGCCAAATGAGACGATCAGAAGGATGGAAAGGACGATGGAAGGAACCGACATCGGAACATAAGGGAGTAAGGAAAATAGGCTCAGCTGGATACAGACTTTGAAGACCACAAAAGAAATGGCAGTCGCCAAAGCAAAGCCGATGACACGGAGAAGAATATTGATGATACTCTTTTTTCTGTTTCCTTTGAAATCGATGGAAAGGGAATTGGCAAGAAGCATGGAAAGCAGAATGAAGAAAGCTCTCCATTCAATATGGAAGAATCTGCTCAGCCGATTCCGTTTTGTTTTCTCTTCGCTCATGCTATAACCTCTTCTTCTTTCAGAAGGGCATTCTTTTCCTCTTCCGTATCGGAAGTGAGGACAAGGAAGTCACGTTCGAGACTCTCTCTTCGTTCCGGATGTTCGTCGAGATCGATTTCCTCGACGAGCTTTCCGTGTTTGATGATAATGACATCGTCACAGAGATTCTTCACGACATCGATGATGTGACTTGAGAAAAAGACGATATTGCCTTTCTTCCCCTGTTCCTTCATGCACTCCTTGATCTGGAAAATACTGTTCGGATCAAGACCGGTCATCGGCTCATCGAGAATCCAGACCTTCGGTTCATGGATCAAAGCCGCAATAATCGTGATTTTTTGCTTCATACCATGGCTATAGGTCTTCATCGGACGATCATAACGGGCTGCAAGTTCCAAACGTTCGACGAGGTTCTTTTCCCGTTTTTCTCTGTCTTCCTTGCTCACACCGAAGAGGTCAGCGATATAACCGATATACTGTCTTCCGGTGAGATTCTCATATAGAGCATAATTATCCGGGACAAAGCCGATATCCCGCTTCGCTTCCAGGGCATTCTCGATGACATTGTTTCCGCAGACTTCGATGGTTCCCTTTTCAAAACCATGAATACCGACGATGGATTTGATGATGGTCGATTTTCCGGCGCCGTTCTTCCCTAAGAAGCCGTAGATTCTGCCACCGCCCAGGGAGAGGGAGAAATCTTCAACGGCATAGTTTTCTGCGCCATTGTACTTCTTATAGAGATGACTGATTTTCAGACTGATGTCATTTTCTTCCATAGCAGTTTTCCCCTTTCTGTGCTTCAGATAATAATGATGCTGTTTCCGATTTTCATTCTTCAGATGCATCAATAGTTCCGTCTCATCCACCATACGGAAGAGCAGTTCATAAATGAACCACATTCCGAAAGCCAATAAGATATAGACACCATAGTAGACGATATCGTAAAGCAGATGGATTTCGTATGTGTATTCACCGATGGTCAGCATGACTTTCAGATTGAAGAGGTCTTTGGCCCACTTTCCGAGTTTACCGGCAACAAAGTCTGAATTGATGAAAAAGAAATCGGAAGGAGTACCATGGGCAGTCAAATAGACATTGACGAACATGACAAAGGCAAAATAGATAAGGAAGCCGATCTGAGAGTAGAGGAAATACTTCATCTTCGGGCGTTGATAAACTTTCAGAAGAACAATCAGTACCGGCATGAAGAAGGCGAAGAGATGATTGATATAAAAGTGCATGACAATCGGATGGAAGAGCGTGTAGTTGGTAGAGAAGTTCGGCATCAGCAATGCCAGGAAAGCACCGAGAACATTGATGAAGAAGGTGAAGTAATAAAGGCCATAGCTTTTGAACATCAGCGTAATCGGCATCGTGTACATGGCGGTATTGCAGAGGTGCAAAGGCCAAGTGGAGAAATCCTTCCAGATATCGAAACGGTTGACCGAAATATAGCCGATAAAGGTGCCCAAGGAGAGCTGAAGTAGACAGGCTCTCCGCTCCTTTTCCGGCAAAGTCGAAAAAGTTAGATAGAAATAGATTGGGAGTAAGAAAGCCAGATAGAGGAAAAGACGATGGGAAAGATTGGTCGGTTCATGCGGATTCGTCAGGCCGAAGATTGTCGGGCCGAGAATCAGAGACGGCGTATAGGAGCTCATAGAGGAAAAGAGATAAGGAACTGCCATAACAAGAAGCGCTTTTACCTTCTTATTGGAGATTTTCAGTTCCTCCTTTTCAAGATAGGAAGATAAGGAATACAAAACCAAAAGTCCAAGTTCAACGCCCATCAGATAAAGTCTGTAATCGGATGCATTCCCGCCGACAATCCCTTTGACCGCAACGGGGAAAGCACTGACAAGAAGCAAGGAAACGGGACTGAGAAGATATCTCCGGAAGGAAAGGGACATATCCCCCATAAAGAAGGAAGCGATAAAAGCACCGATAGTCGAGGTAATCAAAAGATCATTGAATACCGTGGAGAAACTCCGGAAAAGGTGTGACCTCGTAAGGGACGAAGAGAGGCGGTCACAGATCAGATAGCTTTCCAAATTCAATGCATCATAGAACTTATAGTAATAGCTGTTTCCATCGATGAGATAATAGGTTTCTGACTGATAGAAGTAATAGCGCCCGAAAAAGACAACAATTCCAAGAAGAGGAAGCAAGGAGAAAGCAAAGCGGATTCTCCCTTCTTTGGTCGCCAGCCGGCAGGAGAGATTGGTCATCCACTGATAACGATGACTTTTTGCCTGTTTGTCTTTAAAAAGACGATACAGAACATATGTCAGGAAAGCAAAAAACAGCATGGTCAATCCCAGTGGGAGATAGACCATGCTATAAGGCCTCATGTCAGTAATGGCCAGAGAAACAATCAGGCCAAGGAAAAACAGAGAAAGAAAGGAAAGGAGGACAAAGAGGATTCTGCCGTTTTTCTTCAGAGTCTTAAGAGCCATAAATTATGCAAGCGTATGATAATTTCCTAAAATCAGACCATAGTTGCAGACGCCCTTCAGGGTAGAAGGATTCTGAGGATTGGAAGACTGGGCAGCGCCATTGATGGTGCAGGCGAGTGTTCCGTTCTTCTGAAAGACTTCGTTCGGCTGAGCAGACAGAGAAGAGACATCCATGCCGAGAGCGCTCAACAAGACGTATTTGCTATCGGCAAGCATGTACTGATTGTTGGCACCAGGGGCAAGAACCGCATAGTGAGGCTTGTCGGCATCATCAAGAAGACGGAACGTCATTTCATTGGCAGTTGAGGCATAAGCGAGGTTGTTTCCGAAATCCGTGGAAGTCAGGCTATCGACATAAGCCATGACATTCTGAGCATTTTGTTCCTGTGCCATGGCCATGGCCTTCTGGAAGACTTCGTCTCTTCCGTCCAGTGTGGAATAAGCTGTCTTTCCACCTATTGTAACATTGACATAGGCACCGCCTTTATCGACAGGGAGATCGATGGACTCACCATTTTCAGGAAGAGAGACCATCCAGAAATCGAACTTGGAAACAGAATCCGCACCATTGGTTTCACTCTTGAGGAAGGAAGTGGAGCACTGGAGATTGAAGAGCTGATCAACCGTCTTCAGATTGGAAGCGATGGCACTGGCGCCATTGTAAGCATCGAACCAGCCACCCTTTCCTTCGGTATAGTTGGAAAGAACCGTGGAGGCATCAATGTTGACAAAGGTATGGGCAAGAGCGGAAAGATCCGTCGGATAGGCAGGGAGCTCTTCGGTGAGCGGATTGAGGAAGAGAAGCGGTCCGCCCGTCTTCATCATTTCAGAATGATTGATGGTCATATTTCCATTGCCGTAGACATAGACTGCAGAATTGAAGAGGTCACGGAAACGACTGTTGTTGATGGCGATATCGCAGGTATACCATCCACCGTCAACCTTCTCATTGTGGCCTTCGATCATGACAGGAATATAGACCTTAGAGGCGATAATATTGTCTAACGTAGTCGAGACGGATGTCTTGACGAACATCGGCCCGCCTTCGGTGATGTCACTTTCGGCGCTGACGCCCATGTTGCCGCTCATTTCGAGATCCTGAATTTTGAGCTGACAAGAGGTAGGGTCGACACCATCTTCAAAAGAAGAGTAGAAGAAAGAAGCATGGGAAGAAATCGGTTTGCCGGCTTCCTGCTTCTCACCGGTAGAAGAATCCGTAAGGATATAAGGGAAAGCATCTTTGCTTTCCTTGTTGTCGTCAAGCATCAAACGATGGCAATTACCATAGATAGCAACTTTTTCATCGTTCTCCGTGAACTTGTGATCGACAAGACCAATCCAATCCTTGAGAGAACCAGCGACGGATTTATCGGTCGCTTCACCCTCTTTCCAAAGGTAGATTTCCGGAAGGTCACTCTTGTGGAAAGTGATGTCATTCTGGAAAACAAGCCCATTGGTATCAGGGAGGTTGTTATCCGTCTTGAACTTTTTAATCTGTTCATTATAAGCGGAACCGAAGTCACCGCAGTTCAAAGAATTATTAAGTGCAAAGACATCAATTGCCTTCGATACATTGTAAGCAGAGACAACATTCATCGTGTAGGTGATGGTTTTGTCCAATTCAGGATTACTAAGTGTGAGTGTATAGACGCCTTCGATGCTGTTCTTGAATTTGACAAGTCCGTTCTTCTTCAGGTTTTCAAGATCCTCGAGGGCATTCTCGAGTTCGATCTTTTCTCCAGCTTCATTCGTTAAGGCAAACATCGTTCCATCCGGAATTTCCTTACGGGAAACGATATCCATCGGATCATCAGGATTGATGCCCGTGATGGTAGGAAGGAGCTCGACTGCATTCTCATTGCCGATATAGTATTTACCGGCCTTGATGAAGTCGTTCTCATACTTTCCGCTTGTGGGATCGGAGAGCTTGTCATTGCCAGCAGTGGAAACAGTTCTCGTATAGTTTTCATCAGCAATCCAGTCGTTGAGTTCGTACTCAACATCGATGACCTTATAGTCAAGCGTTGCCTTGAAAGTGTCATCACCGGTCTTGTACTGGACTTCGAACGACTTCTTATCCGTGAGGGCAGAAGTATCGATGGCGGTATAAGTGATGGAATCCTTATTTTCAGAAGCCTTCAAAACAGAGATGACTTCCTTTGCAGCATTGTAGGTATAAATAGAAAGTTTGGAATAATCAGGTTCGGTATGGATCGTGTAGGTGGTAGCAATGCTGTTCTCAACAATGCCGATGGAACGGATGACTTTATCCTGTTCGCTGGTTGGATCATCATGGCAAGAGGCCAGGGATACAGAAGACATCAGCATGACAACAGCTAAGATAGATAAGCTTCTTTTTTTCATAATAATAAAATCTCCTCAAATGATTTCTTATCACCTATGAAACAAATCAGTGTATTTTTTCTCTCATAGTAAAATTGTGCCATAGGCTTCAGTATTTTACCACGGAAGAAGGTAAACCGATAAGAAAGCGCTTAAGCAAGAAGAATTCATACATTTCTAAAAAAATTGTCGTATTTTGACTCTATGATATTTTTCCAAGTATTGAAATGGCGGAACAATAAGAAACCCGCATCCAAGTCGGCTGTAAGTTTCAATTCTTAAAAATCCGGATGATTTCCAATATCAAGTCGGCAGTAAAAACACTTTCTCAGCGATGGCAGATTCATGTATTTTCTCTTGGATACAGAAAAGTCGGTCCGAATTTAGTAAAGAGGTTATTAAAGTGTACTTCAAAAGAAAAATCGATAGTATCTTAGACCAATAGCTTAAAAAAAGAAAAGAATCCTGCTCTGATTGTCAGCATTCGCCAATGCGGAAAAACAGAAAGTGTCGAAGAGTTTACAAAACGCAACGGCCACACTTATCGAAGTCAATTTCTGGACTAACCCCGAATACATTCGCAATTTTGATGGAAGTCTCAACGTCGACACTTTGGTTTCAAACCTCTCCTTACGTTTTCCAAACGAAACAATAGAACCCGGAAAAACACTTCTCTTCTTTGACGAAATAGAAGAATGAAAAAGAGCAAGATCGTCATGAAGAACAAAGAACACTACGGAAAGACACGGCTGATCAAAATCGGAGACTACAACATCTCCGAAGAGAATGACATCATCACCATCCCGCTCTATATGACCTTTGCAATCGAAAAAAACCAATCGAGAAGATTTCTGATCCTATTCGAAGATAAACACAAAGCCAGAAAACGCTCTTTTTCTTAGAAAGTACGATGACGTACGCCTTTACTTTCCTTTATAATAGAGTTATGGCCAACGAACTTACGAAGAAAGCCTTGGCAGAAGCCTTCCTGAAGCTTCTGTCCACGAAGCCTTTCAAAAAGATCACCATCAGCGACATCACGGAAGAATGCGGAGTCAACCGCATGACTTTCTATTATCATTTCGAAGACATCTACAGCCTGGTCCAGTATTGTCTCACCTCAAAAGCGAAAGCCTACCTCACAGGAAAATGTGAGGCAGACACCTGGATGGAAGGCATGGAGAGCGTCTTTTGTCTCTGCCTGGAGAACAAGACCCTTCTGATCAACGCATACCGCTTCAATTCCAGAGGAGAAGTCGAGAAAATCCTCGATCCCTTCGTCTACCAGATGACTTACCATGTCGTCACGGAAGAAGCAAAGGGACACAACGTCAAGGAAGAAAACCTCGTCTTTGTCGCCAACTGTTACAAACACCTTCTGATGGGAACGGTCTTAGACTGGATCAACGATTCCATGCAGACTGATTACCATATTATTCTGAAGAAAATAGAAACGATGCTCTCGGGAGAGACCGAGTGGATTCTTTCCAAATTCGAAGAGGCCGAATGAGGACTGCAGACTGCGGTCCTCTTTTTTATCACTTTTCTCTTTCTGATAAAAAACACTACAGTTTTTCTTTGGTGACGAAAACTTTATCAGAGCAGATTTTCTGTCTATTTTCTATTTTTCTGACACCCTCTAGAATAGGGGCATACGGAATAGGAGGACAGAAAAATGTATTATTCCAGTGGTACTTATGAAGCATTCGCCCATCCTGAGAAGCCCAAGGATGCGGAAAAGAAATCGGCATATATTGTCGGTTCTGGGCTTGCCGGACTCTCTGCAGCCTTCTATCTCGTCCGCGACGGACAGGTAGACGGAAAGAAGATCCACATTTTGGAAGTTTTGCCTCGCTCCGGCGGATCCTGCGACGGATATCACGACATCAACAAAGGATTCTATATGAGAGGCGGAAGAGAAATGGACAACCATTTCGAGTGCATGTGGGACATGTATCGTGACGTCCCCTCCATCGAGACGGAAGGAGTCTCCGTCCTCGACGAATACTATTGGCTCAACAAGCACGATCCCAACTACTCTCTCTGCCGTGCGACCGTCAACTGCGGACAGGATGCCCATACGGACAACAAGTTCAATCTCGACAAAGAAGCCCAGAGAGAACTCCTCAAGCTCTATCTGACTCCGGAAAAGGATCTCGAAGACAAGAAAATTTCAGAGTGCTTCGACGATCACTTCTGGAAGAGCAACTTCTGGCTCTACTGGCAGACTATGTTCGCATTCCAGAGATGGTCCAGTGCCCTCGAAATGAAGCGTTACATCCAGCGCTATGTCCATCACATCGACGGACTTCCGGATTTCAGCGCACTCCGTTTCACCAAATACAATCAGTATGAATCCATGATTCTCCCACTCGAGAAATATCTGAGAGAACACGGCGTCTGCTTCGACTTCGGTGTCCGTGTGACGGACGTCAAGATCGAACATCAGGGGAATAAGACCCTCGCCACCTCCTTCGCCTACGAAAAGGACGGTGAAGAGCACGTTCAGAGCCTCACAGAAGATGACCTGCTCTTTGTCACAAACGGATGCTGCACCGATGTCTCCTGCTATGGAGACAACGATACCGCTCCGGACCTCACCGCAGTCCGTCCCAATATCGGAGACGGATGGAACCTCTGGGAGAAGATTGCCGCCCAGGGAAAGGAATTCGGAAATCCGAAGGCCTTTGCCTCCAACCCGGAAGAGACTAACTGGATGTCCGCTTCCGTCCTGACCAAGAATCCGGAAATCATCGCTCTCATCAAGAACATCTGCAAGAGAGATCCACTCTCCGGCAGAGTCACAACCGGTGGCATCGTCACAGTCAAGGACTCCTTCGACAACTGGGCCCTTTCCTGGACCATCAACCGTCAGCCGCAGTTCAAGGAGCAGCCTGACGGAAGCGTCATCGTCTGGCTCTATTCCCTCAACACCAACAAACCCGGCAACTATGTCAAGAAAGCGATGAGAGAATGCACCGGAAGAGAAGTCGCAAAAGAATGGCTCTATCACATCGGTGCAAAGAAAGAGGATATCGAAAGACTCAGCGGCGAGTGCAATACGACCACCTGCTATATGCCTTACATCAACGCATTCTTCCAGCCGAGAAAGAACTCGGACCGTCCACTCGTCGTTCCTAAGGGATGCGTCAACCTCGCTTTCTTAGGTCAGTTTGCCGAGACCCCACGTGACACCATCTTCACGACCGAGTATTCCATCCGTACCGGCATGGAAGCCGTCTACACCCTGATGAATATCGACAGAGCCGTTCCGGAAGTCTGGGGTTCTGTCTATGATGTCAGAGAAATGCTCCGTGCTGCCTATTACGCCTTAGACAAGAAGAAGATTCTTGATTCCGACCTCAGTTGGAAGGAGAAGATTGTCTTAAAGAAAGTCCTCTCTTCCATCAAAGACACCGATATCGAGCTTTGGCTGAAAGAGTCCAAGCTGATATAGTAACCCCAATGGAAAATCCCGCATCCGAAGAGAATGCGGGATTTTCTCATTTCTGTTTTCCTCCGATTTCAGTTTCCCAAGAAATGTTCGACGATGGTCTCAGCGTAAAGTTCACCGAGTCGGACCATAGAGGCGGAATCGAAATGCCAATAGTCCGGATTCCCGGTCGGCTCATTTTTGTATTCGAGTCCGAGTTCCCGGACGTCGAGATAATAACAGTTATCATCTTCGTCAGCAATTCTCGTTTTCTGTTCGTTCACAAAATCTCCATATGTGATGACAGGATTATCCGTAAGTCCCATATCGACAAAGCCGATGCCTCCTTCCGGAGTATAATCCTCGAGTTCCTCTCTCATATCATGAAGCATGTTGCTTTCGTTTTCATAATACTTGGAATAGGCGGCGCTTGTCGCATCGGCTTCCCCCTGGGAAAAACAGATGGCACGGACCTTCGGTTCCAGTCCCTGTTGTCTCAGAAGCTCCAGCTGTTCGATGGTGTAATCCATCGCATCCCGGTAGAGCATTCCCATCATTCCTCCGGTATAGCCGTGCCACTCCTGATATAGGTTCGTGGAACCCTTGGCATATTTGATCATATAGACCATCTTCTGCTTCTGATGGAAATAGGAAGCCATGCCAAGTTCCGGACCGATATGACTTGTCGTTCTTCCCTGGCCGACCTTTGCAGGAACAAATTGTTTCTTCGAAGAATTTCCGTTATACGTGCACTCATAGGAAATCAGCACATCCTCATATCCTCTGTTGAACTCCAGCGTCCTGTCTTTCCCAACCGATGAGACAAGATACTGAGACCAGGTATGTCCTTCCATATTGGACTGCCCGTAAAGAAGGACGACATCCACGGAAGTATCCTTTTCTTCCGTCACCGTCTCTGTGATTTCCGGTGTCTCGGTCGGCTTTTCCGTACTCTTCTGAGTCTCCGAGGCATCTCCGCATCCAGATAACAGCAAAACAGCAGCAAGTGATAACAGCTTCTTTTTCATGCTGAACTCCTTCCTGATAGGAACATCGTTTTTCATTATAAGCTGAAAGCGCTTTTTTCAATGCAGCCGAAACAACTTTATTTTTAACACAAAAAGGAGGCCTGAGCCTCCCCTATTTTCAGTCGCCTTCCACGACAAGTGCTTCATAGGGACGAAGCGCTGATACTATTCTCTCCTGATAGTTATGAAGCAAGACCTTACCCACAGAGAACGGAAGGTCAAGCGATTCCTCCTTTCCGCCCATGTTCACAATGACATAGACGGCTTTATCGTTCCACTTTCTTTCATAAACGAACAGATTATCGTTCTTGACATCGATGGGACGGAAGTCACCATAGACAAAGACGTCGGAATATTCCTTTGACTTACGGAGAGCAATCATGCGCTTATAGTAGGAAAGGACGGAGTCAGGATCTTTCGCTTCCTTTTCCGCATTGATGGAAGGATAATTCGGATTGACAAAGAACCAAGGCTTGGCCCCTTTGTTGAATCCGGCATTGACCTGAGCATTCCACTGCATCGGCGTACGGTTGTTGTCTCTCCCCTCTTTGTTGCAGGCTTCCAGGAATTCCCGCTCGGTGAGAACCTTATCGCGGAGAACGAGATCCCTATAATTTCCTTTGATTTCGACATCATCATAATCTTCGACACGGTCGATTCTGATGTTAGTCATGCCGAGTTCCTGTCCCTGATAAATGAAGGGGGTTCCCTTAAGGAAGAAATACAGGGTTGCGATTTCCTTAGCCGACTCCAGGGGATAACGAAGTGGATCTCCGAACTTGTTGACGGCACGGACCAAATCATGATTCTCGATGAAAAGGGCATTCCATGACTTCCCATTGAGACCAAGCTGATATTTCGTCCAGATATCACGGGCGACTTTCATATCCATCGGACGCGGAGTGAACTTCCCATGCTTGTCCTTCGAACTCCAATCGCTGGTGTAATCCGTCACTTCGAATTGGAAGACCATGTTAAGTTCTTCCCGGCTCGGAAGCGTGAAATCGATGGCTTTGTCCAGATCACCCCAGGCCTCACCGACAGTCACGGCATCATATTTTCCGAAGGAGTTGCGGTTGAGGGCATGCACTTTCTCATGAAGCGTCGGACCATATCCATAAATATCCCTATCGATTTCCTTGCCAATCAGATGGATGACATCAAAGCGGATACCACGGACCCCTTTCTCCATCCAGAAGTTGATGGCTGCCGTGATTTCCTCAAGAATCTTCGGATTTTCCCAGTTGAGGTCCGGCTGTCCGACCGCGAACTCATGGAAATAATACTGTCCCGCTTCCTCATCATATTGCCAGGCGCTTCCACCGAAGCAGGATTGATGATCATTGGTCGGCCGGTCTCTCCAAATATAATAGTCATGATAGGGACTATCCTTGGACTTCTTCGACTCCAAAAACCAGGGGTGTCTATCGCTGGTATGGTTGGCGACAATATCGATCATGAGATCCATATCGCGCTTTTTCAGTTCCGCAATCAGGGTATCAACATCCTCCATGGTTCCAAAAAGGGGATTGACGCCGGTATAGTCCTGAACATCATATCCGTTATCCACCATCGGAGAGGGGAAGAAAGGCGTGAGCCAAAGGATATCGACACCTAAGTCTTTCAGATAATCAAGACGGGAGATGATGCCTTTGATATCGCCGATGCCGTCGTTGTCTGCATCCATAAAACTCTTGGGATAAATCTGATAAACGATTTTGTCATGCCACCATTTCTTTTCCATAAATTTCTCCTGTTTCCATGAAATCACTTCCCGACTATCATAGAGAAAGAGGCTAGATTAGTCTACCCCTGCTTCTTCTTTTTCCGTATTTCTTTGATGCCATCCACTAGAGAATAGAGGGTGACACCAATCAGGATCATTAAAATAAACACCGTGATAAGAATGAAAAGGATGATGCGGTTCCAATCAAATCCTTGGGAAAATACAAGCAAAGTATTAGTAAATGTAATCAAGGTATATCCTGTGCTTGTCATTGAGACAATCATAATTTGTCTATCAAAGATGTTATGTGTTTTTCCATAGTCGAGGCACTTTTTTCCAAAGGTGATGCACTTCACGACCAACAAGACAAAGAGAACGATGGCAGGAACATTGGAAAGCTTCACCGGCTCCTGAAGTTTTGCCAGAAGATAAAGGGCATAGGATAGAGAGAGGGTGATGACAAGAAGAGTGACGGAATTGAAGATGAATGCTTTTCCCGTCGGTTCAATCCCATACTTCATTTTTCTGTATTCCTCCGCAAAAATGATCGTTCGCACAATGAGAAGAAGAAAATAATAGAAACTGATGCATTCATTCCAGATGGCGTCATAAAAAATACCTGTGATACCGTTATAAAGGGATAATGTCAGCGAGACGATGACACTGGCAAGATAGTTGAAAAGAACTTTCCGATCCTTCCGAAACAGGGATTTGGCCATACTAAGCATCCTGCCCTTTCAGGGACGGCAAAGCCGCATAGGAAGCATGTTTCCGCTTCACTTCTTTCTTTTTCCGTTCCATGTTGGCACAGACCTTATCGGCGTAGGTGATAAGCCAGGCCTCTTTGCAGAGAGGAAGAATCCAGAATGTCAGAGGGAACATATGAGAAAGGATGATATTCATCTCCTTTTTATTGAGCCGATATTTCTTCTTCGCATTGTGCAAAGCAAAATAGGGATGGCGGAATCCATGAAGCCGATGCCCTTCATGGGCATGGTGCCAGTCATAAAGATAATAGTCGTGAAGGAGTGCTCCCCGGACCAGGGAAGCATAATCCACGTTCAACCTCTTTCCCTTTGCATAAGAATAGGCAAAAAGAGCCACACGGAAACAGTGATCGTAGACCATATAGGTTCCATGGGCGACATATTTCCTCATGGATTGATATTCCTGATTGAGAAGGATTTTTCCGGAATAGGAACGGAATTCCTGGTCCAATAAGATCTTCACCATACCATCACCACAAATGACACTTTTCCGAAAGAAAAGAATTCTTCACAAAGATTGTTTGACAACCGTTTTCAGAAAGTGTCCGCATAGAAAAATTATAGCATAGAAGAAATGGAAAATACGTTTTTCCATTCATCATCGCACGGTTGTAAAAAGAACCCTTTGTTGTAACAGGGAAATATACTCGCTATAATATGCGCATGGAAAACACAAAGAAAAACAAAGTCACCGGTTTCCTTCTCGACACCGTAAAAGGGGTCACCCTAGGAATCTCGGTCGCCATTCCTGGCCTGAGCGCAGGAACCATCGCCGTCTCCGAACGCTGCTATGACACTATTGTGGAATCCGCAGGTGGTTTCCGAAAAGCCCCTAAGAGGAACTTCCTCATTCTGCTTCCCTTTGTTATCGGACTTCTGATTGGAGCACTTGCCGCCTTCATCGGCATTCAGAAAGGATACAAAGTCGCGCCATTTACTTTGACCGGATTCTTTGCCGGCATGGTACTGGGTTCTCTTCCCGTCGCACTTTCAGAATTGAGAAAAGGAGAAAACGGAAAACAGAGATTCCTTCATATTCTCTTCTTCCTCCTCTGCCTTCTTATCGCTGCCGGGCTTGGCATTCTGACGGCACTCTTCGACTTCCGACTCTCCGATCCGCTCAACAACCGTGTTTGGTGGATATACCTCTTCATCATCCTTGCCGGAATCATCGCCGCATTTGCCTGTGTCGTCCCCGGCATCTCCGGCTCCATGTCCATGATGGTCATCGGTATGTATTATCCGGTTCTCAACTCCTATATCGGCGAGGATGCCATCTGGCATAGCAGCGACCGCACCTTCCTCCTTACCGGAATCCTTCTCGGTGTACTGCTCGGCATCGGTATTCTGATCGGTCTTGTGCTCTCTTCGAAAGTCATGAAATATCTATTGAACAGGCATCGTGTCACAACCTTCTATGGTATCACCGGTCTTATCCTGGGTTCTGTCATCTCCATGTTCATGAATTCCACGATTTATCCTCTTTACCCCACCATTGCAAGCTGGGACTATATCACCGGAGCCGTCCTCTTCGCCCTCGCCCTTACTGTCACGTTCTATTTCACTTT
Organism: uncultured Bacilli bacterium; assembly: GCA_934725685.1. Lineage (GTDB taxonomy): Bacteria > Bacillota_I > Bacilli_A > RFN20 > CAG-288 > Enterosoma. The sequence continues at coordinate 34,991 of CAKVBX010000001.1, forward strand.
TCCGAAGAAAAAGAAACGAGAAGAAACGGAAGCCTGAGCCGTCGGCCAATCAAAGAAGAATCACCGCATCGAAATCTTCGGTGCGGTTTTTTCGTTTCGCAATCTTAACACACATTTCCTTGTTCATATGTTTCAGAAATCGACACAATCCCGATTCGGTGTTGTTTCTTCTCTCTTCCAGTGCACCTAAAATAATGGTGTTCCATCAAGGAGGAAACAAAAAATGAACACAGATAAAATCTACGCAGAACAAATCGCAAACGAGTATGCAAAAAAGGAAGCATCGAAAGTCGTCGCACTTCGGAAACTGGATTCCAAAGCCAAACGTCCCGCCCGTATTTTCGGATATACCTTCGGTATCATCTCCGCCCTTCTTCTTGGAGTCGGAATGTGTCTGACGATGGGAAAGCTTGGTGATGGAAGTACCTTATATTTCATCATCGGCATTGCTGTTGGCATGCTTGGATTGATCGGAACCGGCGTCAACTACCCGATCTATAAGCGCATTCTTGCTCACGGCAAAGAAAAATACGCCTTTGACATCATCGAACTCGCCAAGGAAATCACCGAGAAGTAACCCGCGTGAGTCTTTTCTTTCCGTATAAGGAAATATAGGAATGACACAACAATATAACACCATTTTGCAGAACGGACATCGGACTTTGTATGCTAAACTTTAGCCAAAGCGGAACGACGAGGTGAAACCGAATGAATAAATCCAAAAGCAAATATTTTGCTACAGCCGCCAGGATGGACGAAGCCTTTCTGGAATTGATCGAGCACAAGGATTTGCCTTATATCACCGTAAAGGAAATCTGTGAAAAGGCAGAAGTCAACCGATCCACCTTTTACCTGCATTATGAAACGATTGACGATCTTCTTCAGGAAACCACACAGCATATCATCGACCAGTTCAACAATTCCATGCCCTATGACGCCTCCGAATTTCATAAGAAACTCGATGTACGGCCATTGAGCGAACTGTATCTCGTGGCACCGGAATATCTCACACCCTATCTCACCTACATCAAGGAACACCGCCGCATTTTCAAAGCCAGCATCGAACACGCATCAGTCTTACAGATGACCGAGGTCTATCAGATGATGAAAGACCATATTCTGACTCCGATTCTGTACCGTTTCCAGGTGCCGGAAAAGGAACAGAAGTATCTGCTCCAATTCTATATTCACGGGCTGATGGCCATCATCAGCGAATGGTTGGAAAGGGATTGCAGTGACAGCACGGAATACATCGTTTCCCTTATGGTCCGTTATGTAAACGGATAACGCTCTTTCAAAGGCAACCAGCACTTCCGGTAATGGCAAAACGAAATCGTCCACCTTTGCTAATGCAATGGGGTGGACGTTTTTTCATCCAGTATATCAGAGGATTCAATCTTCTATTTTGTCCTCACGCCTCAACATTCAGTTTTCTTGCATCCTTGAGTTCTTCCGTGAAACGGGAAGAGACCGCCTTATGGATGAAGTAGAAATAAGGCATGCCGAGGTTTGTCTCAACCAGGGAATCACGAAGCACGGTATTGAGGACATCGACAAAATCGTTCTCTTCGGAACGGCCGCGGACACCGAAGACAAAAAGAAGGAATTCCCAAAGGAATTGGGACAGGAAACCGATGATGAAAAGACGGATGATCGGAATCTGTTTGGATTTGTCATCCTTGTTATGAATATTCATAAGAATGAGGATGAAATATCCGACAACCATAATAAGTCCCATGACTCCATGATATTTGGATGTGCTTCTTGTCGTATAAATCTTAGGAACACTGGGGAAGATGGCATTCACAAACTGAGCCATCAATGGGCAGCAGATCCACCAAATGACAATGAGAAGCGAATATTCCAGCGCGTTCTTGTCACGGCTGAGCCACAGCCAAATGAAAGCGAAATCAAGGAAGCCGTAAGACATCGACATCCAGAAGAGGACCGCACCGGTCTTGAAGGCATCACAGACCTCCCCGTCGATTCGGATTTCTCTTGAACCGGTAAGAAGATAGAAAATAAGAAAATCAACAAGGAAATAGAGAATACCGCCGGCAAGGGAAAAGAGGAAAGTCATCCGCTTTCTCTTATAAAGGAGGTAGAAGGCAAAGAAGAGAAGGAAAAGGGAATCGAGGATGATATAGGCGAGCGAAAAGTTTCTGGAAGGATTCACATAACTGACTTTATCATTGAGCAAAAATAACATAAATTGGACCTCTTTTGTAATTATACACATTATCTAAGCACGAAGGAAGAAAATAAAGACTATCGTCCTCTTCCATTTTGCTTTATACTTTAACGTGAGGATTATGACCATGAACATATTGAAAAACATCAAAACCGAAGAAGCATTACAGCTCAAGGAGGAAGTGAGCTACCGCGAAGGTGAAATCGTCTCCAAGACGCTCGTCCAGAACGATCATGTCAGCATGACACTCTTCTCTTTCTCCAAGGGAGAAGAAATCTCCAAGCACCAATCCGACGGCGACGCCTTTGTTTATGTCCTGGATGGTGTCGGAAAGTTCACCATCGGCGGAAAAGAGCATCTTGTGAAAGAAGGAGAATGCATCGTCATGCCGAATCACGTGGACCATGCACTCTTCGCCGAAGAGAATTTCAAGATGCTGCTCACGGTCGTCTTCTAAAACCAATCTGTTTTTCTTGACATTCCACTCTCTTTGCCGCATACTATTGCACGCGTCAAACCAGCGCACCATAAAGAGAAGGTGAGGGACAAGCCCTGTGACCCTTCAGCAACTTACCGGAATTCTCCGGCAAAGTGCTAAAGCTTGAATGATGGGATCAACAGAAATAGCATTTTGTTCTCCCAGCACGCTGGGAGAATTTTTTTTGACGGAAAGGAGCAGTTATGCATTTATTCAGCTGTGAGCAGGTCAGTAAATGGCATCCCGATAAGGTTGCCGATCAGATTTCGGATTCCATTCTTCAGTATTGTCTTTCTAAGGATAAGGCAAGCCGTGTCGCAATTGAGACCCTTGTTAAATCTTCCTCCGTCTACCTCGCTGGTGAAATCACCTGCAAGGAAGAGGAAATCCCTTACCATGCCATCGTGAGAGACGTCATGGACAGCCTCGGATACCCGTTCGAAGAACTTGTCGTCAATGTCACAAAGCAAAGTGTACAGATTGGCGCCGCTGTCGATAACGATGAGAAAATCGGAGCCGGCGACCAGGGCATGATGTTCGGTTATGCGACAAGAGAGACGGAAAGCCGTCTACCTTACGGTTTTGATATTGCAAACAGAATCATCGAAATCATCACCGAAGACATCGAAACCAATAAAGAAACGATCTTCCTCGGAGATACAAAGACGCAGGTTACTGTCGACCTCGACAATCCCGGCTCGATTCCGGAAGTCATTCTCATCTCCGCCTGCCATAAGGAAGGTTATACCCTCAATGAAGTGAGAGCATACATCCAGTCCCTCCTTGACAGAAACCACATAGAAGCCAAGAAGTTCATTCTCAATCCGAGCGGTCTTTGGACCCTCGGCGGCCCCCATTCCGACTCCGGTCTCACCGGAAGAAAGATCGTTTGTGACCAGTACGGCGGTTATTGCCCGGTCGGCGGTGGCGCCTTTTCCGGAAAGGATCCGACCAAGGTGGACCGTTCCGCTGCCTATATGGCAAGAGAACTCGCCATTGAAATCATCGAACATTTCCCTGAAGTCAATGTGGCGGAAGTCGAACTCGCCTACGGCATCGGTATTGCAGAGCCAATCTCCATCTCCATCACGACGGATGGCAATAATGCCAAGAAGGCAATCTACGACTATGTTGCGACCTATGATCTCACGCCTTCCGGCATGATCAAATATCTCGACCTGAAAAACATCGACTATCGAAAACTCTCCGGCGGATGCCACTATAGAAAGCGTCTCAAGGAATTCCATCTCTGATCCGATCGAACTCATTCAAAAAGCGGAATGCAGAAAACTGCAATCCGCCTTTTTCATTTCAGTCCGTCCGGGCGTTTCACCGCTGTTGAAGAACGATAGAAATGACGTCTTCTTCCGTCATTTGATGCGTAAAGGTAACAAGGACAACATCACTGTCCGGCGCACTCTCTTCATTGGAGAGAATGGAAGCTTTCAGATTTCTAGGGTTGAGCGTAAAGGGAATTTCTCTGCCATTGAGAAGGACGCTTTCCACCGGGGTGTCATAGAGGGAATGATATTTCAGCGTAATCTCTTTTTCTCTGTCAGCGCCGTGGGAATTGCCTTCCGCCTTGGACAGTCTCACTTCGAAGGCATGCTTTTCATTTCCGTAGCCTACCTCCACCTTCATTTGACGGCACTCTCCGCTTTGATAAGCGATGGTCTCCCGATCATCCTCATAGAGGAAGGTGGTATCTTTTTCCTTCCTGGAAGGATAATAATCCAGTGTAAGTCGATCCCATTTCTGTGTCTTGGTGTTGTTGCTGTCCGGTGCAAGCAGGGAGACTGTTCCTCTCTTCACGAAGAGAGGAGTTTCATCCAAAGAGAAGTCACGGGTGACTGCTTTTCCGCCCTCATAGCTCTTTCCGGTATAAGGATCGAGCCACTCTCCCTTCGGAAGATAGACAGTGCCGTTCTTCTGTTTCCTTGCCTTGACAAAGAAAAGCCGAAGGACCGCTTCTCCGCCGCCCTGGAAGTATTCAAGTTCGATATGATGCGTTCCTTTCTTCAGAGTTCTTCCGCTTACAACCGCAGCGGAATGGCAGGTCCAGTCTTCGGCATATGATTCTCCATCCACACGGACACGGATTCCGTCATCGGCGACAAATGCGAGTGCTCTGTCTTTGTCAAGACGGATGTCAGTTTCCATCCGGCAGGAAAAATCATAGACAGGGAGTCCTTCCGCAAAAGGAGTTCCGTCGCTATTGAAATCGATATTGTCAAATTCCGTTTCAAGTAATGGATTTCCCTCTGGTTCTCTACCTTTGTAGAAGGTAGCATGGACCGGTGTCAGGAAATGTTGATTCGATAGCGGATGGCGTTCGAGTCCCCTCGCCTTCTCATAATCCGGATAGGCGACAAGCAAATTACCGAAGAGGAATTCTCCCGGATACTGTTCGGCTGCCTTCTCTTTGGGATATTCATCCAGGATTCTTCTGTCAAGGGGGGTTCCGTCGAGATAGCTCTGATAAGCAGAAGCGTAGAACATCGGAAGCAGACGGTATCTCCGCTTGACGCTCTCTCTGACGATATCAGTGGTCTCTTCATCATACTGCCACGGTTCTCTGGTCCGGATTACGGTATTGGTACAGTGAGGACGGAAGACAGGAAGGAACGTCCCGATCTGCATCCAGCGGATAAAGAGTTCCTTATCCGGATTTCCGGTATGTCCGCCACAATCCGGATGGACATAAGGGATGCAGTTTTCTCCGGCCAATAAAACATTCTCGATATTTTGATAGAGACTCTCAGAACCGGAGCCGATATCTCCGGTCCACTGGAGCGGATAGCGATGCGAGGCGGTATTCTGAATCCCAAAATAAGTGCCGTTAGCGATATTGTCGGCATTAGCCATCACTCCGACCCTTCTCGGCGCCTTGTCTCTTGCTTTGTGCCGGTATTCGTGAGCAGTAATATCGTGGAAGAGATACATTCCCCAGGTCTCAGGATGAATGAATCCATCAGGCGAAATCAGCTTTGTCGACCAGTTGCGGTCATACCACCAATAATCGAGACCCATCGAAAGGAAGTGCTTCAGTTTCTCCTCACGGAAGGCAATCTCAGTCGGAGAGAGAACACTCGTGGCACCAGGCTGCGGCTCCGGATGATCGTTGAACATGATTTCGATATTGTTCTGATGCGCAAAATCGAAATAGGCTTTCATGTCGGGGAAGAGTTGTGTGTTGACATCGTATCCGATGCCGGAGGACATCTCTCTCCAATCGGTATCAATGACGACATTGTCCAGAGGGACATCGTGAGACTGATAATCACGGATAATATCTTCCGCTTCTTTCTGTGTATAGGCATAATACTTCGAGTTCCAGCAACCGAAAGCGGAAAGTCGGAGTAGCTCCGGGCGCCCCGTCAGGTCGAGATAGGCTCTGCGTAGTCTCCTCGGATCGTTCCCGGCAAAAATAAGATAGACATCGTCCGCATCCTTCTGGATGAGGTATCCATTGTATTCGTCCTCTTTCTTTTCCGCATGATAGCCATAGGGAGGAACAACGATTCTCGGTTTGTCATAGACAGCATAGATTTCCGGTGTCTCGGAATAGGAAGGGAGTTCACCCTGGTTCACTCCGTTACGGTAACGATAGACACAGGTTCTTCCCCGATAGATGCTGACTGCGCTCATTCCCCGGGCGTTCTTCCGGATACGGATGTCGTAATCAGAGAAATGAATGTGGGCACAATCTTTTCTCTCCTTTATGGAATAGGAAAGTTCTTCTTTACAGAAATTTCTGTCAGGAACAAAGAAAGTGTCTCTGTCTTCGAAATGGCCTTCGTATTCTTTTTCGATACGGATGACTTCCTTGCTGATTAACTGAATGCGGATTTTCCCGAAAACGATCTCCTTCATCTTGTTAGTCCTCTCTTTCTTCCGCTTTCATAAGGAAACGGAAACGATGTCCGACCTTCCCGTCTATTTCATATTGTGGATGAACCGGGGCCCCCCAGGAATCATCCCCACCGATACCTCTCATAAATCCAATGATTTCAAGATAGTTCCGATTGCTTTTCACAAGTTCCTCACGGTGCTTTGCCGCATCGATGGCAATCGGATCATATTCCTGATATCGGAAGGAGAAGTTCTTGTCAAGAGAAGTAAACTTCAATTTCGTTCTCTCGTTGGAAAGTATCAACACGCTTGTATCTTCATGATTTCCATTCTCCTGGGGATAGATATAATCCGTATAGCCTTCCTCACAGGTCATAGAATACCACCCGATAGGATTTCCTTCTTTTCTGTCGGGATAGCTTTCCATTTTCCTTCCGAAGTAACGAAGAGAATTTACCGACTTTGCCATAGGGAGTGCTAAAGCAATCTCACCGAGGGTGTCGAGACCGAAGACCGGTTCATACTCTACTTCGATAAGAAGCTCAGCATGCGTATTCACCCGATAGGTGACAGTCATACCTTTCTTCTCTTTCTCGTCCATTAGATAATGATACGAAATCGAGAAAGAATCCTTTTTCTGTTCCCACTTGATTTGTGAGACATCCACTTTCATGAAGCGGGAATAGGAAAGAGCAAGACGACTTCTTGTCAGAAAGTCGTTGGTCTGATCATTGTTGGTTGTGGCACGGAAAATAGTCGGAACAGCCGTCAGGGCGAGATATTCCTCCCCATCGACTTTCACGGAAATAAGACCGCTTAGAGCAAACGAAAGGTTGGTAAGAGAAAAGAGGAGGGAAAGTTTCCCGCAGGTGACGCCGATATTGAAGTTTCCCTTTGTGATCGTTATCGGATAAGTCTTTTCGCTTTCTCTTGCCTCTTCCGGTTTCAAGGGAAAGTACTGATAGGAAATCAAATCATCACCCTTTCTTCCGAGCATCGGCTCGGTAAGGAATACCTCTACAATGAGGAAGCCGGTCTCCGAAGGAGAAACGGAAAGAGGAATCTCCTTTTTCTCTCCGGGAAGAATGGCAATATCCTTTTCGGCCAAAATTTTCTTCCCGGCTGAGGAGGAAACAGAGATGACGATACGGTAAGTGCCAATGACGAACAGAAGTTCGTTCTCCAACAGGATTCCGTTATCGCTCCGTGAAATATAGAAAGGCTGGTAATGATGTTTCATCGCCAAAGCCTTAGAGGATTTCTGTGCATTCTTTCTGTCAGCGAAAATGACACCATTGCAGCAGAAATCGTGGTCGTTCGGCTTATCGAGATAGTCGCCTCCGAAATGAAGCGCATTCGTCTTTTTCTGGCCATCGGTATAGAGCCCCTGATCGATATAGTCCCAAATGAATCCACCCTGATAGTTCGGATACGCCCTAACCAATTCATGATATTCCTTCAGATTGCCTAGCGAGTTACCCATGGCATGGGCATATTCGCACTGAAGATAAGGTTTGTTCGGAAATCGCTCCAGAATGGCAGGAATATCTTTCGGTTTGGCATACATTGTCGAAGTGACATCGGAAAGATCGGACCATTCCTCTCTGAGATTGTATCCCTCATAATGGACAAGAAGGGTAGAATCAAGTTGCTTCAGTGCAGCCTTCATCTTGCGGAAAACCTCACCTCTTCCTGCTTCATTTCCCAGGCTGTACATAAAAATGGAAGGATGATTTTTATCACGGAGATACATTCTTTTCACTTTTTCAATGCAGATGTGTTTCCATTCCGCACGACTGGCGGGAAGCGGAGTGTCATCTTCCACCCACCCCCGATAGGAAAGAATGGTACCATGGGATTCCAAGCAGGCCTCATCCATGACATAAAAGCCTTTTTCATCGGCCATATCATAGAATTCGTTGCGGTTAGGATAATGGGAAGTCCGGATGGCATTGACATTATTTTCCTTGAGGAATTCTCCATCAAACGAAAGATCTTCCAATGTGATATTTCTGCCTCGCTCGGGATTCCATTCATGGCGGTCGATCCCATTGATTACCATTCTCTTGCCATTCATCAACAGAATTCCGTCTTTGATTTCGACCTTCTTCAGTCCGAAATGCTCCTTGATGATTTCAATGACCTCTCCTTCTTTTTTCAGTGTCAGAACCAGATGATAAAGATTGGGAGTTTCCGCACTCCAGAGTGCGATATCATTCATAGAAAAATGACAATCCATTCCCTCAAAAACGATGCGGTCGATTTCCTCCCCGTCTTGATTCTGAAGTGAGAGAATCTTCGTCACTCCCTCCAAAGGACCGGACAAGGAAACTGTGACCTCTGCCGTTCTCTTTTCTAAATCGACTTCACTCTGGATTCGGATATCATCCAAATGTTGTTTCGGAAGGCGGAAGAGAGTGACGTCGCGGAAGAGACCGGTAAAACGGAAAAAGTCCTGATCGAGCAACCAGCTGGAACTCGAATAACGGAAGCAAAGAAGTGCAATCCGGTTCTTTCCTTCTTTCAGGAAGGGAGTGACATCGAACTCAGAATCGAGATAAAGATTCTCGCTGTATCCTACTTCCTCTCCGTTGACATAGACAAAAAGACCGGATTCGAAGCCTTTCACATCCAAACGAAAGACATCGTCCCCTTTCTCTTCCACAAAGACATCACGGAAATAAAGCATGCAGGGATTCTTGACGGTGAGCGGATCGCCGTTCTCGCTTCTATTGGTGCCATCGAAAGGATACTCGGTATTGACATACTGCGGTTTCGTAATGCCCTGAAGTTCAATCGAAAGCGGGACTTCGATATCCCGTTCAGAAGTAAAATCATAGTCTTCCTTCAGAAGCTTGGAGATATCTTCAGGATAGTCTTCAAAGAAACGTCCCTTCCAGATTCCGGACAGATTCGATTCTTCCGTTTTTCCGGTGAGAAGTTCCTCTTCCCTACGATAGGAAGCAAACAAGCTTCTAGCAGGCAACAGATGAATTCCATAGACCGATTTATCAAAGAGAATCTGCTTGTAATCAAACATAATGGCACCTCAGTTATTTTGCTTGTCTCATCGACAATATTTTACTATAAACCCCTATGATTTCAACAGCGTTAACGTTAACATTAGATTCATGTGATACATTAATCCTAACGTTGTCTTTCTGCTTGCTTCCCCTTATCTCCCCCGATATACTAAAAGACCGAAGGGATAAACTATTATGAAAATCTATCACGAGAACGAGTTACGTTTGCTACAGAAGGACGTCTACTTCTTCGTCACCGAAGAGGACAAACTGGAAAAAGGGGCCAAAGGCATCGCCAAGATCCGCTATGCCGAAGGTTCTCTCTATACGGGACCGGTCGAATTCACCGGCAAGTCATTTGAGAAAATCGGTTATGGGAGACAGGATTTCACCGAATCCTATATCGATTGCGACGAAGTCGGAGGACCGGTCGGCGACAAGCTCTATCTTTATGAGGGAATGTTCGACTATAAGGTCACCCAGTGGATCTATGGAGATGGCATCTTCTACTTCATGAAGGACGGAAAACCGGATAGCTATTATGCCGGAAAATTCGCCGGCACCGGACTGATCGGCGAATATGAAGGACCGGAGATTGATACCGTCCTTCTCCCTACGTTCCGCAACACAAAAAGACTAACCTCCCTCACCCCACACAAAGCAAGAATCGATGGCATGATCGACAGCATGAAGAAAAAGGGAAAGACGGATTACCTCTTCCTAGGAGACAGCTATCTCGACTTCATGAACGGACATCATACCGAGGAAGGAGAATCCCTTTTTTCCTACTACACTAGAGGAAAAGATGCCTTCAATGCCGGAATCGGCGGATTCCGTTTCTCGGATTTTCTGCCGTTCCTCCGGGAACTCATCGAAAGCGGAAAACCGGACAATCTGATTGTCAATCTCGGTTTCAACGATCTCCACGCCGGAAAAACGCCGGAAGGCGTCATCTCTGACATGAAAGAGTTTTTATCGATTGTTCATGAAATCGTTCCTGACTGTGATGTCTATTTCCTGACTGTCTGTCACTTTCCCGCCTTCCCGCTTTTCCGTGACAAGGAAGACGAGCTCAACAGGCTGATGAAAGGACTTGAGGAAAACAAGAAAGTCCATATCATCGAAGCCGATACTGCCTTCGAAGAAGTCAAAAAAAGAGGAGAAGATTTCTCCCCTTATACCGAAAGTGACTTGATCCATCCGACCAACAAAGGTTATGAAATCTGGATGGCAAAGATTCTTCCTGAAATCAAAGGTTATCAGAACTAGTCATCGTCGTCATCGAGGATAGCGGCTTGACCAAGCCGCTTTTCCAATGCAGGAATATCCACGGAGGAACCAATAAATACGGCCTTAGATTCTGACTCTTCAAATTCACGGATGGAATATAAGGAATCGACATAATCAAACTGAAGCATTCCAAACGGCGAGGATAAAATGCCTTTTGCCCTCCGAATGTTTCCGTACCTTCCACGGGAAATCTCATCCAGGAGATTCACAAGAAAAACCACATTGGGAATCGTGAGTGAGACAAAGGAGACGCTCTCCATTTTCACCATCTTCTTTGAAGTAGATGGTTTTTCCTTCTCGTTCCTTCCTTCCAACATCGCAAGAAAGAACGCAACCGGGAGTGACTTATAGTCCTCTTTAATTATAGAAGTATTTCCTTTGGCAATTTTCAGAATACGCTGATAAACAAAATCCTTCTCTTTATTCGAAAGAGATTCCATCTTGGAAAGAAAGACATAGCGGCTCTGTTCAATCTGGTCTAGGAAAATCCCGTTGAAATCCGTGGTTCCGTTGAGAACGGCAAGCCCATCCACAATACAGATAGGATTGAGAATCTCGATTCGGGAATAGGAAATCCGATTCAGATTATTCCGGATATTAGTAAGGGAACCGACACCAGTCGGTTCCACAATCAGATAATCCGGATTGATGGTGTTTGCAATGGTCAGGCAGGTAGACGCGAACTCACCCTTGGTCGAACAGCAGATACAGCCAGAGGTGAGTTCGTAAATCTTCATAGTATCATTTTCTTCGCGGAGCACAGCTTCATCGACATTGACGGCACCGAACTCATTCTCAAGGATACAGAAAAGCCTGCCTGTCTTTCTGGAAAACTCTTTGATGAACGTGGTTTTGCCGGCACCGAGAAATCCAGAGACAACCAGGATTTTCATGCTTACTTCTCGATTCTGACGACAGGCTTGATGAGATCGGCCGGTTTGTCTCTCATGAGGAACAGCGCTTCTTCGAGATGGTCCCATCCATCAAAGACATGACTGACCAAATGATGGACATCGAGTCTGCCGGAGGAGACAAGAGAACCGAGTTTTTCCATTCTGAGTCTTCCGCCGGGCATGAGGCCGCCGTTGATTTGCTTATGACCCATACCGACACCCCATTCAATTCTGGGGATATTGACATACTGACCGCTGCCAAGGTAATTGACGTTACCGATTTTTCCGCCTGCCTTGAGACACCGGATAGCAGGTTCAAATGTTGTACAGTCGCCACCGGCGATGATGACCTTATCGACCCCTTTTCCGTCCGTCATCCTGAGGACCTGCTCATCGATGGGGCCATTCTTGTAGGAAATGAAATCCGTGGCACCATATTTCTTGGCGGCTTCAACGCAGACCGGTCTTGTTCCGACTGCGATGATACGAGAGGCACCTCTTAAAGAAGCGCCGGCAACAGACATGAGACCGACAGGGCCGATACCGATAACGAGGACACTATCACCGAACTGAACATCGGCAAGTTCGACACCATGAAAACCAGTAGGAACCATGTCAGAAAGCATACAGGCATCGACAGGGTCGATATTGGACGGGAGAATGGCAAGGTTGCCGTCTGCATCGTTGACATGGAAATATTCGGAGAAGACACCGTCTTTGAAGTTGGAAAATTTCCAGCCGCAAAGCATACCACCGGAATGCATGGAATAGCCGGCCTGAGCCTCGAGGGAATTCCAGTCCGGAGTGATGGCAGGGACGAGAACTCTGTCACCAGGTTTGAAATCCTTGACAAGGGAGCCGACCTTGACGACTTCACCACAGGCTTCATGACCGAGAATCATGTTGTGTCTATCGCCGATGGCTCCTTCCCATAACGTATGGACGTCAGACGTACAGATAGCGACTGCGAGCGGTTTGACAATGGCATCGAGAGGGCCGATTTCAGGGATATCCTTTTCGATCCATCCGGATTCGCCAATCTTCAGCATTGCGTAACCTTTCATGTGTTACCTCCTATTTAGATGGCAACATACTAACCGATGACATGCAATAATTGCAAGTGAAATGATGAAAGGGCTTTATAAGTTGTATTCTCGTGCTCGTGTCGCCTCATTTTCTTCTGATTCGCGCAAATATCAGTCATAAATCTGAAACGATTGTAACACACTATTTTTACTGATTTTTTTGGAAAATACCTAATAGTATTTATATTTTTGTAATTTGATACATAGAGATATACAGTTAGTAATCTGTGCAACTATTACCATTTCGCATAAAACGAAGCACCGAAGCAGTAGGTTTTTCTGATAAGCGCTTTCATAGCTGAAATGCTAAATAAGCAACGAAAGACGCTCAATAAACAAAACGCAACAAATACACCTCTGCTGCGTTTTGTCATGGATGAATTTCATTTTCTCATTCTACTTTGCAAAATGCTCTAAAAGATAAAGAATCAGAAGGCGGGCAGAATTGGAAAACAAAACCGAAGAATCGGATAACATTCTTTTCACATTCGTTGCAGAATATAATCCAGAACTGATATCCTCGAATTCCTCTTTGTCATCCTTTCCTCTTGTACCGAGTTCTGCCAGTACCACGGCATTGCATTCATCGGAGAGACCTTCCGAAGTCGGAGAAGGCTGTAAAAGAAGTTCACAGGAAATCAAGGAATAGCCGGTCTCTTCCTTTAATTCCCGTTCTGCGGTCTTTCTGACATCTTCCTCACCGGGATCGACAAGACCAGCCGGGAAAGAATAGACATCCCGGTTCAAGGCAGGACGGAACTGCTTTTCCAGAAGAAGATAAAGCATTCCGTCTACGATTTTATAGCAGCCAATCAATACAGCATCCGGTTTATCGAACGCTCCACGGAAGACACGGAGTCCCTCTTTCTTCTCGTTTCGAGAAGCGACAAAATAGGAATATTCTTTTTCTTTTCCTTCCTCAGAAGTCACCTGATAGTGAACCGTATAGAAGTTGAGAAAACGATGATTTGTCTCTTTGTCAACACCGACCAATTTCCAATGCATCATAGGACAATAATCTCCTTATCCTGAAAAGTATAATCCTCCTCCCTCTATTTTCAATACTCCATCCTTATCTTCCTTTTCGTAATCCTCTCATCATTAATAATATTGTGAGAATAAACCCCTTACATCCTATAAAATAAACAAGAAGGAGCCTTTCTTATGAAGACAAAACTTTATCAGCTTATACCGCTTTCTCTCCTCCTTGTCCTCCCACCCCTTTCGACCACGGAAAACGAATTCACTCCACCGAAGAGCTATACCAAACTGAGTGAAGGCGTCTTTGTTTCGAAAGCACCCGGATTTTATCCCGGTGCCATCCAGGTCTCCTTTGCTCTCGATCCCAGCCTTGAACTGTATTACAGTTTCTCCGCGGATACCAACACTATCGACAGCATGACCAAATACGAAACTGCCATCCGTGTCGACAAAAAAGGTGACCATCAAAAGTCAGATTACCCTTTGACAACATCTGTCGATGCCATCCTACCGGAAGATAAAGAGGGCAAGTGTGTCTCCGATACTTACATCAACAATATTCAGAAAACAGGAAACTACGTTTTCTATGACAAACAGCCCGTCCTCTTTATCCAAGTCAGGAATAAAGAGACGAAGGAGACCATATTAAAACGCTCCCTTACCTATCTAATCAAAGACGAAATCACGACAAATATCGATATCCCCGTCATCTCCCTGTCGCTGCCTTATGAGGAGGTGTTCGGAAAAACGAACGGCTTCTACAATAAAATCCGCGAGGACATTTCCAAGAGGGCCAATCTCGAATACTTCGATCCAGCCTATCAAGAAAGTTTCTACCGGAACACACAGATCAAGCTCGGCGGAAACTGGACTCTCGGTTATCCGCAGAGAACATTGAATCTCAACTTCAATAAGGATGAGAGCGGAAAAAAGAACGAAAAAGTCACCGAACATGTCTTTGAAGAACGGACCAAAAGAGCGGAGAACAAACGTTTATCCCAACTGACAAGATTCCGTCTCCACAACGGCGGAAATGCGTTTGAGTCCTCCACAAGAATCAATGATGCTGTCCTTCAGAGAATCATGGAAAAGAGCAATGCCGCAACAACCGGATACCGGCCGACCGTCGTCTATCTCAACGGCGAATACTGGGGACTGATGTCGATTCGAGAGCACTACAAAGATGTCTATTTCGAGAACAACTACAATGTCGACAAAGACAATGTCATCACGTATGATCTCAAAGGCAGTTTTTCCGTCGACGAAGGGGATGAGACAAGAGGAAAGGAAAAACTCCAGGAGATGGAAGACTATCTTTCCTCTCACGATTTATCAAATGATTCTGCCTATCAGACTTTCCTCGATCAGTATCTTGACTTAGACTCATTCCTCGATGTCGTCCTTGCCCAGGCCTACTCAGGAAACTGGGACTTCATCGGCAATTTCAACAACCTGAAAATGTGGACGGTAGATGTGAGCAATCCTGGTAGTAAATATGAAGATGGCAAATTCCGTTTTGTCCTTCATGATACTGATTTTGCTTTTACTTCCTATGACAATCCACTCTCCCCATATCACTCCAATTCCTATAGTAAGTTCCCGCTGATGCAACATCTTCTAAAAAATCAGTCATTCAAAAATTCCATGATTCAAAGAACGGAAGAACTGATGGATACGCTTTTTAGTCCCTATCACTGTTCTGACGTGCTCAATCAGATGATGGAGGAAATCCGTCCTTACCGGATGATTTCGGATCTTCGCTGGGGACAGAAAGAAAGTGACCTCTCTTCCTGGAACCTAGAAATCAACAAGACCTTTACCTACTTCGAAAGGAAAGAGAAGACATTCCTCAACGACGTAAGAAACATCATGATGATGTACTAGGAGTCAACCATGAAAAAGAATCTAGTCTTATTATCCTTTCTCGTTCTTCTTGCTTCCTGTGGAAAAGAGAGTTCCACTATCACCGACAAAGAAACCGAGGCACCGAAAACCGAGACAGCAATGGAAACAAACGAGCCTTCCATATCCGACAGAGAAGATACTTCAGAATCGGATTCACAAAAATCAGAATACTCTCTTTTGAATATCACCTACATCTTTGAAAACGGAACATTTCTTTCGCGTGAGACAAAAAGAATAAGAATCGGAGAAATGTATCAATTTGAGCCCTCTCTCTCCTTCCCTTTCATGAAACCTGACATCCAGGAAATCAAAGGGGTCAAGCAGGAGAAAGAAGAAGATATTCTCATCACCTATTCTTATGACGGAACGATGCTGGAGACTCCCGTTCCTTCCTCTCAGTACAGCGGCTTCATGATCGACGAAGAAAAGGGAATCTCCTTCTCCTTCCTTACAGGTCAGACAGAGAGCGGTCAGGTCCTTCTAAAAGGCGATAACTTTTCCATCCAGACAAACGGCATCGAAGCAGGAGGGAGATTCCTATCCTTCGTTGACGGACTATCGGAAGAGAGTTTCGCCTCCTCATCTTTTGTCAACAGCAAAGAAGAAAGTGCTCTGTTCACCTATTCTTTTTTCTCGGATAAGGCCGTCTTTTACAAGAACAGTCATCGGATGGTCACATTCTTCAACAACAGAACAAGCCAGGGAAACGATCCTGTCTATTCCACAATCTATCACACCATGATGGAAGAACTGGAAAAATCCGGATTCACCTTAGGGAAGGAAACAATCCATGGCCTCTCCATGCAATGCGGTGTCACGGAAAAGCAGGTGCAGAAAACCCTCTCCTCTTATCTTGTCACCGAAGTCGAATTCGTCGAGAAGGAAACCGGAGTCCTTCAAGGAAGAAAATCAAAAATCGGAAAAGAAAGCTATTCCTACGCCTTTGAGTCCTTGAACATTCCCGGATATCAGGTAACCGATCAGAGTCTTCTCTCCGGAACCGCAACAGAATCAAAGACAATCCAAATCGAAGACCAGTTCACCGGAACAGAACATAGTCTCAAGACAAACAGCATTGACCGCTCCAATTCCTATGGCTGGGCCGACCAATCCAAGTGGCTCAAGTATGCCACGGACCTCACCGGAGACTTCACCATGAAAGTGTCCCTTACCAATTTCGGAGCAAGCAGCTACACTTCCGAAACCGCCAAAGGCGGGGATATCTGTTGGAGAACACTCCTCCCCATCGTCTATGACAGCGAGACCGGGGATGACTGGGTGATGCGTTTCGACTGGTATGGTTGGATGAACGACAACAACAAGGACGGGAAAAAGCTCGGGACCGCTGCCAATTATAATGATGGCATCAGCTATGTCTACAGCTATGACAATGACCTCTATCCAATCTATCGGAACATGGATGTCGATCTCACCTATACTAGACGCGGAGCGACCTTGACGGTGGACGCTCTCATCAAACCGAACAATGCTCCTTATCGGGGACAGCACTATGACTATCACTGCTCCTTATCCGGAATCCAGACAAAAAAACTGTCCTTCGCCTTATCGGCAGAGGACAGCAAAGGAACAATAAACAGTCTCCGTTACTAAGCTTCAGAACCGGCTTTCTTTCTCTTGCGAATAAAGATTACAAGAAGAACGATTCCTAAAATGAAGAGCACAGCTGCAAGAATTCCGAAAAAGTAAGTAAGGAACTCGTACCGATGGACGAGAGCCTCCTGAGCAAGATAGGCTTCGCTGCCTTTGTCGTAGCCAGCAAGTCCCATCGCCGCAAAAACAGTGACGATCAAAAATACGAGGCATCCGACTAAACTGCCACCACCGCAGAGTAAAAAGGCGACACCTCCGATGATACCGGCATTGCTTTTTCCTTTATTCGTCAGTTTTTTCATGATGATTCATCAGACATTTGCTGTCTGCTCCTTGCTTTATTCTAACCTATGGAGAAGTTGTTTGGCAACTGCAAAAAGCAGTGTGTTTCCAGAAGCCCATGAAAACTGTTCACTTTCCTAATTTTTATATCTTCAAAAAAACAGGTCCTCTTTTATGAAAACCTGTTTAATCAAAAGACAACTTCTATTTGGATTTTTTCTTGTTTTCTATGATTTCCTTTATATCCTGCGGCGTATAGACATAGGACTTTCCACAGAAATCACAGCCGACATGAATATCCTTCCCCTCCTGAATCATGGAGAGAAGTTCTTCGTCTTTCAAAGTTGCGAGGACTTCCTTCCCGCGTTCGAAGGAGCAGTTGCAATGCCAGGACACCGGCTTTTTGTCGGTAATCTGAAGATCAAATCCATCGAGAACGATAGCGAGCATTTCCTCGATTGTTTTCCCTTGGCGGAGAATATCCGTGACACCGGAGACCTTCCTCAGGTTCTCTTCGAGATGTTCGATGACTTCCTTCTTTGTGAACGGCATAAGCTGCACGATGAATCCGCCGGCAGCACGGACCGTGTTGTCATGATTCATGAGCACACCAAGTCCGACCGAAGTCGGAACCTGTTCCGACTGGGCGAAATAATAGGTGAGATCATCGGCAATCTCTCCGGAATGAAGCGGAATCGAAGAGACATAGGGTTCCTTTAGTCCCATATCGCGGATGACGGTGAGAGAGCCGCCTCTTCCGATGGCACCTCCGATATCAAAATGGCCGTCCGCTTTCGGAGGGAGCATGACCTCCGGATTGGAAACATAGCCGCGCACCGTCCCCAGAAGATTGGAGGTGACAATGACATGTTTCATCGGGCCATCACCGAGTAACTGTAAGGTGAGCTTGTCTTCGTCAGACTTAAGCATCTGACCCATCATCAGACCCGCCGACATCAATCGGCCGAGCGCCGCGGTCGCAATCGGAGAATTGTCGTGGATTTTTCTGGCATATTCCGTAATGCCGGTCGTTTCCACGGCAAAGGCACGGATTTGCTCCTTTGCCGCCATAGCGCGGATCAGATAATCGTGTTCCATTGTCATTCGGCTAAGAGCTTCTCGAGTTCATCGACAAGTTCGTTCATTCTTCTTGTGACGCACTCGAAGGCTTCCTTCTTGGTCAGATCGACACCGGCAATCTTCACCTCATCGATCGGATAAGTGGAACCGCCGGAGGAGAGCATCTTGATGTAGTTTTCAAAAGCGCCGGGAACCTTGTTCTTCACGTTCTCATAGATCAGCATGGAAGCCGTGAAGGAAGTAGCGTACTGATAGACATAGAACGGAGTGTAGAAGAGATGCGGGATATAAGCCCAGACAAGAGGTTTAACTTTCTCTTCCGTGATATCGATGCCGTAATACGTCTTGTAGAGCTTGACCATCTCTTCGGAAAGGACGGAATAATCAATCGGATTGCCTTCTTCGGCAAGCTTGGCAATCTCATATTCATACTGTCCAAACAGCGTCTGACGATAGAAGGTAGAGCAAATCTGATCGATTGCCTTCTGAAGCAGAGCAATCTTGTCATTGCGGGAAAGGTCTCCCCGTTCCATGAGATAATCGAGAAGGTTATGCTCATTGAAGGTCGAAGCAATCTCCGCGACGAAAATGGTGTAATCCTGCTTGAGAATCGGCTGTTTCTCTTCGGTATACAGCGTATGGATACTGTGACCGGATTCATGGGCAAGTGTGAAGACATCCTCTAAAGTTCCGTTGAAATTGAGAAGGATGAAAGGATGGATTCCGCTCCCGCCACTCGAATAGGCGCCCGTTCTCTTTCCAGGAGTGTTGTAGACATCGACATACCCATCGGAAGTGACCTCGTGGGCTTTTTTTCGGAAATCTTCCGGAAACGCCTTGATGGAATCAAAAAAGAGTTCCTTCGCTTCGTCAAAGGTATAAGTCTTTTCACTCTTGGCAAGTTCGACAAAACGGTCGTAAGAGCGATGTTTCTCCAGACCGAGATATTTTCTTCTCAGTTCATAATAGCGGTGAAGCGCCTCGTTTTCGGTAGAGGCGACTTCAACGAGACTATGGAAGACTTTCTCATCGATGTTGTTCTGATAGAGGTGTTCCTGAAGAACGGAGGAATAGCCTCTCGCCTTCTTCTCGGCAATCTGTGCCTGAAGGACGGCGTTGTAGATTTCGCCATAAGTATTCTTATGCTCGTCATACCAGGTATACAGCGATTCGAAGATTCTTCTTCTGTCTTCCTGGGAAGCAGCCTGAGCGACCAAAGTCGTCCAGTTGGCCTGATTGACCTCCACTTCCTTGCCGTCGGTCAGAGTGACCTTCTTGGGCTGATAGTCTGCGACGGAAAGAAGGGAGTAGAGCTGAGAACCGGCTCCGGAAAGCGGAGCATAATAGCTGAGCAGCTTCTCCTGTTCGAACGGACGAACGAACTTTTCGCTGCGGAAGAGCTTTTCGAACATGAAATCGAAATCGCAGAATTCCGGATTTTTCTTCAGAAACGCATCGACATAGTTCTTTCCGAGCTTGAGAATTTCCGGATTGACAAAGCTGGTCTTAACGGCATAGTCATTAAACAGCAAGTCGATTTTGGAATAATCCTTGGCATTCTCGACATTCTTCTTGTCGAGATCACTTCTCATCGAAGCGAACATCGCAAGACGGGTGATGCGGATGTTGGCTTCCCGTTCGAGAAGCAGATATTTCCGGAATCCCTCTTCGGTTCCTAGTTTTCCCTGAAGTTCTTCATAGGCAGGAAGGATATCGGCTTTGACGTCTTCGAGTTCCCTGAGGAATTCCTCCTCGTTTTTATAAATCTTAGTAAGATCCCATTTATTCTTTTCCATGGTTTCTCCTCCTTAAAGCATAATACTATCAGTATCGGGTTATCTTTTCAAACAGGATAATAACAGAATTTTGAAAAAACATAGTTTTTTTCTCATTTCGCATGTGTCTTTCACCGAAAACACCGGTTTTTGTCCCACAAAAGAAAAAGACGGGAATAATGAAAGGGCTTCCCTCATGTTTCCTTTTCCCAAAAAAAGGTTATAGTATTAGAACGTATCTTATAGAAGGAGATTTTGTTTCATATGCCAGTTGATTTTCTGATTGATATTCCGAAAGACAACAATCCCCAGGCGTACAAAATCCTGTTGCCGCTCGGTCTACTTCTTCTGCTTTCGAAGGTCTTTGCCCTGATTCTCGGCAAAATCAAGATTCCGCAGGTCATTGCCTACCTTCTCTCCGGTCTCGTCGTCGGTCTGATCTACCTCATTCCTGGTCAGAACGTCCTCACCGACTACACGGTCACGGACGGCCTTGCCTTCTTCTCGAAGGTTGCGGTCATCCTGATCATGTTCTCCGCCGGCATCGAAACCGACATCAAGAAAGTCAGGTCCGTCGGTCTCGCCTCGTTCTTCATCGCCCTGATGGGTGTCTTAGTCCCGATGCTTCTCACCTTCCTCGTCGCTTTCCTGATTGATCAGGGAACCGGAGGAAGTCTCCATCTGGAAGGATCTAATGTCAATCCGCTCTATACGGAACTCTATTACGGCGTCATCCTGACTGCCACCTCTGTCTCCGTCACCGTCGCGACCCTCAAGGAACTCGGAAAACTCGATTCCAAGATCGGCTCCGCCCTGGTCTCCGCCGCTATCATCGATGACATCATCGGCATCATCGTCCTCTCCTTGGTCATCTCCTTATCCAGCTCCTCCGGAGGAGCGACCGGAACCGACTTTGCCTCCATGCTCTTCCGCCTGCTTCCGCAAAGTGCCCAGTCTCCTGCCCTCAACATCCTCTTCATCCTCCTCTTCATGGCGCTTTTCTTCGGCCTCACCTTCTTCGCCGGCATCTTCATCCGCAAACTCTTCAATTATCTCGGCACCAAATTCCCGCACCACATCCGTATCACCATCCTCTCCCTCGCCTTCTGCTTCATCTGGTCTTATCTTGCCGAATTCTTCAATATCGCCGATATCACCGGCGCCTATCTGATGGGTCTCATCCTCTCCTCGACGGTCGCCCACGGCTATATCGACCATCGTGCCGAAACGACGTGCAACTATCTCTTCGCCCCGGTCTTCTTCGGCAACATCGCCATGGGAATGTATCAGTCGAAGTTCGACTTCAGTGATCCGAAATTCGTCACCTTCATGATTTTCGGCTTTATATGGATTCTCTTGGGACTCCTCGGAAAAGTCCTCGGTTCCGGTATCGCAGGTCTCTGCTTCAAATTCGGATTCCATGGTTCCCTCATCGTCGGATTTGGTATGATGGCAAGAGCCGAGGTTCTGATTGTCTGTGCCGAGAAAGGCATCTCCGCCGGCTTAGTCTCCGATAACATCATGCCGTTTTGCCTCCTTTTGATTCTCATCTCCTCCTTCGCCACCCCGATTTTCCTAAAACTCGGTTACCGTGGCTTAGATAAGGCGGAAAAGAAACTGCAGATGGAAAAAAGCGCCGAAGAAAAGACAAAACAGAAAAACTGATTGATAAAAAGAGTTCCAAGCAGTAGCTCAGAACTCTTTTTTGATGACTTCCGGATATGCAGTCTTATAGATGGCCGTATCATTATCCATCGTTCCGCCGCCGGAAATATTACCAAACCATTTCCCCCATCCATTCTCATAATTGAGGTATTCCTGGAAATCGTTGTAGTGATTGAAGGTATAGAACACCTTACGCTCGGAGACTTCCGTAATCGCTCTTCCGCTCTTGTACTGACGGGTGTAAACAATGCGGGAAGCTCCACGGATAATGGTTTGTCCATTATTGTATTCTCCCTTATTGGAGACGGTGGAATATTCATAACTTCCTGTCGTTCCGATATCGATCTCATAGTATTTCTTATCGTTGAGATCGGGGAGGACCGGCTCATACTTATAGCGGTCGGTATCACAGGAAAAATAGCTGTGATTGAGACGGAGATATTTTCCCCACTCACTGTTGGACGGCTTCAGTTTCTTCGATTCCGAATAATTGGCTGGGATATCGCCAAAGGCATAGAGATACGCGGCCACTTCTTCGAGAATGACATAGGCACCGCCTTTGTAGATGGTATTGACGACTTTTCCGGTCTTATCCACGATATCATAGCTGAGACCGTCAGCGCTGAGGCCGCTATTTGCATTGAAGACGTATTTGCCATCTTCCATCGGCGGATTCTCCGCGATGGTGGGACGCTGTTTCTGGCTTTCGATGCTTCCGGACATGAAGTGATGCAATGTGCGATACTGGCTATCCTTATAGCTTGTCGCAGGAACATAATTCTTATAGAATGCCGTCTCACTCATATTGACATAAGGATCCGTATCCGGGCCGTCATTGCGTTCCGTCACCTTCTCGGAATTAGAAGAGGCAGAAAAGGACTCCGTGTTCTTTTCCGTCATATCGGAAGCGACAGAAGAAGTGGTAACCGAATCCGTCTTCTTTTCCGAAGAAAGACCAGGGAAGGAGAAGTCGCAGGAAGCGAGGAATAATGATAAAATAAGAAAAGGAAATGTTTTTGTTTTCATGGGAACATTATGATAACAAATTCCGCATGGGAGGAAAATACTGATGAACAAAAAAAGAATCGCCATCCTCCTTCTCGCAGGGAAAAGCGAACGTTTTCTCAGGGACGGGAACCAGATCAAAAAACAGTTCTATCCCATTCAAGGGATTCCGCTTTTTCTCTATCCGCTGATTTCCCTCCTCAGTTCCGGACTCTTTGAGAAGATTCTTCTTGTCCATGAGGAGGAAGACCGCGCTTTGATCATCAAATACCTAGACGAAAACAAAATCGACGGAGCGAATCTCATATTGATTCCGGGGGGCAAAGACAGAAACGAATCTGTCTATCACGCCCTTCGATATCTGAAAGAGAACAAAAAAGAAAACGAAAACATCGCCCTTTTCATTCACGATGCCGCAAGAGCCTGTTTGCCTCTTTCGATTCTGATGAGACTCGATGCCCTTGCCGACCAATATGATGCCATCACTCCCGTCATCCCGGTCAGTGACTCTCTGATCCGTGAGAATGCCTATGTTCCAAGGGAAAATCTCTATCGTGTTCAGACTCCTCAGGTCTTAGATTTTTCCTCTCTCTGTCAGGCATATGCATGCGAAAGTATCGAATCTAAAACAGATGACTATTCCAAAGTCCTAGCTCTAGGCGGAAAGACAACCATGATTGAGGGTGACAACATTCTTTTCAAGGTCACCTATCCGCAAGATTTAAAAATAATGGAAAAATTAATTGCGAAGTAGTTATTTTTCAATTTACTTTTTCTATATATTCTATTAAGATAGTGCCTCGGACGAAAAACAACCATATCAATTAATAGGAGGAATATTGCCAAATGGTCAATGTTTCATTACATGGAAATTCGAAATTAGACTTCTCCGTCATCGATGAGAGAGGCCTTGAAGTCGCCGACAAAATCGAAAAGAGAAATGGTGCCGGAAGCGACTTCTTAGGCTGGCTCGACTACACTTCCAAACTTCCGGAAGCGGAAATCAAGCACATCCAGGATGCAGCCGACCGCATCAGAAAAGACTTCGATTGTCTCGTTGTCTGCGGTATCGGTGGTTCCTACCTCGGTGCCAGAGCAGTCATCGAAGCCATCCGCGGTCTTTATCCGGAAGACAACTTCGAAATCATCTTCTTCGGCAACACGCTCTCTTCCGACTATTCCGCCCAGGTCCTCAACCACCTCAAGAACAAGAAGTTTGCCATCAACGTCATTTCCAAGAGCGGAACCACGACCGAAACAGCCGTTTCCTTCCGTCTTTTGAAGAACCTTCTCGTTGAAAAGTACGGAAA
This sequence comes from uncultured Bacilli bacterium, assembly GCA_934725685.1. GTDB lineage: Bacteria > Bacillota_I > Bacilli_A > RFN20 > CAG-288 > Enterosoma. The sequence goes on from CAKVBX010000001.1 coordinate 59,417, forward strand.
AGAAATCCTCAAGGAAGCCGTTTTTGCTACAACCGACAAAGCCAGAGGCGCTCTCAAGAAAGAAGCAGAAAAGGAAGGCTATGACTGCTTTGTTATTCCGGATGATGTCGGCGGAAGATATTCTGTCATCACGCCGGTCGGCCTTCTTCCAATCGCTGCCAGCGGCATTGACATCCGTGCCTTCATCGAAGGCGTCAGAAACGCCGAAAAGGAATATTCCGATCACGACTACAAAAAGAATCCGGCCTATTATTACGGAGCCTTACGTTATCTCATGAACATCGAGGAAAGAAAAACTTCTGAAATGTTCGTCACCTATAACCTCCAGTACCAGATGATTGGCGAATGGCTCAAGCAGCTTTTCGATGAATCCGAAGGCAAAGACTATCAGGCGCTCTTATGCACTTCTGCCACCTTCACGACCGACCTCCATTCCATGGGCCAGTTCATCCAGCAGGGTTCCCCGCTCCTCTTCGAAACCATCATCAACGTCGAACATTCCCTTCAGGAAGTCGTCGTTCCTTCCGATGACGAGAACCTCGATAACCTCAACTACCTCGCCGGCAAGAAGATGTCCTACATCAACAGCAAAGCCTATGAAGCAACCCTCAAGGCCCATACAGAAGGTCATACTCCTGCCATCGTCCTCACCATCGAAAAAATGGACGCCGAAAACCTCGGAAACCTCATGTATTTTTTCTTCCGTGCCTGCGCCTATTCCGCCTACCTTCTCAACGTCAATCCCTTCAATCAGCCTGGTGTCGAAATCTACAAGTCCAATATGTTCACCCTTTTGGGCAAGCCGGGATACGAAAAGAAGAACTAGTCAATTATTATTTTTCCGCAGGGCCACAGAATTTGTGGCTTTGCGGAAAATATTTGCTTGAAAGTCGTAATTTGTGTTGATATAATATCAAAGCGCTGAAAATTCGGCGGATGCTTAGCTCAGCTGGTTAGAGCATCGCCTTTACACGGCGGGGGTCAGGAGTTCGAATCTCTTAGCATCCACCATTCTGTAAAAATCAGCGGCATCCATCTAAGTGGGCGGTTAGCAAAGAGGCCAAATGCGGCAGACTGTAAATCTGTTCCTTCGGGTTCCGTGGTTCGAATCCACGACCGCCCACCACTTTTTTCTTCCTATCACCTGTCCCTCTCCTGACGTCGTTTCTGCATCTAAACCGAATGGCGATCAGTGCACTGGCCATACGTTGGGATATAGCCAAGTGGTAAGGCATCAGACTTTGACTCTGATATGCGAAGGTTCGAGCCCTTCTATCCCAGCCATATTATGAAATGACTCGTTAGCTCAGCTGGTAGAGCACTTGACTTTTAATCAAGGGGCCATGGATTCGAGTTCCATACGAGTCACCACTTCTTCGCCCGGGTGGCGAAATCGGTAGACGCACGGGATTTAAAATCCCGCGGACTAATACTCCGTGCCGGTTCAAGTCCGGCCCCGGGCACCAGTTCGATACTGCGTAAGTTTTATATAGCAATCAAATCACCGCTAGGTGATTTTTTTCGTTTCTCTTTTCCACCCATGAATTTTTCACTGAGTGTTATAATAATCCCCGGAGATTTTTTTGATATGGAACAAGAACAGATTCAACTGATTGATCGAATCGACGAAGTCCTCGAACGACTCCGTCCCTTCCTTCAGAGAGATGGCGGCAATGTCCATCTCGATCATTACGACTTCGATACCAACACCTGCTACGTCAGAATGAGCGGCGCATGCAACGGCTGCTATATGGCAAGCTCTGATGTCTCCGACACCGTCGCCGTTCTCCTCATGGACGAGATTCCGGAAATCAAGGACGTCAAGCTGATCGAACCCGAACAACAAAGCTTCGAAGACATGCTCAAAAGGCTCCGTGAAGAAGAACAGGCCAACAAGGAACTCGAAGAATACAACAAGACACACAGAAACCAATAATCTGTGCGCCTAAGCCGTTTTATTGTGATACAATTTCAAAAGAGGTAAATCAAAAATGAATGAAGAAAAAACTTTTATTGTCGAAACCAGTGCCCATCACATCCATGTGACCCAGGAAGCACTCGAATATCTTTTCGGTGAGGGTGCCACCCTCGGCGTCAGAAAGGAACTTTCCCAGCCCGGGCAGTTCGCTTCCGATAAGCGTCTCGACATCGTCTATCACGCTTCCGTGAAGAACAAAGTCACCGGCGAAATCGAGAAGAAGGACTTCACCATCAAGAACATGTCCATCCTCGGACCGGTGAGAAGCGCCAACCAGGTCGAAATCTCCATGACCGAAGCCCGTTCCCTCAAAGCCAGTGTTCCGGTCCGCGAATCCGGTGACCTCAAGGGTTCTGCCCCTGTTACCCTCGTCAACCCGCTCAACGGAAAATCCTTCGACTGTGCCGAAGGCATGATCATCGCCAAGAGACATATCCATATGACTCCCGCCGATGCCGAAGAATTCGGTGTCAAGAACGGTGATATCGTTGCCGTCAAGATTGTCTCCCCCAACGGAAGAAGTGCCATCCTCGGCGATACCGTCATCCGTGTCTCTTCCAAGTATGCTCTCGCCATGCACATTGATACCGATGAAAGCAATGCCGTCGGCGGTGCCAGCAGCGGTGTTGTCGGGTCTCTCGTCAAGATCGACTTCTGAGTCGCAGGTGATTCATCATGCCTAATCTTCTCGCACATTCCCTCATTGTCAAGCGTTTCTACAATCACGAAAACGAATTAGGCCATTTCGAAGGCAGCGATTCTTTTGTAAAGGGCAATTATGATTTTCTGGTTTTAGGTTCCTTAGGACCCGATCCGCTTTTCTATACCGGAATTGTTCCATTTCACGGACTCCATCTCATCACCGCCCTCCGGAAAGTCGGAAACCGGCTTCACAAGACGGACGGAAAACTTTTCTTCCGCTATCTCATCGAAGCCTGGTACACCATCGACAACGACAAGGAGAAGCGGCAGTTCGAAGCCTTCATCTTCGGACAGCTCGCCCACTATTTCCTCGACCGAGAAGCTCATCCCTACATCCTCTATGCTTCCGGTTTCGACAAGGACGGAAGAATCACATCACACTATCATTTTGACCACGCCTATTTTGAAACCAATATCGACTGCGCCTTGGCAAAAAAATACCACATCAACCATTTTCTCACCAATCCGCAGGACATCATCTCCGAAAACAGACGGAATCTCGAGATTATCGACTGGAGTCTCGTGCCTGTCCTTGAGAAGATGTATTCCTTCAAACTCCCCAAGCACATGTATACAAATGCAATCCGCAACATGAAATCGCTTCTCAAATCCATGAATCATCATGGGAAATGGAAGGCGAAGCTTCTCGGAAAAAGTATCTCCCTCTCCGCCATGGTTCAGCCCGCAGATCCGGATTTCTCCACACTGAATCTCGAAAAAAAGGAGTGGCTCGATCCGACCGACGGAAGCAAGCACAACGATTCCTTCCTAGAGATGCATACCCGTGCCTACGAGCTTCTGATGGCCTGCTATCAGGACGTCCAGAAGTCCGGCTTCAACTATTCCGTCATCGCCAAATACCTCGACGGAAAAGATTATTATGGGGCAAAACCAGGTGCGATAAGAAAGTACAAAGCCGTTCCGTAACGTATTCTGAGTGCCATCCGATAGGGTGGCACTTTTCTCTTTCCGTATATCTTGTTTTCCGCGTTTATCTTTTCTCATCAAAACCAGGGTTTTATGTTATAGTTATTACGTTTTACAAGGAGGCCTACGATATGGTCAAAGAATTCACCTATCAGCCACACGGAACCTGTTCCAGCATGATGTCCTTAAAAATCGATGACGAAACTGACACCATCCTCGATTTCCAAGTCAAAGGCGGATGCCCCGGCAATCTTCAGGGAATCAGAAGACTTATCATCGGAATGAACGCTTCGGATGTCGCCGAAAAACTGAAAGGCGTCCAGTGCGGTTTCAAACCGACTTCCTGTCCGGATCAGCTCTCCAAGGCACTCTTTGCCTACCTGGCTTCCAAATAACCATGAAAAACGATTCCAATCAGGAGCGGACTCCCTTCCTTGATGCTCTGATTGCCTATAAGAATTCGAATCCGACCCCATTTGATGTCCCCGGACATAAGATGGGTTCTTTTCGGACGGACCTTTCCCGAAAAATTTCCGAAGATTTCTCCGCCTACGATGCCAACGCACCGCTCGGACTGGACAACCTCTATAACGCAAAAGGCGTTATCAAAGAGGCAGAGGCAATCGCCGCAGAGGCTTGCCACGCAGACCACTGTCTCTTCTCCGTCAACGGAACGACAGGCGGCATCCTTACCATGATCATGGCCTCCCTCAACGTCAAGGACAAAATCATCATGCCAAGAAATGTCCACAAGTCCGTCATCAACGCCCTCATCATCTCCGGTGCCATCCCGATTTTCGTCTCCCCGGTCATCGACAAGAAACTCGGTGTCGCCTGTGGCGTCACCACGGAAGAATATGTTCGCGCCATGGACAATAACCCGACGGCAAAAGCTGTCTTTGTCATCAATCCGACCTATTTCGGTGTCGTCTCCGACCTGAAAAGACTGACGGAAGAGGCCCATAAGAGAAATATGATCGTAATTGCAGACGAAGCCCACGGATCGAATTTCTATTTTTCTTCCAAGCTGCCGCTTTCCGCGATGGATGCCGGCTGTGACATCACCGCCATGAGCATGCACAAGAACGGTGGTTCCCTCACCCAGACTTCCCTAATCCTTACCAAGGGAGAACGGATTGATTTCTCCGAAGTCAAACGTGCTTTTGCCATGTTCTCCTCGACCTCTCCCTACCACATTCTCATCGCATCCCTGGATGCGGCGAGAAAGGAAATGGTCCTGCATGGTGAAGAAATCATCGACGAGAATCTCAAAATGGCCGCCTATGCAAGAGAAAAGCTCAACGAAATTCCCGGCATCCATGTCTATGGCTCCGAATATGTCAAAGAGCACAACAACTCCGGCGTTCACGATATCGACATGACAAAGCTTGTCATCGATGTCCGGGGACTCGGGATGTACGGATATGAAGTCTACAAGGAAATCCGAAAAGAGTGCAATATCCAGCTTGAACTCGGTGAGGTGTCCGTCGTCCTCGCCATCGTCGGTCCCGGAACCACCTGGGCCCATATCGAAAAACTCATTGAGGGATTCAAAACGCTCTCGGAAGAAAAAGAGCGGGAACCTATCAAGAAAATTCCTGATTTCAACTATTCGTTCCCGAACACCTTCGTCCCGCCAAGAGAAGCCTACGATGCGCCCCATATCATCATCCCGATGAAGGACAGCCTCGGTGAGATCTCCGCTGAGACCGTGATGGCCTACCCTCCGGGAATCCCGCTTGTCATCCCCGGAGAAATCATCTCCGAAGATGCTTTGAATCTGATCGGCTTCTATTCCAAGGAAGGCGGAGAAGTGCTCAAGGATACCGCACCCGATATGATCAAGATCATCGACAAGAAAGAATGGTATCTCCTCGACGATCTGAAAAAGGAGAAAAGCATCTGTTAAGTAACCGCTTTCAATCATTTGTATTGGAGTTGCTTAAAATTCGATGATTATGGGTTTCTTTCCGTTTCGAAAGCGGTTATAATAAGAGCGGATAGAAAGGAGCCAGCTATCATGAAAATCACTTATGTATCCAAAGACGTCGTCCTCACACCTGCCATGAAGGCAGCCGTAGAGGAGAAGTTGGCAAAGTTCGATTCGTTCTTCTCTCCCGCCTCCCCCGTCAAAGCCATCGTCACCATCTCCATTCTTCAGAACCACAACAAGGCCGTCGAAATCTCGATGTCGACCACAGGAGTCGACCTCAGGGCCAAAGTCATCAGCGATGACTTCTACAGCGCCATCGACATCCTCGTCGACAAACTCGAAGGTCAGATGAGAAAGATGAAGACACAGTGGAAGAAAGCACACAAAAACCAGTCGTTCTCCGAAAATTTCCTCATGGATCAGATTGAGTCCGGAGACGAAGATGTCGCCAAGATTGTCAAAAAGAAGAAGCTGTCCCTCGCTCCCATGGACCTCGATGAGGCCCTGACGAGAATGGATGCCTTAGGACATCAGTTCTTCATTTATCTCGATTCCTCGACGGACCTTGTCAATGTCATCTACGAAAGGGATGACGGAAGCTACGGCCTCATCGAAATCGATCAGTAAGCCCCCAATGGGAGGAAGCGGAGCAATCCGCTTCCTCTTTTTCTTAAGAAAAACACTCTTTCCCATGAAAAAGAGAAAAACTCCTGTCGTCCACTATTTCAATAAAGAAGACAATCGACTATAATAGTCATTGCCTTCAGTGCTATTTTTAAGTGAGGAAATATAATGAACAACGAAGAAAAAAACGTGATGACCATCGTCACTTTGGCTAGAATCGTCGAATCCTCCCTCTGGTATTGTCTCCAGCCGAGAAATGCCAGCGGTTTCGACCCAGAAGAAAGAAAGTCCAGACTCACCGCGCTCACAGCCCTGACCCAGGAAGGCTCTCCTTTCGCTCTCAACTGTGACAACAACGGAGATGCCGGAAAGAATCTCAAGGAAGACATGCAGTACTTCATCGAGGATGTCTACGGTGATCCCGGAAGGATCGTCTCTCTGACCATCGACAACAAAGTCGTCGTCGAGCAGTCCCTCATCATCGAGCTCTTCTCTACCATCGTAAAGATCCGCGGCATGCTCGAAGCCTTCCTTGGCGCCGCCGTGAAGTCTCTGAGAGAGAACGGCAAGCTCGAAGCTGATTTCGAAGCCCTCATCAACGAGGACATCCGCTTCTTCCATGCCTTTGCCGGCAAGATTTCCTGCCTGCTCATCGCCGATAAATTCCTTGAACTCAACAATAGTGCCAATACCTATGCCCAGTCCTACTCCAAGGAACATGGCGGAATCGATCCGCACAACGATCCGGAGTTCAATCCGAGAAACGATCCTTCCTTCCGTATGCTCGAAAACGAATTCCATCAGCTCAACCAGGATATGGTCGCCGTTCTCAACACATACGGAGAGAACGATGAGGAATTCCGTTTTGCCAGAGAAGCCGTCTATTCCGACTGCGAAATCTTTACCGGAAAGAAGCACACGACCGACACCAAGAAATATTTCGAGCTTTTCGGTTCCTACTTTGATAAGATATTGAATGCTACTCAGAATGACCTCAACAGAAAATTTGCTGAAATCGGTCAGAAAATGAGAGAGCCTGAAACCGGAGACAAATAACCATGGAAGAGACAAAGAAAAACAGCAAACGTAAATTATTCACCGGCGAAATCGTCTGGTATAGTATCCTCGGAGCCATCTGGCTTTTCGGATTCGTCTTCGCCATCCTTGGTGTCTGTGCCTATAACATCGGAAAGCTCAGCACCAATCCGCTCTATGCCCTTCAGAAGCAGTTTGCCAACTTCTTCAAAATGAATGGTGTCATGGACTTCCGTCTCTGGGGAACCCTTGTCATGATCGTCGCCATGATTGGTCTCCTCATCGTGATTTTCTACTACACCAACAAGACGGTCCAGGAGGAAAACAAACGCCGCAGATACGAAGAGCGTATGCGTATCCTCATGGAATCTGACAAGTAAAACGATCAGAAAACATCATTTAGCCCGGGTAACCGGGCTTTTTTTCAACATTTTAAATAGTTTTTGTCAATAACAATTGACCGAGATTGTAAAACAAGCTAAGATACGGACAGACAGAAGTCATTCTGCCTATTTAATTTCACTATGAAGAATAAACAAAAAGAACAAACGGACAACACCGAAAAACAGGCGAAGGCGATCAATTCCATCGTCGGCAACAAGAAAAAAACTATTCTCATCTCCACGATTGTCGGCGTCCTCTCTGCCAGTGTCGGAGCCATCGGTGGTTATGTCCTTTATAAAAATGTCAATCCTGACCAGGATGATATTGTCATCGAAAAATCACAGAAATACGATATCGACAAAATCAAGAAGGGAATCGAATCCAAATCGCTAGCCAGCGATTTTTCCGAGGATTCCTATAACCTCGTCAATTATGCAGCGGACATTTACGCTTCGGAGACTCCTTATTGCCTGACCATCGGAAACGGTGTCGTCCAGGCTGCTGCCGGCGTCAATCAGACCATCGACTCTGCGACCTTCTCCCATCCGAGTGGCGTTTTCAACCAGAAGGTTTCCAACTCCTCCTTAGTTCACACGGCCGATCGTTACTACGATAACTGCGACGGCAAAGTCACCGGCTATGAATGCAAATATCCGGAAGACTGGAAAAAGGAAGGATTGGCAGCGAAAGAGTATACCTACGACCAATATATTCAGACCTTCGGAAAGCTGATGCAGGGCACCTATTACTGCACCGATAAGTCTGATGTCTCCGATGAGGAACCGATTCCGGAGAAATTCCTAACCCTGAACAAGGAAGAATACGAAGCCTCCAGTGATACCACCAAACATGAAAGAAGCGGCGTCATCGCCTATTCCCTCACGAAAAAGGGCATCACTTCCTCTTCCATAGCAAAGACTGATTCCGGCTACCACATCGAACTGGAACTCAATGTCGCCTATGCCGTTTCCTATATGTCCGTCCAGATGAAAGCCACCGGAAGACTCAAGGCAAGACCGCAGTTCTCCAAGTGCACGCTCACCTTCGAGCTCGACGATAGTCTTCATTTTCTCTCTTCCGTCTTTCACGACGAATATCGTGTCAACACCGGAGGACTTGTCACCGGCGCCATTTCCGATCTCAACCAAATATATCTCACCAGTACAACGGGTGAATTTCAGTACCAGGGAAAATCCGTCTCCGTCAAAGTTCCTGAAATAACAGAGGACTTCAACGGATTTGACCTCGTTTCGAAACAATAAGAAAGGAGAGAAACATGAAACATGTATTTCTCTATCCTCTGATCAGTGTCCTGACGCTCGGTGTCTCGGGTGTCGGCAGTTACCTGATTCAGGATGTCGTCCACAAATCTGGCAAAAACAACAATAAGGAATCCGATAAGGCTACCGACTATGAACCCCCGATGGATACGACAGAGGAAGAAGAGCCCGGATTCTCCAAGATGATCAACAAGTTGATGAACACCAAGGAAGTTCAGGCCGATAATGCTTCCTTTGTTCTGAAGACTACAAGCACCGATCCAATCTATCTTGATTTCACCCATCTGGATCTCGATTTAGGTGGCATGACCTCCGGCGATTTCTCCTCCCTTCGCTTCAATGCGACCATGAAAGTCCGTTACAAAGAAATCAACGAAGAACTTACCTGCTACTACGATTCGGATTATGTCTACATCAATTACGGGGATAATGCACTCTCCTTTGATGCCCCGAAGACTGTCGCCGGTTTCCTTCCGATTATTTCAAATCTCGGCATCGATGTACCCTCTCTTCCGGATTTCAGCGGAATCGACACCTCTTCCATTCTCGATAAAGCAATGGGTATCTTAGAAGGAGTCGAAGAGAAGCAGACCGAAAGCGGATACGAATACACTTTGGATTGCAACGAATTCCTCTCCTCCCTCGATCTTCCGATTTCCATCACCGGAGCCAAAGTCGTTCTCGTTGCCGATGCCGACTATAACTTCATAGGTGGAAGAACACTCGGAGATGGTATCAACATCAATGACAGCTATACGATCGGCCTCGATATCTCTTCCCTTTCCGTCAAGGACACTTCCGGATACGAAGGCCTCGATGAAGAAGGAAAGAAGAGCTACACCAACATCACCGGACAGACCACAAACATCTGCACGACCATGGCCAGTCTGATGGACAAGAAAAACTTCACAGCTTCTTTTAATGTCTCCACAAAGACAAGCGATGACACCGTAAAAGAGCAAACCTTCGAAGGAACCATCAAAGCTGACTTATCTGAAGTCAAGAAAGATGTCACAAAAGGGAACTATGAAATTGCACTGTCTCATAAAAACGACGACACCATTGCAAACACAGTCTATGCCGCCTATAAAGAGAATAACATCTATGTCACGCTGAATAACCTCATCAAGGGAAAAATCAGCAACAAGACCATTCAGGACCTCCTTCCCATCATCGGTTCCGAAATCGATCAGGACTCTCTTCCCAACATCTCCGATTCCATCAACGAACTGATCAAGAATACCGATTTTGACCGTCTATTGAAAGGTGATTTATCGGTCTACCGCAATTTCATTGCCGATTTCAACGCGACGACAACCGGATTCGAAATGAAAATCAACGCCAAGGCCTTCGGCCTCGGCGACTACGAGCTTTTCATCGCACTCGATGATACGACAGAAAACCTCTCCCAAGGATTCCGTCTCACCGTCAAAAACTTCCGCTATCAGAACCTGATTCTCAGCTTCGATCTCGATATCCGTCCGGAAGAGGCCATCTCCTTCCGCTATTCGGAAAAAGAGTTCGCTACCTTCAAGGATTACTGCGTCATCATCCCGCTTTTCAACACCATCAGCAAACTCGCCGATGAGAGAAAGCTCAACACCGCCTATACCGTCAACCTCCGCGACCTTTCAAGCAAATCCAGCTACGCCTTCAACGGAGAAATCTCTGCGGATGTCTCCACCCTCTCCTTAGATAGCGGTGACAACTATTACGGCGACTATCGTCTCACGTTGAACACCAACCTCAACGGCTATGACCACAGCCTTGACTTTGCCTATCAGAACCACGACCTCTTCTTAACGATGGATACCTTCTTCAAACAAAAGATGTCCGACAGTGAAGTCGGTGCCATCTATGACCTGATCAATAAGGACAAAGAAGGAACTTCTGAAGCGTTCGACGGCATGAACACCGTCATCTCCTCACTCGTCGAGGAAATTAAGAATTCGTACTCCCTCAAGGTATTGGAAGACTATTTCACTCTCGACAAAGAGAACGTCAATTCCAATCTTCTCTCCTTGGAACTCAATCTTCCGAAGTTCTTCGAAGGTACGAACATGGAAGGAAAGATGTCAAGCCTGACGCTCCTAGTCAACACCGACGAGGAACGGATCACTGCTCTCTCCTGCCAAGGATTCCAAATCAATAATAAATATGCCATCGATTTCAACCTCAGTCTTCAGGATGTCTTTACCGATTTCCGCCTTACCGAGGAAGAAGCTCAAAGATATACGGAAATCAATTCCGCATCCAAAATCATCAATGGATTCTACTCTCTTCCCACCGAGCTCACCAAGTTCTCCGTCAATCTGAACGGCGAAATCCAAAACAAAGCTGACGACGGAACCTATCAGACCTACATGGGACTGTACGGAGATGCAGAAGTCAATCTCGAAGAGAAGAACTCCCCCGATGTCGGCGGAACCCTGCACCTCATCCAGGGTACGGATTCCCTTTACAACAAGAGAACGGACCATAAGATCCGTTACACCTACTCCGGAGACAAAAACAATGGTCAGACCCTCGCCGAATACACCTCCAACGATCTGAAGGATGACGGTTCTTTGGAGAATGCCGCCGGTACAACCAAGCTCATCATGAACAATACCGACCTCTTCTCCATCTTCGACCGTGTCACCTCCATTCAAAATAAAAAGGACAATCTTCTCTATCCCTATCTAAAAGCTTACTTCGATACGGCAGAGAAAGTCGCAACCGGTCTTCCTCTGATGGATGCCATCCAAAATAAGGATTATACGCTTCTCCTGAACGACTACATCAAGGAAGTCAAAGTCGAAGACAGAACCGTCACACTGAAACTGGCCTCCTCTATCCTCGACTACAATGACACCAGCAAGAATGAAGATATCATCGTCATTGGTTTCGATGAGAACTATAAGATAAGTTCCGCCAACATCGAAGGTTATTATGGCGACTACAAAATCCAGGCAGAAATCAATCTTTCCGACTACTCCATGGAACATAGAGAAGCGGCTGCCATTGATTATAAAGGCCACAAAGATGACTTCATCGATGTCCATGGATTCGATGTCCTTCTCAACTGCCTCATCACCACGACCGAGCATCACTTCTTCGATCTGAGCGGCTACTTCATTCTCGCAGTCGACAAGATGGGAGAGGGATTCAAGGCTCAGACCTATTACACTGTCTATGTCACCATTGTGGACTCCACCGTTCAGGCTTACCTTTCCTTCCAGAACAAGGACGGCACTACCATCGATACGAAAGGATTCTATGGTGTTGAGTTCTTCGTGGAAAACGAATTCGTCCTCACAGAAAGAACGACAAACAATAACGGGACGAAAAAAGCGGAGCTATATAAACTCACGCCCAAGGAAATCACCGATAACATCGCCTTCTATCTCTTAAGCTATATCATCCATATCGAAAACATGAGCTTCGGCGAAACAATCCTCAACGAAATCATGAAGGCTACCAAGGAGACGGATACTTCTTCCTCTTCTGTGACAATCAATCACAACTACTCCTCTCTCATCGATAAAGCCGTTCTTGATGAAACGAAGAATCAGATGGACTTTGCCTGTTCCTTAGGAAATCTCCTCTCCATTCCTGTCGTGAGCATCAAGCAAGTCACTGCCAACATGAAATACGATGAAAACTATGAACTATCCTCCTTCGAAATCCATGTTCCGCTCAGCATCGCGGGTATCTTAACAGCAAACGTTGACTTCTATGCCAACCGCGGTTCCATCGTCGATCAGAGAATCGAAAACTTCCGGGAACTGGAAGACGGCAAAGCCGCCGAAAAGATGAAACGCTATGATACCTTCATGGCTGCCTACAATGCAGACAGCGAGTATCAAAATCTTGATAACTATCATTTTGAGAACTACGAATACAAATATGTGTTCCCTTGGTGGAAGAGCATTTACACGGATAACGGCTCCTACCTCACCAGGTCCTATTCGGACAGTACCAAGAATTTCTTCTACGGAGTCATCGCTTAATCAGAACAAAAAATCCCGGGGCTTATGCTTCGGGATTTTTCTTTATCGTTTTCAGGCAAAAGGAAAAGCCACCTTCCGGTGGCTCATTCTTTAAGTCAGGTTAGAAGAATTACTTGCTGGCTTCTTCAAGAGCGGCAGCCTTGGCAGCCTTCTTGGCAGCTTTATTCTTAGCTTCGGACTTTTCTTCCTTGGCTAATCTCTTTTTTCTTCTGACGGCCCATTCGTCCGCAAAGCCTCTGGCTTCAAATCTTTTCTTACCCATGGTAAATACCTCACTGATATAATGCTAAATAATTATACTGAAATTTCCACTTTTTTCAAGTCTTTTTCACTGCCTCCAGGAATAATATTCCCTATCTTTCTCCGGATCGACCGTGTCTTCCTCGCTTGATTCCTCGATTTCAAAAACACTGTCCTTGTATAAATCACGGAATACATATTCATTCAACTTCAGAAAACTATCTCCGTCCAGGACAAAAACAAGGTCTTCCCGGAAAACAAAATGAACAATCCGGTTTGCAATGATAGCGGTGAGATGATATCCTGCCTTGAGATAACGGAGGGCATCGGTGGCAGTGAGCTTTTCTGTCTGTTCCATAAGATTTCAAATCCGCTATAATGATAACGTAACAGGAGATTAATTGCTATATGGATTATATTCAGTCCATCCGGAAATTCATCGGGCATGACCCGATGCTCTCAGTCGGAGTTTCTGCCATCATTGAAAACGAAGAGGGGAAAATTCTTCTCGAAAAGCGGCATGACAATGGTCTATTCTGCCTTCCGGGCGGTGCAATCGAGCTGCATGAGACCATCCTCGAAGGCCTCAGAAGGGAAATCATGGAAGAGACCGGACTTCCCCTGTCGGATCCCAAATTATTCATGGTTCTCTCCGGTGACAAGGAAGTCTTCCACTATCCCAACGGAGACGTCACACATTATGTCGATTTCATCTTTTATGATAAAATAGAAAGCAGAAACAATCCAATCCGCCCTCAGGACAGAGAGTCCGATTCCATCCGATTTTATTCCCGTGATGAACTTCCGGAAAAAGACAGACTTCTCCGGGGAACAGAACGGATTCTGAAGAAATATCACAATAACGACTTCACGGTCATCATCGATTAGAAAGGATAAGAAACCATGGAAGAGAAAATCAGCTTCAATGAATATCAGAGACAGGCGAGAGAATTGATCAGCGAAGACGGCCAGAAGGACATGGTTCTCAATGGCGTCCTCGGATTGGCAGGGGAAAGCGGAGAATGCTGCGACATCGTTAAAAAGAATCGTTTCCAGGGTCACGAACTGAACAAGGAGCACCTGATGGAAGAACTCGGCGATGTCCTCTGGTACATTGCGGAGACCGCCTCCGGTCTCTCCGTCTCCTTAGAGGAAGTGGCCCAGTACAACCTCGACAAACTCCACAAAAGATACCACGGAAACCACTTCAATAAAGAAGACAGCATCCACCGTATGGAAGAAAAGAAAGATTAAGGAAAAACAATATGCAATGGTGGATATATCTTGTCATCATCGTCGGCGTCCTCGCCGTCTACTTCTTCACCGCCTTCATCATCTATCTTTTGATGAAGAGGGCAAAGAAAATCGCCTATGCGGAGATGGAGAAAGTCATTCCCTATGAGAAAGAGAAATACGATCTCGTCTCCGAAGTCATCAGGACCATGCAGGAGGAAGGACGTTACCTCCAGAAGAATCTGCTCGACAGCTATGAGGACTTGGGAAAGACCTTCGAAAAAGTTCCCTTTGAACTCTCAGCCGCCAAGAATCAAAACGACTTCATGATTCTCTACCTCAGGAAGTATCTGAAAGAAAAGAACCTTCTCAAGAGGGAAATCTATCAGAAACTCGACGAACGTCTCATGCATGCCGTCCATCTCGATCCCAGTGAGAAGAATTCCCCCTATTACGTCTACAACAAGAAGGCTGCCCGCTACAATGCTTTCCTCTCCATGGGAATGTTCAACATCTTCCGCGGAAGCAATGCTCCCGCTCCGACCCTCTGAGATACGATTCAGGAAACAATAGAAAAAGGAGAATACACTCATGACTTTATTTATCGACACCGCCAACCTTGAGGAAATCAAGGAAGCCGCCACCTGGGGCTTTGTCAAGGGAGTCACCACCAATCCGAGCCTCATCGCTCGGGAAGGACTCACCCAGAAGGATGTCATCACACAGATCACGAAACTCATCGACGGCCCGATTTCCGCGGAAGTCACCGCTGAGGACGTGGAAGGAATGAAGAAACAGGCCGAAGAACTTTATAACATCGATCCGAAACATATCGTCATCAAACTTCCGATGACCATCGCCGGACTTCAGGTCTGCAATTACCTCTACACCAAAGGCATCCAGACCAATGTCACTCTCTGCTTCTCTACCGCACAGGCCCTTTTAGCCATGGAGAATCATGCCACCTATGTCTCCCCGTTTTTAGGAAGACTCGATGACAACGGCTGGAACAGTCTGAAGCTCATCGAGGAAATCGTCACTCTCAAGAAGAACTTCGGATATGAGACGAAAATCATCTCGGCATCCATCCGTTCCGAGGCCCATGTCGTCAACTGTGCCTTGGCCGGTGCCGATATCGCCACGGTCCCTTACAAGGTCCTGAAAAATCTCATCCATCATCCGCTCACTGATAATGGACTCGACTCCTTCCGTAAGGATGCCGCAAAGACCGCATTGCTCGAGAAAAAATAAGAAAAGATCATTCGAAAAGACCGCTCCCGATAAGAAGCGGTCTTTTCTTATGTGCCTATTTCATCAACGATAATCCGAAGCAGAATAGACCTTATTTTCGTTTTCCTTGAAGTAATCGACCATGATTTCGAAGATATAGGGATCAGTGTCTCGGATATCGTACTGCATGGCACTTCCGAAGATTCTCTGTCCGTATTTTCCTTCCGATACAAAGTCGATTGTGACGACATCATATGTCTTATCGGAAGCGAAGGCTTCCTCCGACTCTCTCATATAGGCGTAATACTCACTCTGATAGCTTCCTTTGATTGTTCCAAGAAGACTCGAGAGATTCTTTCCGAAAACCCCCTTGATGATTTTCACCTTGTTTTCAAAGGGTTCGACCTTGAAAAGTTTCTCTCTCGTCAGCGGGCCGGAAGAGAGATTGGCACGGATACCGGAAAGATTGTGAAGGGCAATCAGCTCGTTCTTGTTCTTGAACCCGTATTTGACTGCCTGGTTCAGCATGATTTCCGGAACAAACTTATCGAGCTCATAATAACGGCGGAAATCTCCGCTCAGGGTAGCGAGGACCTCGGAGCCATTGTATTTGCTGTCCGCACCGCTGATTTTGTTCAGAATATCCTGATTAAGCAAAGAGGTATCGACATTGTATCCGGAATAGAAGGCGCGGACATAGGAATGCTCAATCGCCTTCTTGGACTTGACGGAGAAGGACATCTTCGCATAGCCTCTGGTGTTGGAACCCGCCTGAACGAACGGAATCTTGTTCGTTCCGACCATTGTGTTCTCGAAGGTGTGGGTATGGGCGCCGAAGATTCCCTGAATCTGGGTCGTATTGAACGTGTTGGCAATGCTGTTGACATAACTGGAGGTCGAAGAATCATGGATACCGAGAAGGATCAGATCGCAGTTCTGCGTCTGAAGATAGTTGACTTCTTCCTGAATGATCGAGGTTCTCGTATCGAAGGAATAGCCGGCGAGGGAATTAGTGGAAATGGAGCTTTCCTGTCCACCTCCCATGGCACCGATAATACCAATCTTTCTTCCACCCTTTTCGATGATGGTGGAATTCTCGGAGAGCTCATTGGTATGACTTCCGTTGCCGTTTCTGATATTGCAGGCAAGGAACGGGAAGGGAGAGACAGCCTTCAGAGCCTTGATGTTGTCAATACCCCAATCGAACTCATGGTTTCCGATGACCATCGCCTCAACGCCCGCCATAGAGAGAAGTTCATCGCTGATAGTCTTCTCCCGATTGGCGAGAAAGCCGCCCTGCCAGGTGTCACCACAGGAGATGATGATGCTGGTTGCCGGATCATAATCGGCATCATGCTTAATGGCATATTCGAGCTTAGCGATACCGAGCTCTTCCTCCTCCGGATTTTCCTTGAGGGATCCATGGACATCATTGATGGAAAAGACGGTGATGAGTTCTGCCTTGTTTCCGTCTGCTCCCGTAGTCTTATTATCCGTAGCAGTTGCGCCTTCTGTCGTCGTAGAGGCAGTCGGCTTTTCCGTGGAAGTTCCGGGCCTGAAACTAAAGTCACAGGAAGTCAGAGGAAGAAGGAGGAGGAGGGAAAAAAGGAATGCGAATTTCGTTTTCATAAGAGTTTCAGATTTTCCTTTCTGTTGAACATGCAATATCCATCCCGGTTATAGACATCTTCACGGTTGTAGACAAATGGATTGCCGTTGACATCGACAACGATGCCGCCGGCTTCCGTGACGACAAGGTCGCTGGCGCAGATATCCCATTCCTTAGTCGAATCCGTATAGCGGATAGAAACATCCGCCGTACCCCGGGCGATTTCTACAGCCTTTGTGGACGCACCGAGAGGTACAACCTTTTCAATTCTTTCCCGGTTTCTTTCAATTATCTTTCTATCTTCTTCCGAACAATGCGTTTTGGAAGTGAGCCAGACAAGATGGTCGACCCGATCAGAGGCATGGAGTCTCACTGGCTCTTTTCCTTCATCGATAAGATAGCTTCCATTTCCTTTGCTCGCATAGACAATCTGATGCTTGGCGGGCACGGCAAGAACAGAGACGACCGGTCTTCTGTCATAGACAAGCGCAATATTGATGCCGAAGGAATCGTCCCGAGCTACGAAATCGCTCGTGCCGTCGAGCGGATCGACGACAAAAAGCTTTCTCTTTGTGAGACGGCTTTTGTCATCGGCATCCTCTTCACTGAGCCACGCCGTATCCGAAAACGGAGCAAGCAGACTCCTTATCACCCGATTGGAAGCCAAGTCAGCATCCGTCAGAGGAGAATCGTCTTCCTTCACTGAGACATGAAAACCTTTCCGGTAAATCGTCATGATTTCTCCGCTCGCCTTTCTGGCGGCGAGAATCATCGCTTCTAATTCTTTCTCAAACATCACTCTTCCTCAAGTCTGTTCAGAGCGGCGAGCACATCCTTGACCCCATCGAAGGAGGAAAGGCGGCATCCGGAGGCTGCGAAGTGACCGCCACCGGCAAACTGCGTGGCGACCTTCTGGACATTGTATTTTCCGTTGCTTCTCAGTTCGACGCGGATGGTGCCGTCATCCTGTTCCGTGAAACAGGCCCAGATTGGATGACCATCAAGCATGGAAAGCAGATTGACTTTTCCGCTCGCCTCATTCTGGGTGAGACCCAAGGCGGAATAAGTATCCCGATCGATGCAGCAATAGGTGACAAGACCATCGAAGGCGAAGCGCTGATAAATAATGGAACGGTATTTCAGATCCAGGGAAGACTGACGATAAAGCTCGTTATACATCGACTTATAGTCAACGCCATAACTCACAAGCTTTCCTGCAATTTCAAGGGTCTCCGGTTCAGCGTCATACTGGAATCTTCCGCTGTCGGTGACAAGGCCCATATAGAGATAGGAGGCCGTCTCCTTAGACGGAATCTTTCCATACCGGTGAAGGAGGCACTTGGCGATGATGAAGGTCGCAGAGGGGGCCTTTTCGTCACGGACAATAGGGAAAGTATCCTCAAACTGTTTCATGTGGTGATCGATGCAGACAATCTTCGGGGCTTTGAGGATTCTCTGATCCTCAACGCGTTCGAGATCAGAGAGGTCGACCATAAGGGCGAGAGAATTCTCGATGACGGAATCCTCGATGACATCGCTCTCTTCCTTGACCGGAAGATAAGCGGGATGAGTTCCGAGGGCATAGACTTTCTTATCCGGGAAAAGAGAAAGAAGGGCATGCTTCATGCCGAGGACAGATCCGACACAATCACCATCTGGATTCTTGTGTCCGAAGATGACAATGCTGTCCGCCTGTTCCAAAGCGGAGAAGACCGCTTCCCGTTCTGCATCAAAATAACTCATGTGAAGTTTTCCTTTCTTAGAAAAAAGCCCTTTGACATCAGAGGGCTTTCTCTACATCAATTGTTCAGTTGTTGTCGTCGTCGTTATCGTCATCGGTACCACTTTCGATGGTATCGCCGTCTTCATAGTTGTCCTCTTCCTTTTCACTGAAGGAATCGGAATCATCGACATCATCTTTCTTGCTGTCGTCATCGGTCTCTTCTTCAAAATCGTAGACCTTGTTCATGTCGATGTGAACATTCTTATAGAGTTCATGCTCTCTAAGGAACCAAGTGTTGTTTTCCTTGATGACGAAACGGCCATCGAGAGTAAGGTCGGTATAGAAGCGGGATACCACTTTCATGAACTCCTCTTCGGTCATACCGAGTCTGTCACAGATTTCGGAGCAGAGCTCAAGGAATTTCTTCGGCTCCGTCTTTCCGCTGTTATAGTCTTCGCTCAGAATCTGATAAGCGACATTGACCAATGATTTTTCAGTCATATTCTATTCTCCTTTATTCTTATATCAATACGGATCAGGCTTCTAAAGTATACACTTCGGACGGCCTGAAATAAACCAAATTTGACAAATTGACTGCCTTATTCTGCTTTTTCGGCAGAAATCATTCTCTCTGGCGCATCGACAGCGATGAGATGGAGTGCAGAGGCAAGGACATCCCTGCATGCTTCCACAAGGCCAAGTCTCTGCTTCGTGAGCTCCGGATTCATAGCATCGATGACACGACACTTGGTATAGAACTCGTTGATGGACTGTGCGAGCGAATGGATATAGTTAGTAACTTTATAGGGTTCGTTCTCCGTCGTCGCAGCCTTGATGACATCGGAATATCCCTTGAGAAGGATGAGCAGATTCTTCTCGGATTCGCTGACTAAGAGGGAGGAGGAGTAATCGACCGGATAAAAGTCCTTGGCATTCTTCATGATACCGCAGAGACGGGCGTGCGTATACTGGGCATAATAGACCGGATTCTCACTGCCGAGAGTCTTAGCAAGATCGATATCGAAATCGAGATGAGAAGTTCCGCTTCTGGAAACGAAGAAGTAACGGACAGCATCGACACCGACTTCTTCGA
The DNA here is from genome assembly GCA_934725685.1 of uncultured Bacilli bacterium. Taxonomy (GTDB): domain Bacteria; phylum Bacillota_I; class Bacilli_A; order RFN20; family CAG-288; genus Enterosoma. Next base: position 79,400 of record CAKVBX010000001.1, read on the forward strand.
CAAGTTCCTTCATGGAAATGGCATTTCCGGTTCTCTTACTCATCTTGAACTCTTCTCCGTTCTTGAAGAGACGGACCATCTGAACCAAGCAGACATGAAGAGCATCCGGATTGTGTCCGAGGTCTTTCTGGGAAGATTTCAGACGGGTGATATAGCCGTGGTGATCAGCACCGAACATATCGATGAGCAAATTGAAGCCACGATTGAACTTATCGTTGTGATAGGCAATATCCGGAAGGAGATAGGTGTAGTTTCCGTCGCTCTTGACGAGAACACGGTTCTTGTCATCGCCGTCCTTCTTGGTATCGAGCCAGAGGGCACCTTCTTCTTCGAAGCAGAATGGTTTGAGCCTCTCGAGAACCATCTCGACATCACCTCTCTCACGGATTGCCTTTTCCGAAGTGTAGACATCCTGATCGACACGGAAATCATGAAGATCCTTCTTGATGGCATCAAGGAGTTTCTTGCCGCCGAACTTTTTGAAATCCTCAAGATGTTCTTCCGGATTGGCAAGATAGCTGTCTCCAACCTTTTCCTTGAGTTCCTTGGCAAGTGCAATAATCTCCGGACCATGATATCCATCTTCCGGCATCTCTTTGCTGACGCCGAACTCTTCGAGATAACGCACCATCAGGGATTCGGCAAGGTGGTCCATCTGGACACCGGCATCATTGACATAGTATTCTCTGGTGACCTCATAACCGGCTTTCTTGTAAAGCCTGGCAAGGCAGTCTCCCAAGGCTGCGCCTCTGGCATGGCCGAGATGGAGCGTTCCTGTCGGGTTGGCAGAGACATATTCGATATTGACCTTGATACCGTTACCGAGTGTCAGGTTGCCGTAATGTTCCGGATCCGAGACAATCGTCTTGATGATAGAACCGAGCTCATCCTGTTTCAGGAAGAAATTGAGAAAGCCAGGTCTCACCGCCTCAATGTGATCGACACCATCAAGATGGAAATGGCTGATGATGTCCGTCGCCAAATCGAGCGGATTCTTGTGGAACACCTTCGCTTTTCTCATTGCGAGATTCGAGGTATAGTCACCATGTTCTCTCGTGTCGGAAGGAGTGAGGACGATTTCCTTGTCCTCCACAGTCACACCGAGTTCCTCGATGGCTTTTTTGAGTTCATCTTTGATTTTCTGTTGAATATCCATTTTGTGTCACCTCACATTTTGATAAGACATACCTGAGAGAGCACCGCTATGGCCTCTCCGTTTCCGATGGCATCCATTCCTTCTTTCGTATTGGCGTGGATGGCAATCCGATTTTCCTCAATCCCCAGTTCTTCCGAAAGCTTCTTTCTGATCTGGGCTTTATATGGTTTCATCCGGACTTTTTCCAACACGATGGCAATGACAACGTTTGAGATTGTGAAGTTCTCTTTTCTTAGTTCGGAAAGCGCAAAGTGTAGAATCTCACGGCTATCCATGTTATCCGTTTTTGCACTGCCATCCGGGAAATACGTTCCGATATCCTCTTTCCCAAGTGCGGAAAGTAATGCATTGCTCAGGGAATGATAGAGGCAGTCTCCATCGGAATGAGCAATCACCTTACCTTTCGGAAGGACGACGCCGGCAAGGCGGAAGTCTTTTCCGTCTCCTTCCGTCAAACGATGGATGTCATAGCCAAGTCCGGTTCTGATATCCATGATTATTTTTTCTTTGCGGCAGAACGGATGAAGAGGATATCGCCATCCTTGACGATGTAATCCTTTCCGACAGTCATCATCTTTCCGGCTTCCTTGACGGCAAGTTCACTTCCGTAGGTGATGAGGTCATCATAGGAATAGACCTCCGCCTTGAGGAAGAACTTCTGGAAATCCGTATGGATGACACCGGCACATTCCGGAGCCGTATAACCTTCGTGGAAAGTCCAGGCACGGACTTCATCTTCTCCACCGGTGAAGAAAGTGCGCAATCCTAAGATATGGTAAGCAGCAAACGTGACCTTGTCGAGACCGGTCTGTGTCGTACCGAGACTCTCGAGATAATCCTTTCTGTCCTCAGCGGAAACACGGGAAAGTTCCTCTTCGATTTTCGCAGAGACCGGAATGCATTCCGCATGATTCTCCTCGGCGAATTTCTTCAGCTTGGCGAAATACGGATTGGCATCCGGATCGGCATAGCTTTCCTCATCGACATTGCCGACATAAATGACCGGCTTCATCGTAATCAGGTTGAAAGACTTTGCGATCTCAGCCTCTTCCATGGAGAGGGGGATGTCTCTGGCCATCTTTTCGTTCTGCATGCCATCGATCAGTTTATGGAGAGCAGAAACCTCAATGAGGGACATCTTATCCTTCGTGGTGAGGGCCTTTCTTTCCACCTTTTCCAAGCGCTTGGTCATGACATCGATATCGGAGAGCATCAGTTCAAGATTGACTTCCATCGCATCTGCGACCGGATCGACTGCTCTGCCATTGTAAGTGAGAATCTCACTGGAATCGAAGCAACGTACGACATGGATGATGGCATCCGTGTTCCGGATGTTTCCTAAAAACTGGTTACCGAGTCCTTCGCCTTTGCTGGCACCTTTGATAAGTCCTGCGATGTCCGTGAATTCAAAGGTGGCACGGACGGTCTTCTTCGGATGGAAGATGTTGACGAGCGCATCGACTCTGCTGTCATTAACTTCCACGACGCCTGTGTTGGGGTTGATGGTGGCAAAAGGATAGTTCTCTGCGAGAATATCACTGTTGGTAATAGCGTTGAAAAGCGTAGATTTTCCGACATTCGGCAAACCGACAATACCTGCTGTTAAACTCATATTCGTTCACACTTTCTTGGATTAATTCAAAAACCCAGTTATTATATTAAATATTGGGTTATAAGTAAAACATTTGTGGTCTAGCGATAGACAAAAATGGTTGCATTCTCACTTGGAACTTCTTCGATTATTTTTTCGCTACCACCGGAAACGATAGTCAGATAATCATAGGCACCGAGAAGTGCGCTGATTTCCTTAGAAGAAGAGAAAGAAGTTCCTGATAAGGCTGAAGCTTTTCCGATTGTTTCCGAAGAGGACTTCTCGACAAAAGTGAGAGAAACTGCCTTCGTCATTTTCCGATACAGCGTTCTTTCCACTTTCGCCTCATGGGAAGAAGCGAGGGAAACCGGAAGGATTACTTTTTCACTTAGACTTTCGTCAGCATAGAAGCCGTCGAAGAGATAATCACTTCCATCGACGGTGGCTTTTTCGGTATAACTACTCATAAATGTCTCTGTGAGTGTCTGACCGACAGGGAGATAGAAAGCGGTCTCTTCTCCCATCAAGGAAACATAGGAAGAAGTCGGATTATAGTAACTTTGGATAGTAACCCTAGGAAGGTAATCCAGCTCAAGATAAAGTACCATATCATAGGAAGGCATCTTATCTCCGGTGAAATCGGTTTTCTTTCCGTCATTCAGCATATAGAAGCGGGAAGCTGTAATCGATTCATCAATGACACTGGCCTTTGCAGAGGCGAGAGTTTCCTCAATAGAAGCCCCTTCCTGATAGAAGGCAGTAATCGTGGAATTCTGTTTTCCTTCATAACCAGTCGGATAATCGAAATGCAGCGTCAGAGTGGGATAGCTAGAATAGGTGGCAGTCAATGTGACATCGTGTGAAGGAAGGGCATCACGGATGACATTGAAATCCTTTCCATCCAATTGATAGCCAAGGAATGTCATATTCGATGCCTGCGGGATATGGGCCTTATAGAATTCTTCTCCTAAAACATCACCGGCATAATAGATATCTGAATAGGTATCGCTGTTTTTTCCGTTGACCGTTCCGCTCTGATAATCCATCGTCACGGAGATTCTGTCGTCCCAGCCGAGATAGAGATCGACATTGTCGTCAACGATTTCAGAATCCAAGCTGAAACGTGTCTTCATGGCACTGTCAAGATAAAGTCCATTGAATCGTTTCGTATGTTCATGATTATAGAAGTGTGACACATCAGTAGCATTGAAATCCATACCGGTCTTGGTATAGATTTCCGAGATCAGTTTCTTAGAGATATTTCCTTTTCCCTGGAAGACAGAATCTTCAACGCCTTCGAGATTATAGTGAATTGTGACAGTGGGATCCTCAATCCATTTGGCATAAAGAGTAAAGGAGTTGTCCTCGGAAATCGGGAAGCACATATTGTCTGTTCCAAAGGAACGCTCGAAAAGATACTCGCCGACTTCTCCGGCAGAATTCAGGGAATAATGTTTCTGACCGTTTTCATCGGAAACACCGACAAGCGGATATTTCGTATACCAACCATCAAAGGTAAGATGCGAATCCTCAGAGAGTTTCTCTACGGTCGGCAGATAATCCGTCGAAAGAAGCTTCTTGGAAGCATAACCATTCAGCTGATTGTCATGAAAGGAAGCAGCATCCACTTTAGGAGCCACAAGTCCCATCAGGCCATCGCCTTTGTTCAAATCAAAAGTGATAGTGGAAAGTGGTTCGAAATAAGCATAGAAGGTATCCGTGACATAGGGATAAAAATAATATGATTTTCCGTCCTTGTAGGTCCTTTTATTGATGACACGATAAGAGCCATCCTTCGATTTTTCCCTCCAACCGACAAAGTAGTAACCTTCTTTGACGGGATCCGGAATTTCAGTCAAAATCGGAGTACCACTTTCTCCTTCCAATGATGTTGTACCAAAATCACTCGGAAAAATACCGCCGTCAAGTTCAAAAAGAATACGCCCCGTCATTTTGTTCCCGCACGAAATGAGGGAGGAAAGGAAGAAAAGCGATGCGGTAATACCAATGCATTTGTTCTTCATAGTGTCTACATTATAGCGTATTGATTGTTCAGAAAAAAGAAAAGCCTGTCTTTTTCAAGACAGGCTTAAGGTTTCACAGAGAAGAATCAGTGACGATCGCGGCGGAATGGCTTATGATCGCCTCTGTTTCCGTCACGCGGACGGTCAGGTCTATCGACATACCCTTCCGGTTTCGGGAGGAACTCTCTATGAGAGATATCGATTCTGCCCTGCGCATCGATGCCGGTGATGATGACCTTAAGGGTATCACCGAGGTGGCAGACATCCTCGACCTTCTCGACACGGTTCCAATCGAGTTTGGAAATGTGGCAGAGCGCATCAGTGTTTCCGTAAAGGTTGACGAAAGCACCATAAGACTCAATTCTGACAACCTTGCCATCGTAGATTTCACCGACTTCGGGAACCTTGGCGATGGACATGATCATGCCATAGGCTTTGTCAATCATATCCTGATGGACAGAATAGAGAATGACACGGCCATCATCGTTGATATCAATCTTGACATCTTTGTTGCATTCATCGATGATGCCATTGATGACCTTACCCTGGGAACCGATGACTTCACGAATCTTATCCGTAGCGATGTTGAATCTCTTCATCTTGAGGGCGAACTCAGAGAGTTCAGTTCTCGGTTCCGGAATGGCAGCGAGCATGACATCGAGAATTTGCTTTCTGGCAGGCTTTGCCTGATAGAGAGCTTCACGCAAGATGTCCTTCGTGATACCGCGGATTTTAATATCCATCTGAAGAGCAGTGATGCCATTAGGAGTACCGGCGACCTTGAAGTCCATATCGCCAAGGTGGTCTTCCATACCCTGAATATCAGTAAGTATGGTGTAAGGATGATTGCCGTCGAGCGGACCGGAGGTGATAAGGCCCATGGCGATACCGGAGACCGGAGCCTTGAGCGGGACACCGGCATCCATCAAAGACATACAGGAAGCACAGATGGAAGCCTGAGAAGAAGAACCATTGGATTCGCAGACATCAGCGACGCAACGGATGGTATACGGGAATTCCTCTTCGGAAGGGATGACATAGCTGAGGGCTCTTTCGCCAAGGTTGCCGTGACCGATTTCACGGCGGCCGGGAGTACCCATTCTGCCAAGTTCACCGACAGAGAAAGGCGGGAAATTATAGTGATGCATCCATCTCTTGGAAGTATCACCAGTGATGTTGTCAAGAATCTGTGCATCATCGAGAGAGCCTAACGTACAGGCGGAAATGACTTGGGTCTGACCACGGGTGAACATGGCAGAGCCATGGGCTCTGGGAAGAATGTGTACCTGAGCATCGAGCGGTCTGATTTCATCGATTTTTCTGCCGTCCGGTCTGACCTTATCGACCGTGATAAGTCTTCTGACCTCATTGCGGACGACAACTTCAAGAACTTCCTTGGCTTCGTTGACGGCAAGATCGTGAGCCTGCATGGTCTCATACTTCTCACCGGTGAGGAAATCAGCCTTGTCGACAAGGTCGATAACTTCCTTTTCGAGGGCATCAATGGTATTCTGTCTCTCCAGTTTGTCGAAGATTGAAACCGCTTTGATGATTCTGTTCTCAGTCGTCTCAGACTGGCCAGGAGCGATATAGTTGCGGCACTTTGCGGCAAAAGCTTCATCGATATGATAAATGTTGAGCGGGCGTTTTTCCTTGCCGACCTTGGCGACGATTTCCTTCTCGAAGGCGCAGAGCTTCTTGATGGCTTCATGACCGAACATGAGAGCATCGAGCATATCGTCTTCGCTGACTTCGTTGGCACCGGCTTCGACCATATTGATGGCAGCTTCAGTGCCGGCGACGGAAAGGTCAATATCAGACTGAGCCATCTGTTCGACAGTCGGGTTGATGACGAATTCACCATTGACTCTTCCGACATGGACACCGGCGATAGGGCCTTCAAAGGGAATATCGGAAATGCAGAGAGCTAAGGAAGCACCGAACATGGCGGACATATCCGTGCAGGCATCGGGATCGGCAGACATGACCGTGCAGGTGACCTGGGTTTCATTGACATAGCCCTCGGGGAACATCGGGCGGATCGGGCGGTCAATAAGACGGGAAATAAGCGTCTCACGAGTAGACTGTCTTCCTTCTCTTCTGAGGAAGGATCCCGGAATCTTACCGGCAGCATACTGACGTTCGAAATAGTTGATGGTGAGGGGGAAGAAATCCTGGCCGAGCTTGGCTTCATGTGCGCCGCAGGCAGCACATAAGACGGCAGAATCGTTGAATCTGACAAAGACAGAACCGTCAGCCTGTTTTGCGATTTCTCCGGTTTCCACGGTGAGTGTCTTACCATAGAAGTCCAGAGTGAACACTTCTTTTGACATTTGTTTTACCTCTTTATAAATAAATCACATTATTTTATCAAAAAAGAGGCCCTATAGGGCCAACAATTTTCGTATCATGTCCGATCGATCAGCTCCAAAAATGACAACCTAAATGCAGAAAGAAAATTGTTTATGTGTTCTGATTATATTTTTCATATATTTTCCAATAATAATCTTTCCACATCTGATAGACAGCCTCTTCATTGTACTTTTTGCTGAGTTCCAAGGAGAGTTCTACCGATTTCCGGTAGAATGCTTCATTATCCTTCAGTTTCATCAGAAGTACATTGAATTCTTCCACTGTTTTTGCTCGATTATAGTCTCCGGGAAGAATCGGGCGATACTCCTGTAAATCACGGACAATGTAGGGAACAGAGGAAGAGCCCGCCTCCAGAAGCGCCATCGGGAACAGTTCGCTGTAGGAAGGGAGGACAAAAACATCGGCAAGATTATAGACTTCGTTCATCCTATCTCTGTCCACAATGCCTAAGAATTTGAGATTTTTTCTCTTTTTATCCATCTCCGTTTTCAGTTGGCTGTATCCATCCGTAATGTTCTTAAAGGAAAAACCGCCGGCCCAGATGAAGTATTTATCCGGATTCTCTTCGCTCATCCGGATAAAATCAAGTACTCCTTTTCTCGTCTGTACCTGACCGACACCGAGGATCACAAAAGCATCATCCGGAATTCCATATTCCTTTCTCAGCTCTTTCTTTCTGTCCTGTTCCATTGGATAAAACTGAGAAGAGGAAACAAAGTTGGGAATATAGGAGATTCTCTCCTCCTTCAATCCATACTGAACCAGTTCCTTCTTGAACGAGGGATTGACGACCACAATTTCTTTCGCTTTTTTATAGAACGATACGACATACTTCCGAAAAAGACGGAAAATCAGTTTCGGAAGACGGATGCTGCCTTCGAGCGTATCCGGCATGAAATGGACGAAACAGATTGTCGTCCTTTTCTTTTTCATCATGAAATAGAACGTGGGGTTGATGGAATGGACATGATAGAGATCCATCTTGGAAGAATGCCGGTTGAGATAGATTTCAAAATCACCCTTCCCATACTTCTCCATGAGAGACATCATTTCCAAATAAACACTTCCGACCCCTTGAGCCGGTGCGCTCGTCGCACGGGAGAGCATATCGATACGAAGCTTTTTCATGACTTTATTATAATGCTTCTTTCCCCTTGTGAAAAGGGAAGGAAATCGATAAGATAGTGCAAGAAAGGCGAAAAACAATGAACAGCAAATTAGAGCGACTTTATGCACTGCTTCGCCAGTGCGAATACAGAAACCATGCCATCCAGATTCTAAACTATGACATGGAGACACAGGCGTCGGAAGGAGGAATGGAGGATGACGGAAGAGATATCTCCTATCTTTCCGAAGAAATTTTCCGTATCCATTCCAGCGAAGAATTCCGGACGCTGGTGGAAGACCTCTACCTGGAAAAAGAGAGCTTTGACTTCTGGAATCAGCGACTGCTCACATTACTCAAGCGGGAAATCGACCACGAGAAAAACATCACACCCGAGTTTGATAAAGAGAGAACCGAACTCTTCAACAAGGCATATATCACCTGGATCAAAGCCAAGGAGAAGAACGACTACTCCCTCTTTGAGGATTGCCTGAAGAAAATCGTCGCCTCCGAACGGAAATACGCCGCCCTTCAGGACGGACATCAGGAAGGCAGGCTCTATGACGTCCTTCTCAATCAGTACGAAGAAGGATTCACCAGCGAAGACCTCGACCGCTTCTTCGACGAACTCGAAGAAGGCCTGGTTCCACTTCTTAAAAGAGTCAGAGCTTCCTCCTATACCCCGAGGCACGACTTCCTGAAACGGAGAGTCCCTATCAGCAAACAGGAAGAGTTTTCTCTCTTCCTCATGCGCTTCAACGGCTTCGATTTCAAAAGAGGCTCCCTCTCGACGACAGAACACCCCTTCACCTCCCAGTTCTCCTATAATGACGTCAGAATCACAACCCACTACTTCGAAGACAATTTCATATCCAACATGTATTCCATCATCCATGAAGGCGGACACGCCTTATTCGGTCAGAACGTGAGAGAGGAAGTCTTCACCCACCAGCTCGGAGAAGCTAGTCTCAGTCTATCGAAGCACGAATCCGTCTCCCGCTTCTATGAGAATGTCATCGGAAGAAGCAGATCCTACATTCATGCCATCTATCCCGAATTCAAAAGAATCTTCGCCGAGGAAATGAGTGATGTAAGCGAAGAGGATTTCTACGAAGGAGCCAACTATGTCGACTTCACCAACCTTCTTCGCACCGAAGCCGATGAACTCACTTACTCCTTGCACATCATCATTCGCTACCGTTTAGAAAAACTCATGATGAACGGAAAAGTAGACTTCGACAATCTGGATGAAGAGTGGAACCGCCTCTATAACGAAATCCTCGGTGTCGAGAATAAAGATGCCAGGACCGGAATCCTTCAGGACGTCCATTGGACTTCCGGATTCGGTTACTTCCCCACCTACAGCATGGGCAACGCTCTCAACTGCATGTATGTGAAGAAGATGAAACAGGATCTCAACTTTGAAGACACCATACAAGAAGGACACATGGATAAGATTCTTGCCTGGATGAAGGACAACGTCTTTGCCACCGCCCCACTCTATGACACCAAAGAATGGATTCGTTCTCTCACTGGGGAGGACTTCTCACCGAAGGCCTACATCAGCTACCTCACCGAGAAATTCACGGACTTATATCACTTAGGAAAGGAAAACGCATAATGATTCAGAAATTCAATCCCGATTTCGACAACCTGGAAAGCATCGTCGTCGAAAAGCCCAACAAAGACGAAATCATCGAGGCCATCAAGTCTCTCGACGAAAGGCTGAAGAATGCCAAGACCGGTGAAGAAGCAGTCAGCACCGTCAGAGAGTACTTCACTCTCTCCGACGATATCCGCACTATTTTTTCCCTCGTTTACATCCATTACACCATCAACACGGCAGACCCCTATTACAAGGAGCTCTCCGAACTGATCGATAATATCTCCCCGGAAATTTCTGAATACTCCAATCAGTTCGATAAGGATTTTTATGACTCCCCGTTCCGGAAGGAACTCGCAGAAGTTTTCGGAGAACTCTATTTCGATCAGGTCGCCCTCTCCAATAAGACTTTCAGCAAGGAAATCATCCCCGACCTTGTTGAAGAGAACAAGCTTACAAGAGAATATATCGATGTCATTTCCTCCGGCCTCATCGAATTCCGCGGCGAAAAGTACAGCCTCTCCCAGATGGGTAAATTCACCACTTCGTTAGACCGGGAAACCAGAAAAGAAGCCAGCACGGCTACCTGGAACTTCTACGCCGATCACGACGAACAGATTGGTCAGATCTACGACGGCATGGTCAAAGTCCGCACCCGCATCGCCCACAAACTCGGTTATAAGAACTTCCTCTACCTCGGATATGACAGAATGGGAAGACTCGACTGGACTCCGGAAGATGCCAAAGAATACCGGGAGAAGATTCTGAAATACATCGTCCCGCTCTCCTCTGAAATCTTCGAAAAACAGAAGGAACGTCTCGGCTATCCCGACATGCATTACTATGACTACAGCATTTTCTATAAGAGCGGAAATCCGACGCCGAAGGGAACTCCGGACGAACTGATTGCCCAGGCGAAGAAGATGTACAGCGAGCTCTCTCCTGTCGCCAGCAAGTACTTCGATTTCATGGTCGACCATCACTGCATGGATATCCTCGCCAAAAAAAACAAGGCAGGCGGCGGATATATGGATTACCTCCCCAGCCTCAAGACTTCCTTCATCTTCTCCAACTTCAATGGCACAAGCGGTGATGTCGATGTTCTCACACACGAATTTGGTCACTCTCTCCAAGGCTTCTTAGGTGCGGAGAATACGGATGTCCCTTCCTATCGCAGTCCGGGATATGAATGCTGTGAAATGCATTCGATGTCCATGGAATATCTCACCTATCCTTGGATGAAATACTTCTTCAAAGAAGATACCGACAAATATCTTTATCAGCACCTCTGCGATGCCATCACCTTTATTCCCTACGGCTGCATCGTCGATGCATTCCAGGCTTATGTCTACGAGAACCCCGACCTCACCCACGAGGAGAGAAAAGCCTACTTCCGCAGCCTTGAGAAAACCTATCTTCCCCACCGCCAATATGAAGAAAACGCCTTCCTCGAATCAGGAGGATATTTCGAAAGACAGGCACACATCTTCGAAAACCCGCTCTACTATCTCGACTACACAATTGCTCAGGTTGTCGCCTTGGAATTCTTCGCCGAATCAGAAAAAAATCATAAAGAAGCGTTCAACAAATATCTTGCCTTCGACCGTCTCGGCGGCACTCTTCCCTTCAGAACACTATTGAAAAAGGCGGGTATCGAAAATCCGATGGATGGAGACACCCTGAAGGACGTCAGCGAAGATGTCATGAAGTATCTTTCTACATTCGACCTTTCAAAAATCGATTGCTAGAAGAACGATGCATTGATTCCATCTCTTATATTTTGCTGTTTGATTCTTGGTTAGAAAGCCAGGGCTCAAACAGCTTTTTCTATTTCAAACAGCAACGTGTAAAAGGAACCGATTGACTTTTTGAAGGCCATTCTCACCAACGTTTTCTGCTGCTTTATCATAAAGTTTAAGCTGAAAACAATCATTTCAAATTGATGAAATTTCGAAAATACATCGCTCATTCATGAATGTATTCACTCGTGTTTTTTTCCTCAACAAACGTGTCAAATAGAATTATGAATGCTGTCTTTATCAGTTTCGTTCTTTTAAAAATTTACTTATCATTTTTGTTATATAGGAATCCAACTTTTTTTCGATTCCGAGAAACGACACACTACGCATAGCATTTCTTTTGTTACATGCTCCATATATTTTCGCTTTTTTGGTTCTTTGCAAAGCGTTTTGCTCAGATAAATATCGCACAATATCTTCATAACCATTCCGATGATAAAAAGCGATTCTACAAGTTGATATCCCTTATTTTGCAAGCAAGCAAACGAACGGATTTCCAATCTTCATTCGCCCAAGTTTTTACATGGATAAAGGTGTTCACTACATTTTTAAAGGCACTTGGTATTTCTTCACTATTTGTTTATTTCCCGAATATAATGTCTGAAATATGTGTCATTGTTCAGCGATTTTGTCCCTATATTTTCATGTGTCTCCAAGGATGATCTAACGATGGTTTCTTTTGTTTCTTCGATATAGGAACAGGCCCTTTTGGGGACTGTTCCGAAAAAGAAGAAACAAGACCCGGTTTCGGGTCTATCTCCTTTGTGCGATAATATTCATGGTTGTAGTAACCGAATATTTCTCCTGTCCAGGTGATT
>CAKVBX010000002.1 GCA_934725685.1 uncultured Bacilli bacterium
TTTCTGTTCAGACTGCAGTCTGAACAGAAAACCCTCCACTCCATGAAAGTGTTGCACTTGCTATGTCAACTCATATGGAAAACGCTTCGGGGAACTGATTTGTTTCCGGAGTTCCGGAATCAATCAAAACGTGCAATCGAAGTTGATTGATTTGGCTCTGAAATCGTTTATAATGGAGGTATGTATGATTTAGAGAGACAGGACAAGATTCTTGAAATCCTGAAAGAGAAAAAATCGATTTCCGTCGACAAACTGACCAAGCTAATGTTTGTTTCACCTGCCACAATCCGCAGAGATCTGACACAGATGGAAAAACGCGGTCTTGTCCACCGCACGTTCGGCGGTGTCGTCTTACAGGAATCCCCGAATGAGGAATCCTCGATTCTTTTCCGTGAAAATACCAACATCAAAGAAAAGAGACACATGAGTGAACTCTGTTCCCAGCTTACGAAGGACAATTCTTCGGTATTCTTGGATTCTTCGAGTACGGTTAGTTTCCTCGTTCCGTTTTTTCGCGATTATCACCGGCTTAATATTGTCACCAACGGTGTCAAAGTGGCGCTTCTGCTCTCTCAGGAAACGAGTTCTCAGATTCTCTTGCTTCCTGGATATCTCAATTCGAGAAGTGCTTCGGTGGTCGGAAACATGGTCATCAACACCCTTTCGAGAATCCATTGCAATTATGCCATCATGTCATGTTCCGGACTCAATCTCGAATATGGGGTCATGGAATCCACGGTCGATCAGGCTGAAATTAAGGTCAAGATGATGGAAAACAGTGATGTCACGATTCTTCTTTGCGATTTGTCCAAGTTCGGAAAGAAAGAGCTCTTCTTGACCTTCCCACTTCCTAAAGTCGATTATCTCATCACCAGCGGAAAACCGCCGGAAGAATACATCCGATATTGTGAGAAGAACAATATCACATTGATCTATTGACCGCTTGGAAAGGAGATTGAAAATGCTTACTTCAGACCAAAGACAAAGACTTCATCTGCTGCGGACGATGAGTGGAAACACCTGCACAAGAAAAGAGGCCAAGGAAGCTTTGGAGGCGAATTTCTGGGATACTTCCATGGCATTGGAGTGGATGCATCTGAAAAAGGAAAATCCTGAGGCATCCTTGGAGGAATTCCAGAAGTCGTATGATGTTGCAAGGTCCAAGGCTGCTGTCTTACCTGCAGATCGTTATGATTTGGGAACTTCCACGAAAGCCGCTCCGAACCGTCAGCAGAGACGCGCTTCGATGAAAAAAGACAAGAAGAAAAAGAAATGAAAAAGAGGTTGCCTTCCTCCGGTTCTGAAAGCCTAAGGAAAGCAACCTTTTTCAGTCTCAGATTTTATGCTGTTCTAAGAGATCTTCGAACTCATCATAAGTGAGATAGCGGTCGATGTAGGTGCCATCGGCTTTGAGATAGATGATTCGGTTGGCGATGGAGTTGAGAAGCTGTCTGTCGTGGGAGGTGAATAAGAGGACGCTCTTGGTCTCCTGCATGGCGCGGTTGAGCGACTCGATGGATTCGAGGTCGAGGTGGTTGGTCGGATCGTCGAGCATGATGAGATTGCCGGGGTTGAGCATGACTCTGGCAAAACGGAGTCTGACTTTTTCTCCGCCGGAGAGAACCTTGACCTGCTTGAGGGCCTCTTCTCCGGAGAAGAGCATCCGTCCCAGATATCCACGGATATAGGAATCGAGATTTTCCTTGGCATAGGGCCTCAGGTAGTTGACGAGGTTGGATTCGACATTATCGAGTTCACTGAAGGATGAGGGGATATATTGTTTGTGAATCGTGATACCATAGCGGAAAGAGCCCTGATAGTCTTCGTCTCGTCCGTCGAGGATGTCAAAGAGTTTTGTGACGGCGAGGGAGTTGTCCGCAAGGAAAGCGACTTTGTCCGTGTTTCTCAGGGTGAAACTGAGATTTTTGAAGAAACCGTCCTTCGAGAGGTTTTCGACGAACAGTACGTCGTTTCCGAGTTGGAACTCTGAACGGAAATCGATGAACGGATACTTTCTCGAAGAGGGTTTCATGTCGTCGAGAACAATCTTGTCGAGGGCTTTCTTACGGCTGGTCGCCTGTCTCGATTTACTCGCGTTGGCAGAGAACCGTGCAATGAAGTCCTTGAGTTCCTTGATTTTCTCCTCTTTCTTCTTGTTCTGATCCTTCATCTGTGCCTGGATCAGCTGACTGGAGGAATACCAGAAGTCATAGTTTCCGACGAACTGATTGATTTCCTTGTAGTCGACATCGAGAATTCTCGTGCAGACACGATTGAGGAAGTAACGGTCGTGGGAGACAATGAGGATGGTATTGGGGAAGTTGATCAGATATTCTTCCAACCAGTTGCAGGTGTGGGCATCTAAGTTGTTGGTCGGCTCATCGAGGATCAGGATGTCCGGATTACCGAAGAGCGCCTGGGCGAGAAGAACTTTGACTTTCATTCTCGCATCGAGGTCCTTCATGGGAAGATGATAGAACTCTTCTCCGATTCCGAGGGACTGAAGCAGTTCTTCGGCATCGGTCTCCGCATTCCAACCATCCATCTCGGCAAACTCGTTTTCCAAGACAGCGGCCTTTTCTCCGTCCTCATCCGTGAAGTCTGCTTTCTGATATAAGGCATCCTTTTCGTCCATGACTTCAACAAGTCTTTTGTGACCTAAAAGAACCGTACGTAAGACTTCGACGTCATCGAAGGCGTTGTGGTCCTGACGGAGAATGGACATTCTTTCTTTCGGGTCGGTGGAGACGGAACCGCTCGTCGGTTCGAGTTCTCCGGAGATGATGCGGAGAAGTGTGGATTTTCCGGCGCCGTTAGCACCGATGATGCCGTAGCATTCCCCGGGGGTGAAGGCGATGTTGACATCCTTGAAGAGGACTCTTCCTCCGAACTGCATCGACAGATTGTTTACTTGCAACATGATGTTGACCTCCTAAGAGAAAAGACTACTGAAGCCAGCAGTCTTTTCATCAAAAACTATGCGACTCTTCTTGCTTTTAACTGCACCATTGCGCCGTATTCTTCTGAATTACCTGTAGCGAAAATGATATTTGCATTTTCACCGGTGTAATAGAAGTCGGCAGCATTGGCGGAATACGTCCAGACTACCTGACCATGATTGAGGATAATGGTGGACATGGTGAGGGAAACCGGTCGGTCGGTATAACGGCCATCGGACAGGAATTCGTAGGTGAAGCTGTAGGCTTTTCCGACCTCAAAGGTATAGCCGGTATTCTCGGAGTTGATGGTGAGACTGCCTGTTCCGTCTTCATTATAGATGACAGTTGCAGCGTTCTCAATCATTTTGTCTCCGTTAGCACTCGGAAGGTCTCCTACCCATGTTCCGACGACATTCTTCTTGACCTGCTCGGCAGTGAGTTTTTCCTGAACCTTGTAGGAAAGTTCGGTCTTAACTTCCGGATTGACTTTGCTTCTTACGACGACTTTTGCGTCTCCGATTCCGATGTTCTTCAGTGCGGGATCGCCGTCTTTGTCGGTGACGATTTCCACAATGTTCGGAGTGAGGGAGACGACTTCGATTTCTTCGAGGGAATTCGAAGGGGTCTTATACGTGTAGAGAGTCTCCGTGTCTCCCTTGAAATGATAGGCAGAATAGGTGTGGGCTTCAATCTTGGTGAGACGCGGGGAAACGACAGTGACTTCTAGGGTCTTGCCGATTCCGGATTCGGATTCGATGGTGAGGGTCGTCGTTCCTAAGCCGACGGATTTGACGACACCGGAAGCAGAGACGGAGATGACGCTCTGGTTGGTGGAAGCGGTGATGGAAAGGGCGGTATCGAGTGCTTTTTCCGGTTCCGGATTTGTGGTCACGGCCTCGACATACATGCCGATAGGGAAGGTGGTATTGGATTCTTCTGTCCTCTCTGTTCCGACACCATCCCAGGACTGAAGGATGGGGGTGTAGTCGGTGAGGAAGTAATCGAGCGGATCGACGGCAGGGAGGCTCTGATTCAGGCGTTCCTGATAATCGTACTCGGTTTTGTTTCCATAACCGATAGTCGTGATATCTTCCACTTCCTGAATGAGATCGGTCTCTTCCGTGAAGTTACCATTCTCGTTCTGTCGGTTCATGCCTTCCTTGAAGTTATAGCCATAATAACTGAGCTTACCATCTCTGTCGAAGGTGACATCGATGATGACGCTGTAGGTGTACTGATAGTCTCCGATTTTGTCAATCCATCCCTGGGTGACATGATAGGAAGTCTCTCCGAATTCGTTGACTTTCGGTTCGATGTCATCGACACCCTGGATGATGTTTTTGGAGACGTTGTTCTTATAGAAACTATAAAGTGTATCGACGGCGCCGAGGTTTGTCTTCGCCTTGTAGGAGTCGCGGTTGGTGACAAGGACATCCTCTCTCGAGGCCTTGTCTCTTTCCTTGCCTTTACCATAGTCGAGAATGGAATAGAAATCGTTTCCGTCGATCTGGTTCAGAGAAAGGTAGGTATCTTCTTCGACATCCCGGTCATCCTTGTAATCATACTCAGTGGTCTTTTTCTCCGTTCCGGAAACAAGGAGGGTATCATTGAGGAAGGAGGTTCCTTCTTCGTTGATTTCGACGTAGTTATAGGTATAGTATCCTAATTCAAAACTTTTGTATTCCCGGTCGAAATCGGTTCCAAGTCCGGCTTCGAAATCTCTGGCTTCTTCATCAACGTATTGGAAAAGTTTGGTGATGGTTTTCGGAGCATTGAACGTGGAAGGGATTGTGCTGTCGGATTTGTTGTCGTCTCCTTTGTCCGTCGTGGTATCGGAAGGAGCCTCCGTCGGCTCCTTTCCGGTATCGGTGCTCTCACTCCCGCAGGAGATGAGGGCGAGGGAGAGAAGAGATAAGATGAGATTCTGTTTTTTCATTATGCAGTAAACTCGCTGAGTTCCTTTCTGTCCTGAGCAGTGAAGGTGAGCTTGAACTCTGTCTTTTCGTCATTCCAATTGAAATTGGCGAAGGAGCCTTCGGCGGTATCTTCGGTGATGGCACTGAAGGAATAGAAACCTCTGCTTCCGTAATAGGAACCGGGAACATCGGTAATGGTGAATGTCAGTGTGCTTTCATCGAAAGTCCAGTGGAAGGTGGTTTCATTCTCATAGTAGGAACCATAATAGCTGACATTGGCGGTCTTGAATTTTCCGCTTCCGTCCTCATTGAAGTTCACAACGCCCTTGTATTCAGAGGATTCTCCGTAGAAGGTCTTGGTGAAGGCGTTGTTCTTGAAGTTGGCGGCAGAAGGCTTGTTGATGACCTGGAAACTGATATCCTTGGTGATTGTGGCATCTTCGCTGGATGCGATATGGAGGTCGACCTGTCCGAGCTTGGTTCCCTTCAGTGTGCAGGAGCCGTTCTCCCCCTTGGTGATTTCGACATCGCCGGTGGAAGTGGAAAGCTTCGTGACATTGACATCCTGTAAGGCTTCTTCCGGCGTGATTCCTAAGATGACGGTGGTGTTTTCGTCAAGGTAGAGATTGGTCGGAACGACAGCACGGATGGCGACAGCCTTCGGACGGATGGAGGTGACTTTCACCTTCTTTTCGACACCGAATCCGTTGTCGAAGCGAAGGGTGAATTCGCCCTCCTTGAGAACTTTCTTCGTTTCGAGGTCGAGGAAGCCTTCTTCTTCGACACCGAGGAAGGTCGGTGTGATTAAAGCGGCATGATTGTCCTTTCCGAGGAAGGAGAAGGAGAGAACGGAACCGTTCTCGACGACCGGAGCAGCGATTTCCGTCTTGTTTTCGACTTCGTTGATTTCGTACTTGATTTCGACATCGTAATCATTCATGGCATAGGACTTGATGTCGGTCTTTTCTTCGGTCTTTCTGAGCCCCCTTATAAGAGAAACTTCATAGGAGGCATCGAGTGTTCCCTTGGCACCTTCTAACGGAAGGAGTGTCTCTTCGTCGTAGAGTCCTTTCCCGTAGATGGTCTTGAGGATGGAACCCTGGGTGAGGAATCTGTCTCCGTCGAAAGTGAGACTGACATGGTAATCTTCGGTCTCACTCCAATAGGTGAAGAGATAGAGATGGAAATCAAAGCTGATGCTTTTCTTGTCTTCGCTGACGGTTTTCGTCAGATCCTTCATGTGGTAATTTCCCTTGATTGCACTTCCTTCGGTCCAATCATCGACGCTGTAGGAACCATTGAAGAGCGTATCGAGGATGGATTTGGTGATGCCGTAAGAGGTATATCCGGTTTTGGCGGCAGATTCCGTGATTTCGTCGGAGGAGGCAGAGGCATCGTCACTGACGATGTTCTTGAAGGAGTGGGTTCTCGTGATGGAAGGGCTGGAAGAGAGGGAAGAGGTCTCTTCGATGGTGTAGTAGATGTTGTTGGTTCTGCCGGATTCGCTCTGATAGAACGTTGAGGCCGTGTCGGTCTTGGAGGACTTTCTCTGACCTTTGGCGATGAGGACATCGTTTCTTCCGGCGACGATATCGTAATCGTAGTAGGAGACCATTCCGACAAGGTTATTGTTGGTGATGTGTCCGGACTGGAAGTAGGTTCCTTCGACCTTGGCGGACTTCTCAAGGTAATCCTTGAGGGTCGAAGCGGTGGACGGAATGTCAGTCAGATCGACGTCGCTGACCTGAAGCAGGGCATCATCTCCGAGGGATTCGCTCTGAATCGTGACCGTGACATCATGACTGGGCATGGTGAAGACATACTGTCCTTCTTTTTCCGTGAGGAAACCGCTATCGATATTGATGGCGGTGATTTCGTGAACGGACGACGTGTTTTCGACACGGAAGCTGATTTCACTGCCGGGCTTAGCCTTATTTTCGGTGAGGCTATCCGTGATGATGTTGATGTAGGATTCCTTGGCGAAATTGACCTGATAGGTAACTTCTTTCGGAGTGGTGTCCGGTGCGGTTTCCTGATCAGTTGCGGTTGGTTCTTTGCCGGTATCGGAAGTGTTGCCGCAGGCGACTGCGGTGAGACCGAAGAAGGCAAGAGAAGCGATGAGGGCGATTCTGTTGTGCTTTTTCATATTTTATATTCCTCCATTGAAATAACTTTAAAAAAGAAAGCTTTTAATATATATCGGATAGAAGATGAAATAGCAACTGACATTTTTTTCTTTCCTTCTTTTTGTATTGAGAAAGCGCTTCAGTATTGTGAAAAACATCATAAGATGCGAACATGTCTTTCCCCTTCTTTCGATAACAATCAGAAAGATAGCTATTGAAAGGGAAAACGGATAAAATAAAGCAGATTAGGAGATTATCAATATGCCTTGTACAACGTTATTGGTCGGTAAGAAAGCCAGTTATAATGGTGCCACACTCATCGGAAGAAACGACGATTCCCCTAGTGGTGTCTTTACGGAGAAGAAACTTGTCGTCAAGAAAGGAATGGAGATGCCGAAGGTCTATCGTTCCGTCATCTCTCATGTCCAGGTGGAACTTCCGGAACATGCCTATGATTTTTCCATGATGCCCAACGTCGATCCCAAGGAAGGAATTTGGGCGGCAGCTGGAGTTAACAGCAAGAACGTCGGCATGACGGCGACGGAGACCATCACGACGAATGCGAGAGTCCTCGGTGCAGATCCGCTCGTCAATCTCATTCCCAAAGAGGAAGACAGAGAAGAGATTCCCGGCGGAATCGGTGAAGAGGATCTAGTCTATCTTGTCCTTCCCTATATCTCCTCTGCCAGAGAAGGCGTCCTCCGCTTAGGATCCCTGCTTGAAAAGTATGGAACTTATGAATCCAATGGAATCGCCTTTAGCGATGAGAACGAAGTCTGGTGGCTGGAGAGTATCGGCGGACATCACTGGATTGCCAAAAGAGTTCCGGATGACGGCTATGTCATCATGCCGAACCAGTTCGGTCTCGATGAGTTTGATTTCAAGGATGCCTATTCTAAGAAGGAAGAGAATCTCTGCAGTGCAGACCTTCTTGATTTCGTCAAGGATAATCATCTCGCTCTCGATATGGACGAAGAGGATTTCAATCCCCGTCTCGCTTTCGGAAGCCACGATGATTCCGACCATGTCTACAACACGCCGAGAGCCTGGTTCATGGCACGATATTTCAATCCGAGAACATTCGTCTGGGATGGAGAGAATTCCGATTTTACTCCCGAGAGTGACGACATTCCTTGGTGTCTGATTCCGGAGAGAAAAATCACCGTGGAGGATGCCAAATATGTTCTCTCTTCCCATTATCAGGGGACTCCCTACGATCCCTATCGGAAATTCGGCGATGCCTCACTGAAAGGTGCCTACCGTCCAATCGGCATCAGCCGCACCTCCTTCCTCGCCATCCTTGAAATCCGCCCTTACGGAAAAGAGGAACTTCGTCCAATCGAATGGTTCTGTTTCGGAAGCAATGCCTTCAATGCCCTAGTCCCGTTCTTCCCGAGAACGGAGAAGGTTCCCACTTATTACGGAAATACGACCATGACCGTCGACAGTAACAACTTCTACTGGGCGAGCCGCCTCATCGGCGCTTTGACCGACAGCCACTTCAATTCCTGTTCCATTTTCGTGGAGCGTTACCAGAACGCTGTCAGTGCGATGGCGCACAGAATGATTCATGAGATGGATGCTTCGACAGTCTCGGCCAAAGAGCTGATTGATTTCTATAACCAGAAAATCGCAGACGAAGCCAAAAAAGAGACGGACAAAACCCTTGGAAAGATTCTTTACGAGGCGAGCTGCCTGATGAAGAACAGCTATTCCCGTTCCGACAACTGAATTGAAAAGGCAGAGTCACTCTGCCTTTTCTTATACAAGAACAATTGCTTTGTTTAAAAATGTTCTTTAATATGAACAAAAATCAGTGATTTGTCGGGAAACCCCTTTCAGATATCGCCTACTATTTGATAAAATCAGTAGGTAATCCGTAAATCTCGAAAGGATTTTCAAGCAACATGAAAACATCAATTATTGCAGTCGCTGGAAAAGGCGGTGTTGGCAAGACTTCGCTTGCCGCAGTCATCGTCAAGCTTTTGGTTGAACGTTATCCGGATAAGAAGATTCTTGCCATCGACGCCGATCCCGCCGTCGGTCTTTCGACCGCGCTCGGCATCGAGTATCACAAAACCGTCGATGATGTGAGAAAGGAAGCCATCGCCGCAAGCGAGGACGGCAAGAATGCCGTCGTCGAAGTGCTCGGCAATGCCTCCTATTCCATCGAAGAGGCCATGGTGAGACAAAACGGCTTCACCTTCATTGCCATCGGACGTCCGGAAGCGAGTGGGTGCTATTGTAAGATCAACACCTATCTGAAAGATGTCATCGCCACCATCTCTTCTCATTTCGATTATGTCGTCATCGACGGGGAAGCCGGAATCGAGCAGATCAACCGCCGCGTCATGGAGAAAGTCACCCATCTCATTCTTGTCTCCGATCAGAGCAAGAAAGGACAGCAGGTAGTCAAGACCATCAAATCTGTCGCTGATGATCTTGTCATGTATGAAAAGAGCGGTGTCATCATGAACCGGCTTTCCGTTCCTGCCATGGAAGAAAACTACCAGTTTGACGGCATGCCGGTCCTCAGCAAGATTCCTTCCGATGAAGAACTCGCCCGCTACGACATGGAAGGAGAGAATGTCTTCTTCCTCTCGGATGACGCCAAGATTGTAAAAGGCGCCGAAGAAGCGTTAGAGAAGCTTTCCATTATTTCATAATTTCATAAACGATTGGAGGTATTATGAGAGACCTGAAACACCTTTATTATTTTGAGAAGCTGTTGGAAAATTCCAACAATGAGCTGATTGAGGAAGCTCAGAACGAAGGGCGGAAGGCCATCGGCCATGTCTGCTATCAGATTCCGGAACCTCTTTTGAATCTCCCCGGAATTTTCTCGGTCCGTCTCCGTGCACCGAGAACAGGAACGACGGAGATGGGAAACTACTATCTTTCTCCGATTTTCTGTGAAGCCTGCCGCGCTCTTCTTGAGCGTGCCTTAGAGGGCGGATTCCGTTTTCTTGACGGAATCATCTCCCCGGAAGCCTGCGCAATGATGAACCGCTGTGTCGAAAACATCGAACATCTCGACTGCTGTCCGAAGGAAGGATTCTTCGCTTCCTATGTCGATGTTCCGATGAAGAGCGATGATGTCACTCTGCAGCATTATGTCCTTCAGATGAAGGAACACGTCCTGAAGCCGCTTCAAGAACATTATCAGATCGATACCAGCGATGCCGCCATCCGCAAGGCGGTCGAAGAGCAAAACCGAATTTCCAGACTCATCACTGCCATCGGCGATTTCCGCAAGGAAGAATGTCCCCGCATCACCGGTTATGAATTTGCCGTCCTCTGTCTTGCCACATATTGCTGCCCGAAGGATAAGCTTATCGAGAAGCTCGAGGAGACCCTTGAGGAAGTTAAGAACCGCGTCCCCGACAAGAAGGGAACCTATCGCTGCCGTGTCGCCATGGTCGGGAGCGAAGTCGATGATCCTCAGCTGATCCGTCTTGCGGAAGAGTGTGGTCTCATTGTTGTCGCTGACCGCTATTGCTTTGGCTCTCTTCCGGGAAGACAGGAAATCCTCCTCAATGATGAAGAAGATGCTCTTACGCAGGTCTGCCGCTATTACATGGAAAGCGGTCAGTGCCCTCGCTTCCTCAACACGGAAAAAGTCAATGAACGTCATGCCTATGTCGACAAGATTGGTAAGGAATATCATGTCGACGGCCTCATCATCGAACAAATCAAGTTCTGTGATTATTGGGGATACGGAAGAGCCTTCATGAATGCGGTCATGCAGAATGAATACGGCTACCAGACACTCTCCATCGACCGTCCTTATAATGTCGGTCAGTCCGGTCAGCTCCGCACCCGTATCCAGGCTTTCATCGAGGCGATTGAAATCAAGAAGATTCAGAAAGAAAAGGAGGCACACTGATCATGGCTGAGAAAAAGAAGAAAGGTCTCGGAAGCACCAACAAACCGGGGAAGAAGACAGCCACTCATCGTGAGTGGAGAGGTTTCCACGATACGATGTACGACTTTTCCAGGTGGCTCCACAATCTGCTTGTCATGGGAAAGTTCATCATGAAGCCAACCACCCTCAAGGCGATGTTCACCTACCGTTGGTTCGGAAACTATCTCGCTGCCTTTGACTATATCGACCGCCACATGGAAGGCGTCAGAGGCCCACAGCTTCGTATCGGACATATTCAGTATGACTCAATCGTCGAACATCTCACGCAGACGATGGATACGCTCTTCAAATGTGACAAGAGAATCGGAAACAAGAAGGGAAAATATGATGAGCTCAACAAGAAACTTGTCATCATGGATGAAAACGGCATGATGGTCATCGCAACCGGTTTCCCGAATCTGAAGTTCCTTTCCAAGGAAGTCCCTGCCATCTATACCGGCAGCACCATCGCACAGGATGGTGTTCTTCACTATATCGAAGTCGCCGAGGAATTCCAGATTCCTTCCGATGTCTGCCCGATGCCGTGTGCCGAATTAGGTTGTGCCATCGACGAGGATTATCCAATCTGCGGCGTCTGTGCCGTCCACTGCAATACGACATGCGACGGCTCCTTGATGGGCAACCAAATCGAAGACCGCCACGACGATCTTCCTTCCTTCACCATGGCCGCTCCGATGAGACATCAGCAAAAATCGGTTCTCGCCTATTCGAGAGACCAGATTGTCGAAGCCATCAAGTTCATCGAGAAGCATACCGGTGAGAAATGGGATTGGGATGCTTTCGCCAGAAATATGAAGACCTACAATGCCCAGAACAAACTCTTCGAAGAGTGGATGGAGATGAACAAGACGGATTATCCGCAAGTCTGCGGCAACAACGTCATGCTCTACCGCGATGCCGAGTACATGGTCATCTCCGGAAGAGATCCGTCCTTCCTTAAACTCGATCAGAAGATCACCGATATCGCCAAGGAAGCCTATAAGAACAAGAACCTTCCTGCCAAGGAAATCCGTCACAGAGCCTTGGTTTGGGGTGTTCACGCACAGTATTACACTGCCTTCAACCAGTGGCTTACCAATTGTTGGGGCATTGTCTGTCTCTGCGATATGCTCTCCTTCACCCTGACTAAGCCGATCAATTATGAAGACCATGAACAGGCACTTCTCGACCTGGGTGAGTACAACATGAACATGATCATGAGAAATCACTCCAACGGCGGCTATGAAGTCGGTGTCGAACAGCTCTGGCAGTACTGTGAAGAGTATCGTGCCGACATGGTCATCATGTATGAACACATCGGCTGCAAATCCATGGCCGGATATCATGGACTTCTTGAAGAAGAGGGAAGGAAGAGAGGTATCCATATTGTCTGGGTCTATCATGCCCTGATGAATCCGACGAAGGCTTCGAGAAAAGACATGAGAGAGGATGTCAACCGTTACATGAAGACTGTCCTCAGAGAGAAACCGCTCGATGAATCTCTCGTCGATATGGACGATGCCGCTCGCTGGTAAGGAAAGAGAGGAAAGAACAATGAAATATTTCGGAGGCTGTGACGCCGGTTCCACTTACACTAAGTGCGTCATTCTGGATGAGAACGGCAAGATCGTTGCCGATACGACACTGAAGTCGAAAATCAACCCGGTCGAAAGTGCGAGAATCGCCCTCGAGGAGACCATCAAAAAGGTCGATGGTCTCAACAAGGTCGAGGACCTTGCTTATCTGATTGGTACCGGATACGGAAGAAACAAGGTCCCCTTCGCCGATGAGAACATTTCGGAAATTTCCTGCCATGCGATGGGTGTCCATATCGCCGATCCGAGTGTCACAAGTATCATCGATATCGGCGGACAGGACGTCAAGGGTATCGCCATCGATTCCAAGGACGGGACCGTCATGAACTTTGCTATGAATGACAAATGCTCTGCCGGTACCGGCCGCTTCTTTGAGGCAATGGCGAGAAGCTTCGAAATGGACCTCGATGAGTTTTGCTCCCTCTCACTCAAGGCCAAGAACGTCATTCTGATCACTTCGCAGTGCACGGTTTTCTGCGAATCGGAAGTCATCTCCCTCGTCGGAGAAGGAAAGCCGATGGAAGAGATTGCTGCCGGCATCATGACTTCCGTCGCCAAGCGCTGCTTCGTCATGGCCAAGAAGGCCGGTGCGACGGATTCTATCGCCCTCACCGGCGGATGTGCGAAGAACCTCGGCCTGAAGAAGGCCATCGAGCAGGTTCTTCACATCAAGGTCAAGGATCTTCCCATCGATCCTCAGCTGATGGGCGCCCTCGGCGCAGCCGAGTATGCGCGACAGAAAGGAATGGCAAACTGATATGGAGTGGTGGGTTATTCTTCTGATCGTTTTAGGATCGATCGCCGGTTTCCTACTTTTGCTCTTTCTTCTTCTTTTTACGGTCTATTTCTTCAATCTTGATAGCAAACTTCTTGTCCATGTTCAGAAATGGATTAACAAGAAATACGATAAGAGAAAAAGAAACCGTCACTTAGAGTGATATGAATCTTTACGATAAACCGATACAGGATGTCCTTCGTCTCACTTCGGAGTTCTCAATCCGGGAACTCTCGCTTTCTTCCTCTCTGAAGGAGAGCGAGGAAAAGGTCTTTCTTTTCCCAGAAGATGCCGGGACTGACCTCGGTGACACTTCACATCCATCCTGTTATTTCTACGGTTATTCCTCCATGCCTGGTTTCTTAGGCTCCGACTCCATCGCCCTAATTGGAAAGGAGCTCTACGAACTTCCCGCCACTTCTCCTTTTGCCCATATCTATCTTTTTGAGATCGATGAGCAAGGCGAAGAGAAGGATCAGGAGTTCTACCGGATTTTCCGCAATATCGAATATCGTCGGTATAAGGTCAATCCGGAAGGTTTCATGCTTCGGGTCAATACCAATCAGCTCCGGGAAGGAGCAAGAGTCGCTAAGGACCTTACCAGAAGGAAAATTTCTTTTTCTGATATCGGAATGAGTTTCCTCGCCCAGTTCCATAAGGAGAAACGTGTCAAAGCAGTACGCCAAATTTTCATCACGGACCCCACATTCCCCTATGAGAAACTGCTTTGCTATAGCAAGGAAAGCGAGGCAATCACCGTCGCACTCGATCACATCATGAAGAAACTGAAGATGGATTGCAGAACCTGTCAGTTTAAGGATATCTGCGATGAAATTGAAGGAATGAGAAAACTTCATAACGAGGTGAAAAGCGATTCCTGATATGCCATCAAATTAGACAACCTTTCTTTCTGTGTTTAAGAATGGAAGGTTGTCTTTTCTTATCTCCTTCTTTATACTAGCGCTATGAAATTACCAATTATCCATAAAATCATCGTCATTTCTACCATAGTCTATATGGTTCTTTTCTTTGTCGGAAGCTATGCGTTTAGCTTTGCTTATCCCTTCTCCCATCTCAATGACACGGACCTCTTCTCTTTTCCTTACGTCTTCTTCCAGATTGTCCGTTTCTCCTTTTTCCTTTTGCTTCCACTTGCCTCATTCTACTCCTATCGAATCCCGAAGAATATCGTGAAGATTCTTTTCCCAGTCCTCTCTCTTTGCCTTCTCTTTTTCTTTGATTCCTATACCGGACTTGACAAGCTGGATGCTTCCCTTCCTTTCTATAATTCCAACAATCTGAGTCAGACGCAGATTGAAATCTACAACAAAATCAATCTCTTCCTGCCCTCATGGTTTATCAAGGCGGAATATCTTCTGGAAGTCTTCCTCGTCTTCTTTGTCTCCGTTCTTTTCCTTTTCACGGGACGGATTGAAAAGAAAGATTTTCTTTCCCTTCTTTATTTTCCGCTTTTCCTTGTTCTGTCTCTTCCTCTTAATCTCAGCGAGAATGTCACAAGGACCTTTTCGGAGAGGACCAATGAGATTTTCTATTTCTCCAATTATTCTGTCTGGCACTTCCTTCTTTTCTTCCTGGTGATTCTTTCCACGCTGGTTTTCTATTTTGCCCTCAGAAAGAAAAGCAGAGAGAGAAAGCTCTATGTGCTCCGCATCCTCTGTATGACTATGATGCTTCAGTTCTTCCATAAGAACTCCATGTTGGTCGGAGACGGCTATAACATCTATAATCATGTCTATGCTTCGATTCCCCTCTTCATCTGTGACATCGGGAAATACATCGTCTTCCTCGCTGTCATGTTGGATCGAAAATGGTTCTATCAGTGCGCCTTCTTCGTCCACAGCGCCGGTGCCCTTACGGTCTTCTTCTATTTCGGAAAAGAGGGAACGAAGAACTTCGGTACTATTTTCTCCTATTCCTTCCTGTATTTCACCATCACACATATCTTTCTGTTCCTTCTCTCCGTCCTTCCGGTCTACCTCGGTATGATTAAATTTCGCCTCAAGAGTATCCTCTCTTCCTCTTTTTACTACTTTGCCGTCATTCTTGTCGCTGCCTTTACCAGTGTCGCCATTACAAACTTATCGGCGACATTGACGGATTCCTTAGGGAATGCGTTACCTACTCCGATCTATCCCAATTTTGCTTTCACGCAGATCTGCCCCCTTCCGATGGAGTTCTTCACCTTCCTCAATGTGAAAATCGGAAATTGTGAAATCAATTTCGTCTATGAAATCATGCTCTTTATTTCTTACCTCACCCTCTTCTCCACGTTCCTAGGTTTCAATGAAGGAATGTTCTATCTGGTCCGCAGATACAGAGAAAAGAAACAGAATGAAACAGAAGCCGCGGAGGGAAATCATGAAAAAACTTTATGAAAAGAATAACTGCCTTGTGAACGTATCATCTTCCCTTCTGAGACATTACGGGCTTGCTTACCATCATAAAAGTCTTGCTTCTTTGGACCGCATCTTCGATAAGACAGACAAGAAACTCTGTGTCGTCCTTCTCGACGGCTTCGGAAGCGCCATACGGAACCGTTATCGTAAGGAAGCGAAAAGAATCAACAGCCATTATTACCGGAGAATCACCTCCGTCTTTCCGCCGACAACTGTCGCCGCAACCACTTCCTTATTGACGGACTGTTTTCCGATGGAGAGCGGATGGTTAGGCTGGACCGAGCAGTTTCCGGAATACGAAAGGGCAGTCACGATGTTCGCTTCTCAGTTTGCACAGGAACCGGAAGAGGATACCCCCGTCAAAGTGACGGATTTGCTTCCTGTCAGGACCATACTTTCCGCTATGGAAAAGAAGGGACTCCGGGTTTCCGATGTCCGGTCCTTCGCTTTAAAGGAACCGAAGACGGTTTCCTTCTTCGAAGAGACAAACCGAAGAATCAAGGAATCCGATTTCGTCTATGCCTATTGCTGTGAACCGGATAGTTCCCTTCACCGCTATGGGGTCGGCGGAAAGGAAATTCCATCCCTCATCGAAGAACTCGATGAACGGATGGGAAAACTTGCCGATGAGAATCTCGACACGCTCTTTCTTGTCCTTGCTGACCACGGACATCTGAATGCGGTGAATTACAATATCGATTCCCATCCCGATTTCTTTTCCCTTTTACGGATTCCTCACTATGCGGGAGAGGGGAGGGCTGCGTTTTTCTATGTAAAACCGGGAAAGGAAGAGGAGTTCCGTACTCTGGCAAGACGCTATTACGGAAAAGACT
Source organism: uncultured Bacilli bacterium (assembly GCA_934725685.1). Lineage (GTDB taxonomy): Bacteria > Bacillota_I > Bacilli_A > RFN20 > CAG-288 > Enterosoma. The sequence continues at coordinate 16,506 of CAKVBX010000002.1, forward strand.
TTTATATCCTCTCCAAAGAAGAGGTGTTGGAAAACAAGATTTTCGGTGTTGGAATACCTTCTCCCCGTTTTGAAGGGCTTCTCGGTGATTTTCTTCTGATTTCCAAGGGAGAGGCGGTTTTCCTTCAGGCGCAGGAAACACCGAAAATGATTTCCCACCACGCCGGGTCCAGTGATGACGAAATCTATATCGATATTTCTGTTTTTAACGGATAAATAGAGAAAGCTGCACTGAAAGCGCTATCAAATAAAAAAGTTTCTGACGCAAATTTTTAGCTTTTTTTAAGGAAAATGGCTAATTCTTTTTTATTGTTTCCGAATATTTAAAAATTTCTTGAAATTTAAGTTTATTTCAACCTTTTTCCTATTTAAAATAAAGAAAAGAAAGAATTCATCCTTATCTTATAATAAAAAATCGAAAACTCTATCTCAGAATAGATATTACAAGGAGGCAATCTATGAAGAAAAAACTCATTCCTTTTACTTTATCTCTGTTGACCTTATGTGCCTGTCAGACCAATACTCCGACGGAACAACCGACGGAACAGCCGACGGAACAACCGACGGAACAGCCAGGCACCAGTGCGACCTATCGTCCAAACGTCTTCGAACAGCTCAGTGCTGCCTTCGGTGATCTCACCGGCAGCATGACGCTTACCGGCAGAGTATCCCACGCCACTTCGGACGGAACCAACTCGACGGAAAGCTACACCGATGCCACCATTGAAATCAGTGCGGACGCTTACTATTACTTAGAAGAGGACGAGACCACTCACGAGAAACTCGTGGAGGAAAACTGCTATGCCGATGACAAAGGCAAACTCGTCAACCGCACGCTGAATCCGCTCACGAATGAAGTCGTCGAGACGACGACCAGCGATGATTTCGATCAGATAATGGACAATCCGTTCGGTGAACTCGAAGTCAAGAACATCAGTGCCATCCGCAGTCAGCCGAACTGGTACCTCATCGACAAAGGTTCAAGATCGTTAGCAAGTGAGATTGTCTATTATCTTACGGGCTATCAGACGACCGGACTTCCGGACTACAAGCCCAGCTATGATTATACGACTGTCGATTACACCCCGACCGTCTCGGAATTTGCGTTACATTTCAACGGTGATGAAATCGATCAGTTCCGTTTCATCCTCGAAGTCGAAATTTCGGAAGATGATGGCTCCTACTATTATGAAGGCCTTCTCTTCGAACTTGATCTTTCTGAACTCGGCAACACGACCCCCCGTGAAATGCAGCCCTTGGAGCATACGGACGGACACGACCGTCTCAAGGGCGCACTTCAGCCTTACAATTACGACAATGAGAACGCCAAGAACTACACGGTCCATGTCGATGTTGGATTCGATACCAACCAGATTGAGGATTATTCCTATGAGTATTATGTCGACTTCGAGAAGAAGATGATCTATAACACTTATGAATTCACCGGTTATATTTCGCCTAAGACCGAAGATGACGAATACGAAGAGTACAAGTACAATCTCTGCTATCAGTTCGATGACAAGAAGAACCAGATTGTCATCTACCGTTATCTTACCGATGACACCCATAAGCTGGTGAGAAAAGACGGATTCCGTGAATACTGGGGCTTCTCCGATCAGGAGATGGGGACCACCTTCTTCGATGGTGCCCCGATGATCGGCGCCATCGCTCCGGAATGCTTCCAGGATAACGGAGACGATACGTTCACCCCTTACACCATCTATAAGTCTCTCGCCATCCGTTCTCTCCTTCCGTTTGAGGAATATGTCAATGAGCCGACCACTTCCGGTGACTTCCAGGTCATGCTGAACAAGGATGGAACTCTGAAGTGCTTCCAGAATCAGATTAGCGGCACCTTCTCCCTCGGAACGAACCTGACGGTTCAGGCGACGAAGACCTACAAGACAACCATCACCAATCTTGGCAATACGAAGATTCCGTCCTATTGTGTGAACACGGAAGACTGAATCAAGAAAGGAATCGAACAGAATGAAAAAGAATAAATTAGGACTCATTACCCTCTCCCTTCTCTCCCTCTCCCTGATTGCCTGCGGCAATAACACCGACACATCAAAACCTGCGACGGATAGCAACACTCCTAATGTCACGGATACTGCAAAGCCCGACACGGATCCCTCAACCACGGAGGGCTCCTCCTATGCGACCATTCCGGAAGAGGATATGACCGGCGGTCTTGTCATGACACTCGATGATACAAGGAGCTACTTCATCGTTACCGACTATATTTCCGTCGAATATGATATCGTCATCCCTGATGTCTATCAGGGACTTCCTGTTCGTGAAATCGGAGAAGCCGCTTTTCGCTATAAGACCATCGACTCCATCACCTTGCCGCACTCTCTCAGAAAGATCGGAAAAGAAGCCTTCCTCGGTCTCTCCTATGACAGCCAGATCAAGGAACTTGATCTCCCTGAAGGACTTGAGGAAATCGATGATCAGGCATTCTGCTATTGTCCGACCATTACGACCGTCACACTTCCTTCCACGCTGAAAAAGTTGGGCTCCGGTGTTTTCCATCTCTGCGCCAACATCAAGAAGGTGAAGACCGCCAAGGGAAGCGAGCATTTCCTTGCGGAGAACAACGTCCTTTACAGCAATGACAAGAAGACCCTTTACTTCTATCCTGCCGGACTCAACTTTACTTCTTATGACCTTCCTGAGGAAGTCGAACATATCTCCGATTATGCCTTCTACGGAAACCAGGTCCTGACGGCAATCGGCATTCCCTCTAACTGCAATCTCACTTCCATCGGTTATCGTGCCATGGCCGCCATCACGAACCTTACCACCCTCCGACTTGAAAAAGCCGAGAAACTGACCGAGGTCGGTGATCTTGCCATAAGCGAAAACTCTTCTCTCATCAAAGTGACGCTTCCGAAGTCTCTCTCAAAACTTTCCAGGGGCCTTCTTTACAAGGACGGCGCTCTTCAGAGTGTCACCATTCAGGGTGATTATACGGAAATCCCTGATGATTTCTTGAGCAATTGCAACAAGCTTCAGTCCTTCACCATCCCGAATGGTGTTACGAAAATCGGTGCATCAGCATTCTATAGCTGTGGAAATCTCACCAAGATTGATCTTCCGGCCACAGTGTCCGAAATCGGTGAGAATGCCTTCAGTGCCTGCTTCAGTCTGAAGTCCTTCACCTTCCCTGCCGCTGTCACGGAAGTCCCGACTAAGATGTTCACTAGCTGCCGTGCTCTTACCACTGTCACGCTTCATGATGGCATCACCTCCATCGGAGACAATGCCTTCGAAGGCTGCTCCACCCTCACCGGAATCGATCTCAGTATGACTAAGATTACGGAACTGAAAGAGAATACCTTTATGTCCTGTGGGGCCATGACGGAAGCCAAACTTCCTGAAACACTCACCGTCATCAAGGATTCCGCTTTCAAGTTCTGCTATGAACTCAGAAGAATCCAGATTCCTTCCCATGTCACCACCATCGGAGACGATGCTTTCTTCAATTGTTCCAAGCTCACTTATGTCTATCTTCCGAAGTCTGTCAAGAGCATCGGAACGGTCGCTTTCCGTACCGTCTATGCGTCGGAAGGTAAAGTTAACCTTTACTTCGAAGCAGATTCCTTCGTCAACGAAAACACCGAAGTCGGCAATAATTTCACCAACGGAAATATCTTCTATGGGAAAACTCTCAGTGATTATGAGACAGACTCCCAGGGTGCACTATTATGAAATCGTCCCATAAGAAACTTCCGCTGCTTCTTCTGATTCCTTCCTTGCTTGTCGGCTGTCAGAACACCGATACGCCGACGGAATCGTCAACTCCGAACACTGAGCCGGCAAAACCGGTCGAGAAACTGGAAATCACCGGTGTCACTCATATTGGTGTCAGGGAATATACGACCATGACCTGTTCCTATCAGGGAAAACTGATCTCTCCGCAGTGGACTTCCTCCGATAAGAAGGTTGCTACCGTTTCGACGACTGGAATGGTCAAAGGCATCTCCATCGGCGATGTTACAATTACGGCATCCTATAACGGATTATCCTCTGATTTCTCTCTTTCCGTTACGGAAAGCTGGGCACTTTCCTCTGTCGTCAGCCGTATTGCTTCTTCCAGTTATCAGGTCAAGATGACCGGGGAAGGCGGTGATTTCGATTCCATGAGCAATCCGTCCTTTACGTTGGATTGCTATGAGAACGGATTCTATTACGAGGGCGGAGATTCCGACGCCTTTGTCGCCGATTATGGTGTCGGTGTCGATGCCAAGAAGAGGAACTTCTATTATGAGAAGGACGCCACAGGAAAAATCAGTAATGCACTTTATTTCCGTGATCAGTCTCTTGGCATCACTTCCAGATTCTACGGCCTCAGCATTCTCCCAGCAACTTACTATCGTATGGATCTGAGAGAAGACAATACCTATGATCTGATGAACAATTCCCTCTCTGCCTATTTCCAGGCCCTCTACTTCTTCATGGGAACCCAGTTCATCTCGACCGAAGAGAAAGATTTCATGGAAGAACTTCAGTCGAGTGTCCTTTCTCTCACTATGACTGTCAACGGGACAAATTCCCTGACGGTCAACATGGGATTCGGAAGAAAAGTCGACGAGGAAGAAATCATCGACGAAACAATCAAGCTTGAGATTCAGTCCCTTGCGGATAAGAACGATGCAATTCTTGCTTCCTTCCTCGACACGTCTTCCCCTGCGTTCCCGGAGGTCTATCCCGAAATTACCAAGCTGTATGAGCTGTCTAAGAACCATAACTATACCCGTGATTTCGGAAACTACACCGGGGATGGCATCAGTATCCATATCGGCCAGTCCTATTTCACGGATAAGTACATTTTCATCGAGTATACGCCTGAGTATCTCGAAGAGACAAAGGGTGCCTATGAAGAGAATCCTCTCATCTCCCGCGGATATGTCGATATCTACGGAAAGAAGGATTATCAGGATGGCAGCTATTACTTCGAATATAAAGATGGGAAAGTGAATGTCGGCTCCCGTGAAATGAATTCTTCAACCGGTAAGTTCTATTCTCACTGGTATGATTTCTACGAAAACCTCACACTCATTCTCGATATGTTATCGGATGATTTCTACATGTTCGATAGAATCCAGGCGAGCGGTTCTGCCTTTGCCAAGGAATTCGGTTCTTATTCTCAGATTGGTGCTTCCATCACGGAAGAGCTTTTCTCGGATTATCTTCAGGCGATTTCCGGAATGACTGCCAGCGGCATCATTCTCAGCATTGACTATTCGGACGAAAATCCGTCTGACACCATCGCAATGGTCGGCGGCCTCTTCACCTATAATTCTAACCTCGCCTACGATTTCCAGAAGTATCCTTACACAAAATTCAACACGACCTCTTCGAAAGTCATGGATGACTTCCTGAATTCTCTTATCGATCGTTAAGATATTTAAAACACCTTGCCTGAAATATGACAGGGTGTTTTTCTATATAACATAAGAAAAAGGCTTCTGCGGATATGCAGAAGCCTTTTGTAAATAAAACGGATTACTTCGCTAATGTGATGGTGAAGACTTTTGCACCGAAGGTAACGGTGTAGACACCGGATGCATAAGTGTAGCTACCGGAGTAAGAAGTGTAAGAGGAGCTTGTGCTATCCGCGTAATAATTCGATGCAGTGGCGCCATAGGAGGAATAGGAGCTGCTCGGGCCTTTAAATGTGAACTTGCTGGTGGTAGTTCCATCGGTGAAGTAAATGACACCTTCATAGACACCGGTCCTCATTTCCGTCTTGACATAGGTGTAGGTGGTACCGGATTCATCCTTCATCGTGAATTTGCCACAGAGAATCGCAAGTCTTTCGGTGAAGGTAGCATAATAGGAACTGCTCGGAACCTTGCTGACATTGTCGATTTCAACCTTGTTGAGCAGAACCTTCTTATGGGTTGTCTTTTCAGAACCGGAGGAAGCGGCGAGATGTTCTTCGCTATCCTTCATTTCAAGATCCAAAGCGGTGACATGATCAGATGTCTTGAGGCTGATCTTGCCTGTGGAAGAAATATCATAGGTGAAGTCATAATTGTCGGTGACAACGAGATCGTTGGAACCGATTCCGACGGATCCTGTTCCATCGGCATTGAGCGTCAGGCTCTTGATTTCATAGTAAGAAGAACCAATGTCATAGGTGCCTGCAGCTTTTTCGGCAGTCCAAGGATCGGTGATGTTGAGGGAGAGAGAGGTGGAAATCGTGGGCTTGGTCTTGGATCCATAGGTGATCTTCACACCGGATTCCGCACGATTGACCGTGAGCTTGAAGGTGATGGCGCCAGTTGCCTTCTTATCTTCATTGCTGTTGAAGTCAGAGAGGGTGACGGCATCGCTGCTGGCAGCAATCTGGATGTCGGTGGGATCGTATCCGGCATAAGGAGTTAATTTGAAATTGTAGCTCTGTCCGACATAGACTGTGGAAATGGATTTTCCATCGACCGTGAGGTTGCCAAGCTGGGAAGAGGTAGAGAAGGCTTCATAGACCGTGGTGACATGGAGATCATAGGTGACCATATTGTATTCGTTGCCGATGGTGATGGTGGTTTCACCAATCTTACCTTTTCCTGCAAGGGAACCATTGTAGTTCTTGCTGAAGAATTCGGAATCATAAGTCATGATTTTGTAGTTGCCAAGATCAATCGGAGCAGCCGGCTCGACGGCGATGACGCCGAGATCCTTGATTTCCAGGGTCTGGACTCTGGAAGAAATCTCCATGTTATCGGTTGCAGTTTCGATCTCGCTGGCGATGTTGTCCTCCAAGGGAATCTGGAAGGCGGAAACGGCACTTCTATCGCCATACTCGGCAGAGAACTTGTAGACCTCAGTCTTGGTGAGATAGTCTTCGATGTTATCGACAGGGAGCTTGGTGCTGGTATCGACAATCTTGCTTCCGGAATAAGACTTCATTGTGTATTCGCCGCTTTCAATTTTGCCGTCTTCGTTGAGGGTGAGGACAAGATTGTTGGTGGCGTAATAGGATGTTCCATAAGCACTGGCAGAAACTTCATAGTTGCTGAATTCAATCTTCATGGCATCGCCGATGTCGCCAATATATTCGCTCTTGATCTTGATGTTATCCTTGATGGCGTCATCAGTGAGCGAGGAACTGCCGGTAATGTGGGCGTGAGCGAGGAAGTATCCGAGAATGGTGTTGATGTGGTTGTACTCTGCCAGATAGTCGATAACTTTTTCCTTGGCTTGTTCCGTGGTCAGATACTTTCTTTCGAAGGCGTTGACCAATGTGCTTTCCGGTTCGTCGGCTTTTTCGGTGACATTTTCGGTTTCATCCTTGATAAGAGCACCGGAGACGGACGGATTTGTGAGAGAGGAACCTTCGTATTTTGCGATTTCGTAATAGTTAGTGGAATTGAGAACGGCTTCTTTCTTGGAAATTGCGGAATTTTCTTTTCCGGCTTCTTCTGTAATGGCACCTTCCGCAGTCTGATCGGCAGAGTAAGAGTATTCTTCGCTCTGGATGTAGTGCTGATTTTCGTTTAAGGTTTCGGAAATGGTCTTCTTGGTGATGCTGCCGTTCTGGGTAACCGTGGATTCGGAAGTGAACTTGCTTCCTTCTTCCGCAAACTGGTTGCTGAACTGCTTGATGAACTTCTTATAGGCATCGCCGTCTTCCGGAGCCTGATTCTCTTCCTTGATTTCATCGGAAGTGAAAACGAGAGGCTGAGAGAGGGAGAAATCAATGGTGATATCAAAGAGACCCTTCTTGATGGACTCAATGTTGTTATCGTTGAAGCGGAAGGCTTTGTAATAGGCGGGGTTGAAAGCCATGCTGTCGAAACCGAGAGTTTCACCATCCATCTCGATGTGGAACTGCTGACGATAACGTAAGGGAGCATCTTCGATGGCAAAGGTGAAATCTTCCTTCATGGTGAAGGCGATAGCATCCTGCCCGTCAGCATAGACGAGCTTGACATCGGTATAATTGGAACCGGTTTTGGTCAGAGTGAGGGCGCCCTCCTTGATGGTGAGAGTGTAGATACCTTCGTTCATGACCTTGATGTAATGACCGTTGCCGGCTTCAAAACCGTCCTTGGCAGTCAGAGAATCGAAAGAAATGACGGCAGCATCATCCGTTCCATTAATGAAGAAAGCGTCGCCTCTCTTGAGGGAAATACCAGTCAAAGTATAGGTCTTGGTTGCTTCATCATAATCGAATTTCTCACTGTCTTTTTCGCCGAGATTGATATTGCCGGCTAAAAAATAGTCCGGAGTTTTCACAACAGGAGTTTCGGTGGCAGGAGCATCCGTAGCAGGAGCCTCAGTAGCAGGAGTTTCTTCGGTCGTTTTTTCACTGGGCTTGGAATCGCAGCCTGTGACAAGCAGACCGAGCAGAGAAAGAAGCATAATTGTTTTTGTTTTTTTCATATTGTTTAAGCCTTTCATTTCAATGTTTTTATTATAATTTCAGCCTTTTTCTATTAAGAAAAGATTAATGATTATAGTAGACATGTGAAAAGCGATGAAAATAGGAATTTTTCATTAAAAATCAAATGAAAGTAGCCTGTTTTTTATTAAAAATAAGCAGCAAAATATTCTTAAAAAAAATATTGAAAGCGCTTTAAATGTCAGGATTTTTTCTTAAAGAAAAGTTGAAATATTGAAAGAAACTTAAAAGATTTTAAAATTCAGAGATCAGAAAATGTGATGAATGCCGAAGGCTAAACCATAATAGGTGAATAACTGTCCTACGAGATAAAGAAGCATGATGATGAAGTCACTCTTCTCCATTGTTTTTCCGACCACTGCTTTTTCTAAGATGATGTCGCTGGCGATACAACAGACATAACCAATAAAGATCATCGTTCCGCAGGCAGTGGTGCCAGTGAAGAAAAGAATGAGGGAAAAGATGACGTTTTCAAGATGCAGTGTTGCAAAAGCATATTTGAAGAGGGAGAATTTCTTCCCTTTTTCAAAGACAAAATAACCGAGAAGGGAAGCAATGGGAATGGCGATATAAAGCAAAACATAATGCCAGGCCTGAAGCTCCCATCCTAGAATGGCACATTGTGTCAGAATATTCAGAACATGGCTGGAAGCAAAGAAGGTGGCGCCGAGAAGGAAGAGAAACGGTTTTTCGTCAAAGAGTAGGATGATATCTCCGATACAGGCCAAAAAACAGGCAACTGGAATCAAAGGATAGTCTTTAGAGAAAAAACACATCGAAATTCCTAGTAACATCAGAAGGAAGGGCTTAGTTCGCATTCTGTGTTTTTCGTTGCCAGTCCGACAGAAAAACAGGTGGATTGTGGAGAGAGCGAGGTATAGAATGGTTGGTACGGCGATTCCGATTGTTCCTAACATGGCTTCATCATACCATGAAATCGATAGAATGTCCATTTGTGATATGAAAAAAACAAAAACTCCGATACATTTCTGTATCGGAGTAATGCTTATGATGGTGCGGACGGTGAGAATCGAACTCACATGGTGAAACCACACGCCCCTCAAACGTGCGCGTCTACCAATTCCGCCACGTCCGCATGTCAAGCTTATAAATTATACCTAGATACGGAAATGAATGCAAGAGATTTCTGAAAAAAATTCTGCGCTTTTTCTTTGCGGTTTCAAAACATGGGGTTGGCTAAGAGAACGGGAAAGGCTAAAATAGAGAGGCTATGGATAAACGAATACTGCTTTATAAGATAGATTGTACTCTTGACGGCACAAATCCGATTACCATCAATGTTTATGAGAAAAAGACCGGAAACCGTATGATTGCCCGAATGAGTTATGGAGAACTCGAGATTTACTGTCCCCGTTATACTTCAAAAAAGTCTGTCGAGGAGTTCATTGCCAAAGTCATTAAGAAAAGACCGGACAATGTCTACGGCCGTCCTTTTTATAAAGAAGGCGTCTATCTTTATCTTTTAGGGAAAAAGAGATACCTGACCGATGATGTCGGAAAAAAGAATGATCCTTTCTATTTCTATGTTCCTAAGACCATGAAGGATCCTCTCACAAAATATAAGAAACTATTCCTTGAATATCTGAAGGAACGATTGGTTATTCTAGGAAAACGGATGAATGTCGATTTGTCCGATTGGACCATTCGGACTGGCCTCTTCCTTTCCTATCTGGGCTCCTGTTTTCCGAGAATCCACCAGATGAAATTCGATTACCGGCTTTTTGCTTATCCGACCTATATTTCTGACAGCGTTCTCATCCATGAAATCGCTCATATTTTTGAAATAAACCATAACGCTAGATTCTATTCTATCGTAAAATATTATTGCCCGGATTATGACCGCTTACAGGCGGATATCAATCAGGGATATTTTGAGGGAGAGTTAGATCATGTCATTCCGCATTATTGAGAGCAAGGACAACAAGACCTATAAAGAACTTCTGGCATTGAAAAAAGGCGACGCCAAGCAGTCTCTCTTTCTCGTGGAAGGAAAAGACCTTGTGGAAGAGGCCATGAAGGATGGCCTTCTTCAGGCACTCGTTGTCGTCGACGGGACTTCCTGTCCCAAGATGGATGTTCCCATCTACGGACTGAAACAGGGACTTTACCGGGAACTATCATCCTATCAGTCCTTGCCGACCATGATGGGAGTCTGTAAGAAAAAGATGGCAACCTTGGATTCCTTGGGAGATAAGGTTATCTATCTCGACCGCATCCAGGATCCTGGAAATGCCGGAACCATGATACGGACAGCACTTTCCTTCGGGTATTCTTCCTTGGTATTGTCGAAAGATTCTGTCTCCTTATATAACAGTAAAGTTATTCAGAGCACGAAAGGCGCTCTGTTCCATCTGCCTGTATTACGGGAAGATCTCATCACACTGAAAGAACGCGGATATCATATCTATCTCACGACATTGGATGGTGTGGATGAAAGCAAAGTCAGTGCGTTAGAGAAACCATTTGTCCTCGTCTTCGGCAATGAAGGCCAGGGGGTATCGAAACAGAATCTCAGCTTGGGCGATAAGCTGAGAATTGAAATGAACGGCATTGATTCTCTCAATGTCGCTGTGGCAGCCGGCATCTTCATGTACCGGTTTAGATAAGAGGTTGAAATATGAACAATTCTAAAGATAATGTTAAAGTTGTAAAAAAGACAAACGGGAATTTAACTATAAAGAAACCGACTCAGAAAACAGTTCTTATCTGTACGAATGGCTTCCAGACTACCGATACCCATGATGCGATGGGAATGCACGATTACTATGTCCAGAAGTTCCAGAATGACTATCCGGAATGCATCGTTGCTCCGGTTCGCCTTTTTGAGGCTTCCGATACAAAAACCCATCATACTCGCCTCTATGAGAAGAGACTCCGTGATGCGGTGGAAAAATACATTGCTCAGGGGTATCGCATCCTTTTGATGGGTTATTCCTTCAGCGGTGCACTTGTCTGCAAAATTGCTTATCAGTATCAGAAGCATGTGGACAAAGTCATTCTTGTCGCACCGATTTACGATACGATTCTCAACAACATGATTCCTGGTTATCTCCGCTATGCGAAGAAGTTCAAGGACCTCGAGAAGAAGTACGGCAACCGCGTCTCTTCCGCAATGGGAAGACAGACGGTCAAAGGCATGTTCGGTCTTTTGGTCACGATTTTCTGTTCCATTCTCAAGAACAGAAAATATATGCGTAAGGTAAAGCAGGAAACCATTCTCTTAAGAGGCGACCAGGATCCGATGTGCTCGGAACATTCTGCCAAGAAAGTCCTCTCATCCCTCCGAGGAAATTATGGCTTCTATCTCTATTCCGGACTGAACCATTCCATGCTGAAATCCTTGCGTCTTAATGGAATTGTCTATGAGGACATTCTTCATTTTGCTTTCGATACGCCCTGTCTCATTCAAAAAAAGGAGAAAATCCAGGCCATCGCAAAACAGGAAATCCGTCATTACGATGAGGATGGCGAAGAGATTCCGACCTTTACGGAAATCTTCAATGAAGTCGATCCCAATGTCGATAACGACACGATTGCAAGACAGGATCAGATTTGAAAACAGGCGGCTTAGGCCGCTTTTTTCTTTCAACCTGGATTTGTGTATTTATTATACTTTTAATATAATAAGAAAGTTTCTTTGGAAACCCTTATTTTTTGGAGGCCTTTTATGGAATTGAAAAAGACATTGACCATGCCGAAAGGCAAATTCCCGATGCGTGCCAACCTCCCTTCCTGGGAAGGAAACATGGCAAAAGAATGGGATGAGATGAACCTGTACCAGCTGCTTTTGGATAATCATGATGCGAAGAAGCCGTTCTATCTTCATGACGGCCCGCCGTATGCCAATGGAGAGATCCATGCCGGCCATGCACTCAACAAGATCGTCAAGGATATCATCATCCGTTCGAAGAATCTCGAGGGCTATTATGTCCCCTATACTCCGGGCTGGGATACGCACGGCCTTCCGATTGAGAACTGCGTCACTAAATCCGGTGTTGACAGAAGAACGACAGCTCCTGCCGATTTCCGCAGGAAATGCAGAGAATATGCCCTTACCCAGGTCGATCGTCAGAGACAACAGATGCTCCGTCTCGGTGTTTTGGGTGACTATCACCATCCCTACCTTACACTGAACCGGGATTATGAAGTCAATCAGGTCCGTGTCTTTGCCAAGATGGCCATGGACGGACTTATCTATAAGGGTCTCAAACCGGTCAACTGGTCCTGGTCGAGCGAATCTGCGCTCGCCGAAGCCGAAATCGAATATCATGATGTCACCGCAACCACGATTTATTTCCGTTTCCCGGTGGCTAAAGGAAATGAATTCGTCTCCGAAGGGGATGCCTTCCTCGTCTGGACGACCACCGGCTGGACCATTCCGTCCAACCAGGGACTTTGCCTCAATCCGAAATTTGTCTACGGACTTTATCATACCGAAAAAGGCGATTTCGTCATGCTCAAGGATCTCTCCGAGAACCTGAAAACAGAAGTCGGATTCGAAACGATGGAACTTCTGAAAGAGTTCACCGGCAGAGATGTCGAGGGAGTCTTAGTCCATCATCCTTATCAGGACCGACTTGTCCCGGTCTGTGTCGATGACTATGTTACTTCCGATTCCGGTACCGGCATTGTTCATTTAGGTCCTGGCCACGGCGCTGATGACTACCGTATCGGCAAAAAGTACAATCTTCCGATTATCTGTACGGTCGATCCCAAGGGCTATATGAATGAAGGGGCCGGCAAGGAAGTCCAGGGTCTGTTTTATGAGGACTGCTCCAAGAAAGTCATTGAGATTCTGAGAGACAACGGCAACCTGATCCGTACCAAGGATATCGTTCATGCCTATCCGCATGACTGGAGAACGAAGAAACCGACCATTTTCCGTGCGACAGACCAGTGGTTCTGCTCCATCAGCAAAATCAAGGAGAAGCTCCTCAAGGAAGCTGACAAGGTCAACTATATCCCCAGCTGGGGCAAGGTTCGCTTTGAAAACATGCTCTCCGACCGCGATGACTGGTGCATTTCCCGTCAGCGTCTCTGGGGTGTCCCAATTCCGATCTTCTACGGAGAAGACGGTGAACCGATTCTCGACGAAAAGCTCTTCGAACACATCGAAAAGCTCTTTGCGGAACAGGGCTCCGATATCTGGTATGAAAAGACGGCGGAAGAACTTCTTCCGGAAGGATATACGAGCATTCATTCTCCTAGCGGCCACTTCACCAAGGAGAAGGACATCATGGATGTCTGGTTCGATTCTGGTTCTTCCTTCCTTGGAAGCGACATCGCCTTAGACCATCCTTTCCCTGCCGACATCTATTTCGAAGGCAACGATCAGTATCGTGGCTGGTATAACTCCTCCATCATCCTTTCCGTCGCCTATACCGGAAAAGCCCCTTACAAGAACATTCTCACCCATGGCTTCATTGTGGACCAGAACGGCGAGAAGTTCTCCAAGTCCAAGAAGAACGGTATCGATCCTGTCACAATCTGCAACAATTTCGGTGCCGATATTCTCCGTCTCTGGACGACGAGCATCGACTATACGACGGCCGAAATCAAACTTTCTCAGGATTTGCTCAAAGTCTGCGCCGATCAGTACCGCAAGATCCGCAATACCTTCAAGTTCATGCTTTCCAATCTTCAGGACGACGATGAAGGTCATGTCTATGACGCTTCCTATCAGCCGGAACATCTCTCTCTGATGAACCGGATGATGCTCAACCGCCTCAAGGAAGTCCTCGCCCTCATGAAGAAGGGATATGACACCTATGACATCATGGAAGTCACGGATGCCGTCACCAACTTCTTTGTCAACGACCTCTCTTCTTTCTACCTCGATTTCTCCAAGGATACCCTGTACTGCGAAGAGAAGGATTCCAAGATGAGAAGAGATACGCAGTATGTTCTCTTCCAGATTGTGAAGAATATCGCCATCGCCTATTCCCCGATTCTCTGCTTCACCTGTGAGGAAATCTATCGTTCCCTTTCCATGGACGGAAAGAAACAGTCTATTGCTTTGGAAAGTTATCCGGAACTCGGTGAAATCGACGAAAAGCTCTCTGAGGATTATCGTACCCTTCTCGAACTGCGTTCCCATGTAAACAATCTGATGGAACCTGTCCGCAAGGCCGGTACCATCGGTTCCTCCTCTGAAGCGAGTGTTCTTTATATGCCCGCCGACAAGAAAGAGGAAGAACTCATCGACCTTCTCGGCGAAGGAGAACTCGAAAGGATTTTCATCGTCTCCCATTTCGCCAAGAGTGAGGAAAACAAGGTCAGTAAGCATGACGGCGAACGCTGTGAACGCTGCTGGAACTATTTCGATACGCTCGAGACGGATCAGGAAGGACATCATCTCTGCTCCCGTTGCCACCGTGTGGTGGAGAAGCTGGAAGGAGATGCCCAATGAAAGAGAAAATCAGAAAATACTTCAGTGAACTCCCCGGAAAGACAAAAAACTACTTCCGCCATCTCAACTATCCCTTCTATCTTTCGATGATCTTCCTTGCCATCGGTCTCTTCTTAAGCGACTATTTCACCAAGCATCTCGCCTACGACTATTTCCATGGTGCGGAAAAACCGACGAATACTACCATCATCCCCTATATCCTCAACCTCACGTTCACTGCCAATGACGGTGCCGCCTGGGGATCTTTCTCCGGAAAGATGTGGGCGCTCTGCGTCATTTCCATGATTGCATCCATCGCCCTCACCTTCAACCTGATCTTCCGTTTCGATAAGTACAACAAATGGATGACTGTCGGTATGGTTCTGATGGCACCAGGTGCCATCGGAAACCTGGTCGACCGCCTCGGCTGCCTAGCCGGTGCCGGCATCTATAAGAATGGCGTCATCGATTTTCTTCAGTTCACGTTCTGGCCGAGTTTTCCAATCTGTAATCTTGCCGATTACTATCTGACCATCGGTGTCGTTCTGCTCCTTATTGGCTTTGTCCTCGAATTCCGCAAGGAATGGAAGGAGATGAAGGAAGAGGAGAAGAAGGAAAAGGAAGCCGAAGCTTCCGGAGTCTTCCAGGCCGAAGACGGCGTCAGTGGGGATGACATGAAGGAAAAGCTCCATCAGCTCGATGAAGAGAAGGAAAAAGACCGGGAGGAAAAGAAAGATGACTGAGAAAGCCACGGAAACGGGCCGCCTTGATGTCGTCCTGAGCCGCCTTTTCTCTCTGTCCCGTTCCCAGGCGAGCAAAGCCATCAAGAATGGATGGGTCAAAGTCGCCGGAAAGGTGATTGATTCCCCTTCCTTCAAAGTGACCATCGATACCGAAATCGACTATGAACCGAAGGAAGTGGAAAAACCGGCCGTCGAAAAGCCGAACCAATCGGTCGAACTCGATTATGTCTATCGTGATGAAGATATTGCCATTATCAATAAGCCCCGCGGCATGGTTGTCCATCCCGCTCCGGGCCATAAGAATGATACCCTTGTCAATTATCTCTTCGATGACGACTCCACCTTCGACTTCGATCCGGATGACAAAGAGAACATCCGACCTGGCATTGTCCATCGTATCGATAAGGACACTTCCGGACTTCTCGTCGTCGCTCAGAATCCTGAGGCACAGAAGACACTCTCCGAAGAGGTGAGAGAAGGGGATTTCCACCGCAGCTATCTCGCCTTGGTGTATGGGAATGTGCCGGACAAACGCTTTCGCATCGAAGCACCGCTCACAAGACCCAACCACACCGAAAGAAAAGCGCTTGTCGATGTCTATAAGGGAAGAGACGCCATCACGCACTGTGTCACGTTGGGAAACAACGGAAAAGTCTCTCTTCTCAAGTGCACCTTGGAGACGGGAAGGACCCATCAGATTCGCGCCCATCTTTCCTATATCGGTTTCCCGATTGTCGGGGATACTCTCTATGGAAGGAAAGAGGATAAGGCGGCGACCCAAGGCCAGGCGCTCCACGCCTATTCCCTCTCTCTGATTCATCCGAGAACGCTCAAGCGGATGACATTCTTTTCGCCGATTGATGATTACATGAAAGAATTGCTACGTCATTTCTATAAGTAGAAGCTGCTTTGCTTCAGCTTCTTCAGAAAGGAGATAAGATGAAGAAACAGATTTCTTATTCCTTAGTTTCCCTCCTTCTTGTCACCGCACTTTCTTCCTGCGGGGACAACAAGAGCGAGGGGACGGAAAAGCCGACATCTCGCACAGAGACAATTACTCCCACAACGGACATTAAGAAGACGGAAGAACTCACGGAAGCGATGCTCTACCGGGCATCAGCGGGCATTGCCGTCGAATCTCAGTTGGTCCGTTCCACCATCACCGATAACGGGGAAGTACAGATTGTCATGTACAATTCGTCTTATCTCGATTTCGAGACGACGATTGATGAATACGCCTACCGGCTTTATTCCGACCGCTATGATGACAAACAATATAAAGTGTCGGATCCGATTCCTTACGACAGACTTCAGCCTTCAAGAAACACTGTTTCTTTGATGCGCGACTATGTCTCGGATTCCGAGGGCATGCTGATTGATAAACGAATCAGTGCGGATAATCACATTGTCCGCTCTTATGGAAGACTCGACGGAACCACGAATGAGAAGGTCGGAATCAGCTTCACGACTTCCGGCTTTTACAATCCGTTCTATTCCTTCACTGCTTCCGACTTCGTCAAAGGAGAGAAACCTTATTCCTTTGTCCTCGATATCGAGAACATGCAGGACCAGGCTTCGCTTCCGTTTGTCACCAGCTGTCTAACAGCCGGTTCTTCCGAAAGCGAGCTTCAGAGTCTGACACTCTATACCGATGGAACCGATATCACCTCCTATGAAGCGAAGATGACTCCGATTGCCAACACAGACCTCGTGCCCGGTTATACCTATACTTTCAACATGTCAGTCGTTGGAACGATTGTGGCGATGGGAAAGACCGATGAGAAAGTCACTGCCCATTTCCTCAAGGAAAAGGAAGGGGAAAAAATCGAAGAACTCGAATCCCTATTTCTCTCGCTCCGCAACGGAAATTACACCGAAAAGATCACTTATCATAGCCGTGATGACGAAGGGGACTTCGCCCATGATGCCGATAAGACTTATTTGAAAACGGATAATTCCATGGTTGTCCGTGCAGGCGACGGGACGATCGAAGAGGCCTATTATCTTGACGGAAATAATAGAAAACAGAGACTCCGTTATCAGGATGGTTCGTTCTATAAGGATGGCGCAACCATCGTCAACGATTCCGTCAGTCCGACGTTCTCCCTTGATTCCCGCTTCTTTGCAAAAGACGGAGTGGACTATGTCTTCACGATGCTCGATAGTGGCATCGTGAGCCTCGACAGCGCCGATTTTTCCTCGCTCGGAAGAAAAGGAACTATCTCCGAACTCAGAATCACTCCGGAGAATAATTCCTATCGCTTCACCATGAAAGGAAGAGACAATAACGGGGGCGGTTTCACCAACACCTCTCTCTTCTCCGAAATCGGAACGACAGAGAATGGCATCGATCCCGACAACATGAAGTCCGTGAATGACATGTCCTGGAAGGAACTACTTTCTTCTTCGGATTATGAGACGGCAAAGGAATTCCTTACTGAAGCCAAGTTCAATGCACTCCCGACTCTGAAGAACGGATACAGCGAAGTGACTGCCTCTCTCTATAAGGATTCGACGCTCCGCCTCGACTATAATGTCGGTAATTGGTTTGAACTTTTCGATGAAGATTCTAACCATGTTCCCTCCAAAACGGAGAATGAGAAGTATTACACCTTCCGTGATGCTTTGTATCGAAGCTATGAAAAGGCACTCAGCGACACGGGCAAAACTTCTTCTCTCGAAGAGACAAAAGAAAACGAACATATCACCGGTGTTACCATGCAGTATGACGGCTTCTCTCTCACGCTGAAAATCTTAGAGAAGGATATGGAAAAACGGGACATCACCTTCCGTATTTCCTTTACAAAATAAGATGGAGACAAAAATCACGGTACAGGGGGAAGGGACCTATTCTCTTCCTGTGGATACGATGTCGTTTCAGTTCGAACTCTCTGTTTTCGACGAGGATGGAAAGAACCTGAAATCCAGGAAGGACAAAGCGTTCTCTGATTTCCTTGCAGGTCTTGAGAAGCTGTCTCTAAACGAGCCTCCGGCCTATGTCGCAACGGAAATTCAGAAACAGTACCGGAGGCAAGATGGCCTCGAAATCTTCCTCGGATATCAGATGAGAGATACCTACCGCCTCAACCTTCCTCTTGACTTATCCTTGGCTTCTTCCCTCTTTGCTTTTACTGGCAATGCGGAAGCCACGGAGCTCACTGTCAGCTGCTCTTTCCTCTCTTCGAAGAAAGAGGAAGGAGAGAAAGCTGCGATGCTTCTTGCCTTGAAATCAGCAACTGACAAGGCAGAGCGCCTCGCTGAGAGTCTTGGTAAGAACATTGACGATGTCCTGGATATCAAAGTCCTGAATCATGGGTTTTCGATGCTTTCCATGGCTAAATACTCTGATGCCCATGTCGAAGATGCTTCTTTTACTGCCGAAGTGGAAGCATTGTTTTTAGCGAAATAAGGAACGATGACAACATAAAAAGAAGAGGACTCATTCCTCTTCTTTTTATGTTGTCTTCTTA
The DNA here is from genome assembly GCA_934725685.1 of uncultured Bacilli bacterium. Taxonomy (GTDB): domain Bacteria; phylum Bacillota_I; class Bacilli_A; order RFN20; family CAG-288; genus Enterosoma. The sequence goes on from CAKVBX010000002.1 coordinate 35,543, forward strand.
GGCTAATAACCGGTTGACGGGATTAATTTCCTTATCTGGGTATGTCAGGGAAGAAACCGTGAAATGGTCGGCACACTCAAAGATTGTGATTTTTGCTTCTCCTCCTGTTTAGTTGATTGCATCGACAAATCCGATGGAGGCATTCGGGAAAACGATGGTATCGGCAAAACCGACAAAGGCTCAAATCGGAAGTCCTTTCAGCGCAGCCACATTTGCATCGGTTATTTTGATGTTTTCGGAAAGGAGCGCAATTCTTGAGAACAGAGAAGGATAGGTGAAGGCGAGACTATAAGTTCCTGTTTCGCCATGCTGTATCCGGACAAAGCAATCTTTGCTTTGTCGCTGACGTATCGGGAAGAGGTTGCCTGAATCAAGTCGTAGACTGCACTTGTCGCATTCTGCCATCCTTTCTGCGAAGAGGGCAGCTGTGGAATGATGACATAGGCAGATAGTCACCGAGTGTCCCTTCTTTCAGATATCTCGGAAAACCATAGGCATCGGTAATCAGGCTCAGATTATCTTCTTTTCCGCTTCCACTATGAAGATAGACAAGAAGCGCGGCATGTTTCCTTTCGGAGAGACCGGTGCATAGAACCAGTATTTCATTTCCCCGATGGATTCTGTCTTGATCGTGCAGGCCTGAAGGAGGAAGCAGAAGCTGCTGTTTCTGTTGTAGAATCTTCCGTGAATCCAGTATCGGGAGCGGTGCCTTCCTCCTTGCTGTAAATATCGGATTCGACTCCGGTTTGCGTAATCCTCTCCGTGTTATTCTCAGCTTCGGTAGAGTTCTTTTTTCTGACAGCCTGTGAAGAAGAACGCTGCAGTCAGAAAAAGTGAGAGACTGAGTTTTGCTTTTGTTTTACTGTCCTTGAAAACGGTTACATAATTTTAGTTTAATGGAATTTGATGACGGCTTTTCTGGATTTGGAAACTGAAGGCTTCATTGAAGGGTCTTATGAGACCTGCTATTATGAATTTTCAGGAAGGCTGTTTATCAAAGTGAACGTTTCTATCTGCTCTTAGTTTTCCCTTTTTTTCTGCCAATCCGGTTGTCATTAAGGGAAAGATATCGCAGGCTGACCGCATCTGTCAACGGGGTGATTTATCGCGGTATTTAGTACGTTCGAAATGAAACATCATTTTTGATTCTCTTTGATTTGAATCCAAAATATCCGGAAATCAAAAAAATAGGAAGAAAACTTCCTATTTTTTATCGGTATCAAGAATTTCGATTTTGGAAATATTATTCAGCTTCGGAGGATAGACAAGAGAGACGGATCCGTCATAAGTGACACGGAGTTTATCTCCTTCCTTGATGTCATGGAAGGTCTTCTTTTCGCCTTTCTTATAATAGACGATATTCGCATCATCGGCATCGAAGGAGTAGAAATAGTCCTCGGTTCCGGTGTTCTGGACATTGATTCCCCAAAAATCATTGACATTTGTGTAAGTTCCGGTAATCTGGAAGGTATTGTTCTTCTCGATTTCCATGCCTTTCAGTGTTCCATTCTCTTTGTCTCGGGAGCGGGAGAATCCGCTGACGAGCGATAGCGTTGCAAACAGAAGGTCGTTTTTCATGCGTATTCTCCTCCTTGCAACATTATAGACTATTCTCTTTACCTTTCATAGTTGGAGAAGAACCTTTTGACATATTGATCCAGTTCCTCTTTCTGCTTTGTGTTTTTCAGCCGGTGAAAGGCACTGTCTACCTGGGCACCGGCCCCCTTGGGGATGGCGACACCAAGTTTTTTCTCCATCGTTTCCCATTCTTTGAGGAAGGTGTAACGGGCGATGACGGAAGCGGCTGCCACGGAAGGATAGAAGGATTCCCCTTTGGTACGGAAATAGATCGGATTGGTCACAATCTCGTTGCCGACAAGTTTACGGTAGTCCTTTTCCGGTGTGAACTGATCGACATAGATGATGATCTCACTATCGATATGATACTTTTCCATTAATCCCTTCTGGGCGAGATTGTGGCATTTTGCCATGGCCTTGTGAATGTTGAAATGGTTTGCGGCAAGGTCGGACAGTTTCTTTGCCGATACCATGACTACATAGTTCTTGATTCTCCGTTTGATGGTTGGACCGATGGAGAGAATGTAGGGATCCTTCATCTTTTTGGAATCGTTGATCTGATATTTCTCAAGGAAGGCGATATCCTCTCTCCCGACAAAGGTGGCACAGACAATCAAAGGACCGAAGAAGTCGCCGACACCGACTTCATCGCTTCCGATCTGGCTTCCGTGATCTTCCCAACTGAGGAAGTACTCCCCTTTCTCTGCGGTGATAGGGGAACTTACCTGTGTCACAATCGGATCCGGGTCGAAATATCTCGCTTCATCCACCGCCGATTCCTCTTCGGAGGAGAAGACGATGGTATAGATTTCTTTCTTATTCTTATAGGCGTGGATGGTGACATCCCCCTTTTTCATGAGAAAATATTCATAGGGTAGTTGTTCGTCGGTAATCTCTTTGGCCTGATAGAAGTTTCTGATTTCTTCCGCCTTGGCTCTGTCAGTTTTGATTTTAGCGTAATACATAAGATAAGTATAGCAAACTGGCGACACGGGAGTCCTCTCTTTGTGGTAAAATCCTGAGTTTTACACTTTACCCATAGAAAATGGCGTAAAGTGAGCGTAAAGTCCAAAGGACAGGAACCAAAAAAGGAAGCGCCCCTCAGTCGCTTCCTTTTTTGACTTTTGTCTCTTCTTTCTTTGGGCCCGCATCCACTCCGAAGATCCTGTTGAGCTTGGACTCCCGGTATCCTTTCCTGTCGAGCGTCAGACGGAAGACCTTCTCCAATGCAGTCAGCGTCCTCGATCCCGTGTATGCCGACTTGCAGTAGCCCGGCGTAAGTTCGACGACCCTCATGTTCCGCATCGTCCCGATGATTTCTCTTGCTGTAAGGGATGGGCCGTCTCCGCGCTCCCTGTTCAGAAGCACCTCCATTATCCGGTAGATGGTCAAAGCCGCATAGCAGATTGCGAAATGCGCCTTCAGATGATCCGGAGTGGAAAGGTAGGCGGGCCTCGACTCGAATTTCGTCTTCATGATTCGGAAGGACTGCTCTATCTTCCATCTCCCCGCGTTGATTTCCAGGATTTCATTCGTGGTCTTGTCGAGCGAAGTGGCAACACCGTAGAACCCGTGGAACGACTTCTCCTCTTCCGCCACCGAGTCGTTGACGACGACTTCTATCTCGTCGGCGCTCTCGCCGTTTTCCGTGCACGCCCGTATCTTGAGGAACCTTGCGGCGTCGTTCGGTCCCCGCTTCTTTATGGCCTTGTTCCTTTCGGCCAGCTCCTTTGCGGCTTCAAGCTGTCTTTCGAATATGTTCCTCTGGTAAATGTAGTATTTTGCAGAGAAGGTGACATGTACCGTCTCCTCCATCTTCAGCTTGCCGTCCATCTTGGGGGCGAAGCTCTTCACGCTGACGGAATGCGTCATCGGAAAGGTCTTGCATATGATGTCATGGGCCAGCATCGCTTCCTCCTCGCCGGTCAGCGCCAGTCCGGCCCTCTTCTTCTCGGCAGCCGCCCTGAACGATTCCAGCGAAGCCGGGGCTCCGCTGTCGAGGAATGTCCAGTTCATGTCCTTCATCATCAGCCCCAGTTCCTTTCCCTCGAGCTTCTTCAGTGACTGGGTCACTATGTAGTCCCTGCCTCCGATGGCGTTGAAGGCACGGTTCTCGTATGAGCCCAGGCCGCCGTCGGAGCAGTAGATGAACTTGGATGTCCGGTAGTCGGAGAGCATCCTCTTCTCCAACGGGATGACAGTCGTCTGCTCGCTTTTCGACCCGCTTTCGATGCAGTAGGAAATCGGAATGCCGTTCCTGTCCGTGAAAAGTCCCATCTCCACGATCGGGTTCGGTCTGTGTTCTTTGCTCGGGCCGTATCTGCGGAACCCCCACTGGAGTATGTCGCCGTCATCGTCGTACTCGTTGTCATCCTGTGTCTCCGTCTCGAAATAGAAGTTCGTGCAGTCGTAGTAAAGCACATCCGTATCGAGTCCGACGGTCCTCTTCGCTCCCTGGAAGAGGACAGCCTGAAGTTCCTCCGAATTCCTGGACAGGAGGGTGAGGAAGCGGTAGATGTCATGGAGCCCGAAGCTCTTCCCGCCGTAGAACCTTCCCTTGGCCTCATAGTCCGACTTCTTCGATCCCGGATTGAGCATCCTGCAGACCACGCAGTGCCTGAATATGGCGTCGGCGTCATATTTCGCCTTGGTCTCCAGCCCCTCTGCGAACTTTCCAAGCCCAAGCCTTTCATAGAGGGCTGATATGTATGCGTATCCTATGTTGCTTGAAGTGTCCTCGGACATGCTGCCCTCTTCCTTCAGGGGTTCGCCCATGTCCAGGGTGAGGGAGAGTTCCGCGACATCCCGGGCATTCTTCTCGTTGAGCTTGCGGATTTCCTCGAGGACGTAGGCCTCGGGATCTTCTATGCCCTCCGCCCTCAATTTCGCGTCGGATCCGAAAGAACGGACCGTCCGTGTGGTTTTCCTTCCGTCGGCCGTGACGTAGGATTCGATTGCGGAATATGATGTCACATTCTTGGAAACGGTCTTGGAAAGTCTCATTTTTTCGTGCCTCCTCAGGTCATGTGAACCTATTATATCACTTTACCCCGCTTTACGCTAGTAAAATAAAGCAAGAAAAATTAGTCGAAAAAAATCTTATATACAAAGTATATAAGACCATGACTTTACTCCGATTTTTACCCTATTTGTCAAGACTCAACTGTAAAACTCCCGGGTAGTTGTTCGTCGGTAATCTCTTTGGCCTGATAGAAGTTTCTGATTTCTTCCGCCTTGGCTCTGTCAGTTTTGATTTTAGCGTAATACATAAGATAAGTATAGCAAACTGGCGACACGGGAGTCCTCTCTTTGTGGTAAAATCTTGCGTATGAAAGACAATATTCTCGATAACGAAATCAACCAGGTCATCCAACAGCTGAAATCCTATTTTTCCTTGGATGGACTCAAAAATTCCTTTAATTATGAGGACTATGCCGCAAAAGATGCCGTTGAACTCGAGACTTCCCACGAATATCTCGAGGAATTCTCCCGCTTCCTTTCTCAGGGGCACCAAATTACGATTCCTTCCCTCCTGGATATGGACCCTCTTTTTGCTTCGCTCGATAAAGGTTCGGTTCTTTCCGCCCCGGAGCTTTACAATATCGGTGACCTTTTGAGTGCGAGCCAGTATCTTTATGACATGTTTTACGATCACAAGGAGTTCTATCATCTCAACGATGATGCCCTCGATCTTAATCCGCTTATCGCACTCAAACGAGACCTCGTCACTTCCATCGAACAGGATATGACGGTTTCCGACAATGCCTCTTCGAAACTGAAAGAGGTGAGAGGAGAACTGCGGAGTGTCGAACGTTCTCTGACCAACATTATGAACACGTACCGCAATCGGTACTCTCAGTATCTTTCCACCGATGTGGTTTCATTCAAAGGCGGACAGGAAGCTCTGCCAATCAAACTCTCCTGCAAAGGTTCGGTAAAAGGAGCTGTCGTTTCCTATTCCGCAACCGGGGAGACCGTCTTCATGGTTCCCTATGAAGTCATTGACTTACGAAACCATCTGAGCTCCCTCAAACAGGAAGAAGCAACGGAAGTCATGAAAGTCCTGACGGACCTTTCCCTCAAGTGTGCTAAGCAGCTCTCCTATCTGAAGAAGGATTATTCCATTCTTCTCACATTCGATCGGTATCTTGGCAGTGTCCGTTACGGAAATTCCTTCAATGGAACCATTGCGGAACTCTCCGAGAAGAACCTGGCTCTCGATGCCTTTTTCCATCCTTTGCTGAAGGCACAGAAGATTATCGTCAACTCTCTTGAACTCGGTGGAAGTGAACCACTTGCCTTACTCATCACCGGTCCGAATGCGGGAGGTAAATCCATTCTCATCAAAGCGGTCGCTCTTTCGGTCTGCATGGATAAACTCGGTCTCATGGTTCCTTCCCACAAGGAAGCGAAGATTCCCTTCGTCGACCATGTCTTCTTCCTCGGCGGCGATAATCAGTCCGTCATGGACAATCTTTCCACGTTCTCCTCTCACCTTCTCGGAATCAAGGAAATCACGGAAGAAGCCACTGAGAAATCACTCGTCATCATTGATGAAGTCGGAGAAGGTACCTCTCCGAAGGATGGCGAAGCTATCGGTGTTGCCATTCTAAAATATTTCGAAAGAGTCGGATGCCTTACTCTGCTTACATCCCATTTTGACGGCATGAAAATATACGCTGCGGATGATAAGCTTGCACTCACTGGAGCGATGGAGTTCGATAACAATACCCTCAAGCCAACATACCGCCTTCTTCTCCATACCACAGGAAAATCCTACGGTATCCTTTTGGCCCGCCAGATGGGTCTTAAAGAGGAAATTCTTCAGGATGCCATCGCCTTCGAAAAGGAACGGAGCAACCGCGATACGGACAGCCTGATGGAGAAACTTACCGAACAGGTCTCCATTAATCAGAAGAAAGAACGCGAGCTCGAGAACAGGAAGAAAGATCTCGATAAGCTTCTCGAAAAGAGACAGAAGGCCATTGATGCACTCAACGAAGAGAAAAATCAGATCAAGATGAAGGCGGAAAGTAAAATCGAACGCCTTGTCGATCAGCGTATTCAGGAAATCAACAAAATCTGGGAAAGTAAACAGGGGAAAGGCGACCTTTCCTATTCTCAGATTTCCCAGGCCAAGGGAGAACTGAAGCGAATCAAAGAGGAAAAGGAACCTTCTCTTGCCATCAATACCAAGCAGATTGTCCTTGCGGACCTCAAGGTCGGAGAGAAGGTCGAAGATGAAGACGGAAGAACCGGTGTCGTACTCGAGGTGAAGAAGAATGAAGTCATCCTCGATATGGACGGACTCCGCATACGCAGAAATCTTGCCGGTCTGAAACGTGCTCCGCTGACTGCCAAGGATGTCAAAGTTAAAAAGACCGTCTATGCTCCAATCGACAGCGCCATTCTCAATCTCGGCCCCTCCCAGGGAATTGAAGTCAATTTGATTGGCCTCCATGTCGATGAGGCGATGAGAAAAGTCGTCTCGTTCCTTGATTCGGCCAGAATCCATCATTTCACCACGGTGAGAATCATCCACGGTGCCGGTACTTTCGCTCTGAAGAATGCTGTGTGGAAATACTTAGCCAATCATAAAGAATTCATCAAGGAATACCGCCTCGGCGGAGAAGGAGAAGGAGGACTCGGTGCCACCGTTGTCTATCTGAAATGAGTTATCTCGATTATCCTGTTCTGAAACAGAAAATCTCTCTTTTACCCGATAAGCCTGGTTCCTACCAGATGAAAGATGGGCATGGAACCATCATCTATGTCGGGAAAGCCAAATCGCTTCTGAAACGTGTGAAGCAATATTTTACGCGTCCACAACTCGGTAAAGTGGCGAGAATGGTAGAGGAAATCCGGGACTTCGACATCATTGAAACCAATTCTGAAAAAGAGGCTTTGCTTCTTGAAATCTCACTGATTCATAAATACTATCCGAAATATAACATCATGCTGATGGACGGGAAGATGTATCCGTTCATTGCCCTCAAGAAAAAAGAGGATCCCTACTTGAAAATCACCCGCTCCGACAAGGAGAAAGGATATTATTATTTCGGCCCTTTTCCCAACTCTTCTCAGGCCTATAAGATGATCGATCTTCTCAATAAGATCTACCCGCTCAGAAAGTGCAGGAACATTCCTTCTAAGCCCTGTCTCTATTATCACATGGGACAGTGCCTCGCTCCCTGTATCCACAAGATTGAACAGAAGGAGTATCAGGATATGGTCAGTTCCATCACGGCATTCCTCAACGGAGATACCAGTGCCGTCCTATCCGAGCTGAAGGAGAAGATGAATTCCTATGCGGAAAAGATGGAATATGAACGGGCGGGAGAATATAAGAAACTCATCGATACCGTCAAAGGAATCACCTCCTCCCAGAAAATCATCTTTCAGGACCATGTCTCCCGGGACATTGTCGGTTATTCCGTGAGAGAGGGATATCTCTGCGTCGTTTTCCTTCTCTATCGAAAAGGAGTGCTTTTAGGCAAGAACTATTACGTCGAGGAACTTGAGGATGAAATCGATGATTTCCTCGAGAATATCATCCTTCAGTTTTACGAAAAGCATCAGGACCATCCGAAGGAACTCATCGTTCCGAGCGAGACTATCGCTCCTGTCCTAGAGGAGTCTCTCGGCTTCCGTGTCCTATCCCCGAGTAAGGGTAAGAAACACGATCTGATTGCTTTGGCCTTGGAGAACTCCAAGCAGATGCTCGACCAGCACTTCCAGACGGCGAGACTCGAAGACGATGTCCTGTCCCTTCTTGAGGAACTTAAGGAAAAACTCGGTCTCGAGAAGACACCGCTCGATATTGAACTCTACGATAACTCCCATATCCAGGGATATGATCCTGTCGGGGCCATGGTGAAATACATCAATGGAGAAAAGGCACCGAATCAGTATCGGAAATACAAAATCACCCAACCTAATCCGCAGGACGATCTCGCTTCCATGCGGGAAGTCCTCACCCGCCGTTTCATCAGGCTGAAGGAAGAGAACGCCAAGCTTCCGGACCTCATCATTCTCGATGGCGGCTTCACCCAGTGTGAGGTCGGGCTGGAGGTCAAGCAGGAAATCGGTCTCGATATTCCGTTGGCCGGACTTCAGAAGAACGATAAGCATGAGACGGATTCCCTCATCAATGCGGACACCGGAGAAGTGATTCCCTTAGCGCGCAATACACCGCTATTTTTCCTTCTGATGCGGATGCAGGACGAAATCCATCGCTTCGCCATCACCTATCACCGCGGCAAACGTGCCAAGTCCGTCTTTCGCACCATCTATGACGATATCTCTGGTATCGGAGAAAAGCGGAAGAAGAAGCTCCTCGAGCTTTATCCGACTTATGAATCCCTGCAGGGGGTCTCGAAGGAAGAACTGATGCAGATTGTTCCCGAAAGCAGTGCCGAAAGCATCTTGAAGAAACGGGATGAATATCAGCTCACATCCGAGACAATGAAGAAATAGGAGGTCCATTATGAAGAAACTGACATTGGTCGAACGTATTCCGGCTTTATTATTGCTTGTTCTTGCTATTCTCTTTGTTTTTATGGCCATGCCGCCATCTCAGTATCATCTGTTTTCTTCTCTTTATGAGATTATAGAGGGGGATCCTTTTTTCGGTTCGAACTATTATCTGACCATGGGGAGTCTCTTTACGATTTTCATCGTGCTGTTCCTTTCCGGATTGCTGCTTCTTGTTCTGATTTCTTTCTTCTTCGACAATCTTTTCAGCTATCACACGGTCCACAAATTCATCTATGTGTTTCTGCTTCCGGAAATGGCTGCTCAGATCGGTGCATTCGTCATGCTGATTCATACGAAAAATACAGCCCATGATTATTTCAGTGTTTTCAATATTCTATCCCTGGTATTGAACCTATTCATTTTTGTCTCCTATATTGTGACTGAAATCCTATTTGTCCGTAAACCATACCAGAAACTGAAACAGGAATTCAGTGCCACGCCGGATAGAAAAGAAGAAGTATCCTCGATGTCGGAAGAAAAGGAAAGCAATCCGAAGGAAGATGCCCAAAAGGAAATGCTCCGCATGGTGACGACCCTTCTCGATGAGAAGAAGATCACAAAAGAAGAAGCGGACCGAATGATTGAACGAATCTATACGGATAAGGAGGAATGAATTGTTTCCCCAGGGGAAGACTTCTAAAATTACCCCTTGAAAACCAAGAAGCGAAAGACTATAATTTTAAGGCTTATGGGTAACGCCCGTAGGTGTTCGGGACATAGCGCAGCTTGGTAGCGCACTTCCTTGGGGTGGAAGGGGTCATGAGTTCAAATCTCATTGTTCCGACCATTATGTTCATGAAAGCTCTCTTTGGAGGGCTTTTTTGCTTGTCTTTTTTTCGATGGTGGTCGCTGATTTCCTTGGTATGACCATTTCGTTTTAGGAGTGGATGATACCATAAAAAGACGCAATATCTTCTTTTTCGAAAAGAGGATTGAAAGAAGAATGTTTTGTGATTTCTCTTGCAAGAAAAGGATATTTCTAAGGCAAGAAATGATATACTTTCCGTAGAAAAAAGAAAGAAAGATACACTCTTATGGCAAAACGGAAAATTTGAGTTAGCAGGAGATTCGTTGATGAGAAGGAATTTGGAATTACTGTGACGGGGGATAAGTGACATGACAGTTAGAATGCTCGAAATCAAACTCCTGGTCATAATTGTCAGCGTTGTCTTAGGAATTGCAGGTCTTATTGCATTCTGCTTTTGGATATACTTCATCTATATGTGGATGAACAATATTCGTGGTGATCAAGATGTGAAGACAAGGTCTCTCTATGAGATAATGAAAAAATACAATGGAGTCGATGTATTCAAGGAACCCTGTGATGCTTCTGGCAACAAAGCGGAATACCGGGCTAAAAATGATGATGAAAAGAGTGGTGTGGTATTCGCCACGCCGGGTCCCCGGAAGAGAAGCTGTCCGAGGACGAGATTAGACTCATCTGCGAATACAGAAGGCAAAACGAAGAAAAGTAGTGACTGCGGGAACTAGAGGGGTTCACTACAAAAAGGGCGGCTTTCGTTTTACCTCAGAAAAACAGGGGTGGGGGTCATTTGTTATGTATCCAATTTTCAATGTGTCCTTGACAAAGGGTACATATCATCTGGCAGCCTGTCTGACTCAGAAACCGGGATAATAACCTTCTTTTACGTAACCGCAGAGAATCTCTTTTACTTCAGCAAGATCTTCTTTGTAGGTGATTCCGCACCAACGGTCCTTGTTGTGATAGACCTTGACCTTGGCGAGACCTTCTGCGATGGCGGAGAAAATGACATCTGCAATGACAAGTTCGTCTTTTTCTTTGTTGCAGTGAGCATAGAAGTTGCCGAACTCCTGTTCGAGATAAGGGAAGAAGTCCGGTGTCAGTCCCCAGAGATTCATCGAGACCGGCGTATTGAGAGGAAGGGTGAATGTTTTACCATCTTTTTGATACTGGCCCTGATGGTTGATTCCGAGTGTTTCGACAACTTCAGTCAGATATCCGTCATCGATTCTGCAGACACCACGGTTGACATCTCCGTTTTCGGATAGGGTTCTGTCAAGCTGATAGCTCACCATGCAGAAATCGCCTTTTTTGGCGGAGACCAGGTGATTATGGATTTCCTTGAAGGCGTGTCTTCCGTAATAGTCATCCGCATTGATGATGGCAAAAGGGGTTTTGACGACATCCTTGCAGTTCAGAACCGCCTGTGCCGTTCCGAACGGTTTCTTTCTTCCCTCGGGCAGTAGGGACATGTCCTGAAGGACATATTCTGTCGGCATGATCTTCTCAATCCGTTCCCCGACCAAATGATGGAAGTCCTCTTCAATCTCTTTCCGGAGAATGAAAACGACCCGGTCAAAACCGGCCTCCTTGGCATCGTGGATGGAAAAATCGAGAATACCACGTCCGCTTTCCGTAATCGGTGCTGCCTGCTTCAGGCCTCCAAAACGGCTGCCCATTCCGGCGGCCATGACGACGAGTGTTGTTTCCATAGGCTATCTCCTGAGAAGTGAGTCTATTATATCCGCAAAAGAAACAGATATCTACCTTTTGTGAAATTGGAACGATTGGAAACATTGAATCCTACTCACATTTCCCGGTTTTGTTCAAGAAGACACCTCATGAGAAAAGCCGCCCTTTCAGGCGGCTCATGGTTACTTATCGTATCCGTTCGGATTGTGGCTCTGCCAGTTCCACTGGTCGCGGCACATATCTTCGAGATCGTATTTGGCTTCCCAGTGGAGTTCCTTTTTGGCGAGATCTGCGCAGGCATAGCAGCTATCGACATCGCCGTCTCTTCTTCCGACGATTTCGTACGGAAGCTTCTTTCCACAGGCTTTTTCGAAGGCGTGGATCATATCGAGGACGGAGTATCCTTTTCCGGTTCCGAGATTGTAGATGTGGACACCGGGCTCAGTGCAGTACTTGAGGGCGGCGATATGTCCTAAAGCGAGATCGACGACGTGGATGTAGTCACGGACTCCGGTGCCGTCGGGGGTATTGTAATCATCGCCGAAGACACGGATGCAGGAAAGTTTTCCGGTGGCGACCTGAGCGACATAAGGCATCAGGTTGTTCGGGATACCTTTCGGATCCTCACCAATCAGTCCGCTCGGATGGGCTCCGACAGGATTGAAGTAACGTAAGAGCATGATGTTCCAGGTCGGATCGGAGACATAGAGATCCTGTAAGACGTGTTCAAGCATCAGCTTTGTGGCACCATAAGGATTGGTGACGGAGAGATGGCATTTTTCATCGAGCGGAAGACGTTCCGGTTTTCCGTAGACAGTTGCGGAAGAAGAGAAGATGAATGTTTTGACACCGGCTTCCTTGAGGCACTCGAGGAGTGTGATAGTTCCGCCGATATTGTTGTCGTAATACTCTAACGGAATATGGACGCTTTCGCCTACGGCCTTGAGACCGGCGAAATGGATGACGGCATCAATCTTGTTTTCGCGTAAAATCATGCGGTCAGCTTCCTTGTCTCTCATGTCGACCTTGTAGAACTTGACCGTCTTTCCGGTGATTTTCTCGACTCTTCTCAGCGCTTCTTCATTTGCATTGCAGAGGTTATCCATTACGACAACGTCATAGCCCTGATTCAGAAGCTCGACGACCGTATGAGTTCCGATAAACCCTGCGCCACCCGTAACTAAGATTCTCATAAATGACCTCCCAGGTTGGAGTCTATAGTATACACGAACACACTTGGAAAAATAGCTTTATTCTTAATGAAAATCCACACTCATGCTTCCTTTGTCTTCTGTTGTTCGTCAGATGCCCGGCTGTCGATTTCCCTAAATGTCTTTTTGGTGATGGATAGACAGACCGGAATATAGATGAGGTCGACAAAGATCCAGCTGAGCGGATAACAGAAGTAGAGCCAGAAGATAGTGTGGAAATAGTCCACATAGAGGAAGAGGGTATAAAGGAAGACGATTCTGGTTCCCGTGCAACCGACCAAGGTGATGATGGCTGGGGCGACGGAGTGCTTCATGCCTCTCAGATATTGGGAGGAGATATCCATGAAACCGTCGAGGATATAAGTGAAGACCATCATGAACATGCGTTCCCTTCCCGCGGCGAGGGCGTTGTCCTTGTCGATGCCTTTTCCGTCGGTGATGAAGACGGAAAGAATCGGATTCGGAATGAGGAGGACCAAAAGGGAACAGATGGCCCAGCCGATTGCCATCCAGGCCAGGCTGTAGAAATAGATTTTCTTGATGTTCTCTTTCTTTCCGGCCCCGTAATTCTGACCGACGAAGGAGACACAGGCCAAAGCGAAGGCTTCAATGATGGCATAGACATAGCCTTCGACCTGAGCGCTTGCACTTGCACCCGAGAGGATTTCGTCCTCCGAAATGAGAACTCCGTGAATGGTGTAATTGTGGATGGTGTAGAGCGAGGACTGAATGAGAACGTTCGGAATGCAGAACCCGAGGCCCTGAAGTCCGGCCGGAATACCGATCTTCAGAATGTCCGCAATGCTTTTTTCATCCATTTTGAGATGGCGGAAATCGAGGCGGACATATCCTTTCTTATTGAGGGTGAGCCAGAGAATGGTAAAGAGGGCAGAGAGAAATTCGGAGATGACTGTTGCCCAGGCGACGCCTTTCACATCCATTTTGCCATAGATGACAAAGAGGAGATCGAAAAGGACATTGATGACACCGGATATCGCCAGGAAATAGAAAGGACGGCGGGAGTCACCTAAGGCGCGGAGAACCTGGGAACCGAAATTGTAGATCTTCAGAAAAGGAAGACCGAGAAAGTAAATCTGAAGATAGTCTGTCGCCAAAGAGAGGATGTCTTCCGGTGTATTCATCATTTTCAGTAGCAGCGGAGAGAGGAAAAAGCCGATAATGCCGACCAGGATGCCGACGATGAGGGAGAGAATCATCGAAGAGGAGAGAATGGATTGTGCCCGATTCCGGTCATCGGCTCCTTTAGCATTTCCCATCGCAACGTTGGCGCCGACGGCCAAGGAGACGAACAGGGTGACGATGAGATTGATGAGTGGACTGTTGCTACCGACGGCGGACATGGAGAGAGAACCTCCGCCGTAGTGGGATACAGTCCATAAGTCGACCGTGGAGTAGAGAAGCTGCAGGATGGTGGAAAAAGCCATCGGTAAAGCAAAAAGGGGAATTTTCCAGAACAGATTTCCATTTGTCAGGTCCATTTCCCGGTGTTGGTGATTGATCATTTTGATACCTTCCGAAGAAACATTACTATTTTAGTGAGTCACGGCAAGATGACAAGAGGATGTATCCGCTTACCACAGAAAATGAAACACTGCCTCTTTTTCCGTTAAAGTAATATAATGTATTGGCTATTTCTTCTTTTTTAGATTGGAGACTGAATATTATGAGAAAAATGACAAGTGATGAAATCCGTGATACGTGGTTGAATTTCTTCCGCGACCATGGACACTACATCGAGCCTTCGGCATCCTTGATTCCGAACAATGATCCGACCCTGCTCTGGATCAACGCCGGTGTCGCCGCCCTTAAAAAGTATTTTGACGGCACTCTGACTCCAAAGCATCGCCGTATCACCAACGCACAGAAATGCATCCGTACCAACGATATCGACAATGTCGGGCATACCGCAAGACATCATACCTTCTTTGAGATGATGGGCAACTTCTCCATTGGCGATTACTTCCGGAACGAAGTCATACCATGGGCTTATGAACTGCTCACTTCCGAGAAGTATTACGGACTCGATCCGCATAAACTCTATGTCACCTATTATCCGGATGACAAGGAAACCCATGATCTCTGGGTTAAGTGCGGCATTCCGGAAGAGAACATGGTTCCTTCCGTCAATAACTTCTGGGAAATCGGCGAAGGACCATGCGGACCGGATACGGAAATCAACTATGACCGCGGTGAGAAGTGGGATCCGGAACATCTCGGACTGAAACTTCTCAAGGATGATCTTGACAATGACCGTTATATCGAACTCTGGAATATTGTCTTCTCTCAGTTCAATTCCATGCCTGGTGTTGCAAGAAAAGACTATAAGCAGCTTCCGCAGAAGAACATCGATACCGGTGCCGGTCTCGAACGTCTCGCCTGCATCATGCAGGATGCGGAAACCAACTTTGAGACTGACCTTTTTATGCCTTATATCAAAGCCTTGGAGTCGAAAGCATCTTTCCCTTATGAAGGAAAATATAAGCTTGCCTATCGTGTCATCGCCGATCATATCCGTTCCATTACATTCGCTCTTGCCGATGGTGCCGTCTTCTCCAATGATGGCAGAGGCTATGTTTTGAAGAGATTGCTCCGCCGCGCTTCCCGTTATGCGCAGACTTTAGGTCTCCCTGCCGGTACACTCGCTTCTCTTGTCCCGCTCGTCACGGAGAATATGTCCCACTTCTATCCTTACCTGAAGGATCATCAAGAAAGAACGATGAAGATGATTTCCAGCGAAGAGAACAAGTTCAGCAACACTCTGAAGACTGGAGAACGTCTTCTTGCCCAGTATCTGAAGAAAGAGGGAGACACCCTCTCTGCCGAGGATGCCTTCCGTCTTGCCGACACCTACGGATTCCCGTTTGAACTCACCAAGGAAATCACGGAGGACTCTGGCAAGAAAGTCGATGTCGAAGGTTATGAAAAACTTCTTGAGGCCAGCAAAGAACTTGCCAGAAAGAGCCGTGGGGACAAGCAGTCTTTCGGTCTGCAGAGCAAGGATCTCATCGACTTCACGGAACCGAGTGAATTCACCTATGAAGAAGGTGTCGATCCGACTTCCGAAGTCATCGGTACCTTTGTCGATGGCGCCAAGGTCGATGTCATTCAGGATGAGGGCGATGTCGCCTTCGCACTGACCAACTTCTATGCACTTTCCGGTGGACAGGTTTCCGATACTGGCTTCCTCCACAATGAAAGCTGTGAAGCCGAAGTCACCGATGTCAAGTCCAGCAACCATGGTCAGCACCTGCTTCATGTCAAGGTTCTTTACGGCGAAATCCGTGTCGGTGATACCTTCTTGGAAAAGGTCGACTGGGAGAGAAGAAACAGAATCCGCAAGAATCATTCTGCCACCCATCTGCTTCAGAGAGCCCTTCAGGAGAAAGTCTCCGCTGAGATTCATCAGGAAGGCGCCTATTATGATGACGAACTGCTCCGCTTCGACATCAACTATGATGCCAAGATGAATGACGATGATCTTAACAATGTCGAGAAGAGAGTCAACGAAGAAATCTTCGCTGCCCTTCCCGTCAGGACCGAAGTCCTCTCCAAGGAGGAGGCCCTCAAGAAGAATGCCATGCATCTCTTCTCCGAAAAATACGGCGATAAGGTCCGTGTTGTCTCCATGGGCGATTATTCCGTCGAATTCTGCGGTGGCACCCATGTTGCCAACACCTCTGAAATCGGTCTCTTCACTATCGTCAGCGAAGAGAGTGTCGCTGCCGGTATCCGCAGAATCACTGCCTATACTGGAATGAAGGCCTACGAATTCCTCAAAGAAAAGCAATCTCTCATCAACGAGGCCGCAAGTCTCCTCAAGATCAATTCCGATAAGGGTGTCCGCAACAAAATTATCAGCAACAATGAACAGATTGCTACTCTCAACAATACCATCAAGGCACTCCGGGAACAGAATGCCAACAATCTCATGAACGAGCTCGAGTCCTCCATCGTCAGGATGGGAGACAAGGAGCTGCTCCTTGCCACGCTTCAGGATCTCACCCATGAACAGGAAGATACCCTCGCGCACAATCTCACCGACAAGCATCCGTCCCTCGTCCTCTTCTTCGCCGTCGATAACGGTGCCAAGAAGGACCTCGTCGCCGGAAGAGGCAAGAATCTTGCCACTCTCAAGGCAGGCATGATCATGAAGGAAGCTGCTCAGCTTCTCAATGGCAGAGGCGGCGGAAGACCAGATGTCGCTTTCGGCGGAAGTGAAGACCTCTCCAAGATGGATGCGGTCAAGGCTTATCTTGAGGGTCTCCTCAAGTGAAGAAGAACCTTCTTGCGTTAGATCTCGGGAAAGGAAGTCTCGGTGTCGCCATTTCCCGGAGCGGCATGTTTATCACGCCGATCACCAATCTTCGGTTTCATGCGATGAAGTTCGAGGAACCCATCGCCTATCTGAAGGAACTGCTCACAGTGGAAAAAGTTGAGACGTTTGTCTTAGGCCTTCCCCTCTTCCCGAGCGGCGATGACTGCGAGATGACCGGCATTGTCCGCGACTTCGCCAAGCTTCTCAAAGAAAACTTTCCAGAACAGGAAATTATCTTCCAGGATGAACGTTATTCTACGCTGGAAGCTTCGTCTGTCCTTCATAAACAAGGCCAGAACAGTAAGAAACAGCATAAGGGAATCGATGCTGCCGCAAGCTGCGTTATTCTCGAGCGTTACCTCAAATCAATCCACCAGATGGATGAGTTGCCTATGTTTTAAATGAAAAAGTGGACCGAATGGTCCACTTTTTATATTCAATAAGGAAGATAGGGGATATGTTTTGAAACAATCTCTGACAATTTCTTCAGATTTTCTTCATTGTTTGCTGCGAGTAATAGCTGCGGCTTGTCGTGGGTGACCTTTTTTTCGTGTAGGGTGCAGAGCTTTCCGCCGGCTTCCTTAAGGATTAGTTCGCCGCCCGCATAATCATAGGGATAGACACGGAAAGCGAAGTAGAGTTCTGCTTTTCCTAAGGCGAGATAGCAAAGCTCGAGTGCTGCACTTCCGAGTCTTCTTACATCGTTGATTTGTGGGAAGATTTCCTCCGTGAAGGCAAAACATGGTTTTGCAAATGTTTTGTCGTAGAGGGAAAATCCGGTATAGAGGAGACTGTGACGGAAATCCCGGTCGGATACGTGGATTCTCTTTCCCTGATAATAGGCTCCTTTTCCTTTGATGGCATAGAACATTTCATCACGGAAGAGGTTGTAGACGGTAGAGAACATCAGACAGTTGTTCTTCAGGTACGCAACGGAGATGGCGCATTCTCCGATACCTCTGGAATAGTTCATCGTTCCGTCGATGGGATCGATGATGAAGAGGTCCTCGGCATCTTTCTTTTCGTTCATTCCTTCTTCTTCGCAGTAGAACTTGGCACCCGGAACAAGCTTAGAAAGACAAGCAATCAGCTCTTCCTGGATTTTGACATCGCTGTCTGTGACGGCATTAGCTTCGCTTCCCTTTTCCTTGATGGAGGAGTAAGCGAGATGCGCTTTTCCGATTCTTCTGATTTCGTCGGTGATTTTCTGGTATTCGTTCATTTTATGCCCGGATGAGCGCAAAGCCCATCATCCTTTCCTGTAGATACATCTCATATAAGGCAATCTCATCCATGTTGGCTTCTAAGACGGGGAGAAAAAAACGGTTCTCTTTGACAATGTTGGCTTCGATGGCATCGAGAATCTTTCTGATGTCCTCTTCCTTCTTTGTTCCTTCCTTTAACAGTTTCCATGTGGTTTTCAAATCCATGAGGATGCAGTCTTCGTTTTCCTTGAATGCCTCCGTGTTCTCGATTCCGTATTGTTTGAGTAACGGGAAGACAAGCTTCTGCATCTTCTCGTAGTGTAAGGAGAGCGCCTGAATCCGTTCGAACGATGAGACGAGCATCCTTCTGGAGACTTCATCTTCCTGCATCAAGTCCATCCGGATAGTTTTCATCAAAGCACGGAAGGCTCCGTTCTCTTCCGCTAGAAGGACGAGCGGATTCTTTTCCTCAGAGAGTGGCGTGTAATTATTGTATTGTGTTTCTGGGACCTTGCTCTTGGAGGATAGAGACCAGGAATCCTCCTTCGGGAAGAGACGTTCGTATTCTTCCTTGACTTCCTTTTCGTCTTTTCCGGCCTTCAGTTCTGCCATCAAGCGTTCCAGGACAATCTCTTTTTCGGTTTTCTCCATTTAACACCTCCAAAAATTAATTTACATTTATCTTACATTGTTTTACAGCCCTAAGGTAGAGCGTAAAAGACAAAACCTCTATCATTGTAGCGTACGAAAGAAAAGAGGTCAAAAAATGAAAAACAAAACCTTACGAAAGATGCTGATGAGTGTCGTCTTTCTGAGCAGTCTGGTCGGCTGCGGAAAAGAATCCGCACCGGAGACTGACAAGCCGACGGAGGAAAAGAAGACCGAACAGGCCGCCTCCAAATTCGATGCGACAAAGAAAGTCATCTGCTACACCAGAGACAAAGAGTCCGGGACCAGAGACGGTTTCTTCACCAAAATCGGACTCGAGAAGAACAAGAGTTCCAATGAGGGACTTGTCGACGGCATTGTCGAAGCTACAAGCAACGGTAATATGATTCAGTGCATCAAGAACGATACCTATGGGCTTGGCTATATTTCCTTGGCATCACTAGAGAACTCCGGTGTCAAAGGACTCTCCTACGATGGCGTCGAACCGAAGGAAGCCAACGTTCTCAACAACACCTACGAACTGACAAGAAACTTCAATTACGTCACAAGAAACGATTATGCTTCCGACAGCAAGGTCAAGCAAATCGTGGAAGCATTCGTCGCCTACTCCACGACTTTGGAAGGAAAGAGCATCATCAAACAGAACGATGGAATTCTTTCCATCAGCAATACCGATAAACACTGGAAAGACATCAAGGCTTCCTATCCCATCGTGAACGAAAACAACGCCGGTATCACCGTCAAGTTCGGCGGTTCCACTTCCTGCGAGAAGATTGCCAAGGCGCTCACCGCTTCCTTCTCCCCTCTCTGCGGGAACTTCATCGCCCAGCACAATCATACCGGTTCCGGCGATGCCTATAAACATACCCAGGGTGCCAATAAGGATGATGCTAATGCCCTCGATGTCGGTTACCTTTCCCGTGAACTTTCTGCTTCGGAAACGGCCGCGGAAGGAACCTACGGGAAGATCTGTACCGATGCCATTGTTGCTGTCGCCAACAGCGAGAACCCATTGTCTTCCATTGATAAAGATACCCTGAAAGCAATTTATACCGGAGAGAAGACACTCTGGAATCAGATCATCGGATGAGCTACCTCAATCGTTCCAATACCATCGAACGATCCAAGAGAATGGCAAAGGCGGACAGGATTGTCCGCACTTTGCTGTTTTTGGTCTGCCTTTTTTCCGCAACCTTCATCATTTTCATCGTCGTCTTCATTTTCCTCAAGGGTATCAAGCCGTTTGTAAGCGATTATGAAATCGACGGAGAGAAGTTCCGTGTCAACTTCTTTTCGTTTCTTACCGGAAACGAATGGCTGAAAGGAAAAGCGGATTATTCGATCGGTTATATCATTTTCAATACGATTTATGTCGCTGTTCTCACGATGCTTCTGACGACACCAATCAGTATCTTCACCGCCTTGGTCATCGTCCGGATGAGTCCGAAGCCGGTATCTGCCGTTCTCAACAGCATCATAGAGATTTTAGCTTCGATTCCTTCCGTCATTTATGGAATGTTCGGCCTCGGTGTCGTCACTAAATGGGCAAAGAGTCTTTCCGAATTCTTCCACTATCAGTCCTCGGGTGGGCTCTCGACGTTTTCCGTCGTCATTGTTCTGACGATGATGTCAGTTCCGACCGTGACGATGCTGACGGCGACGAGTCTGCGTGCCGTCGATCCTAATCTGGAAAAAGGGTCCTTCGCCCTCGGTGCGAGCCGTTCCGAGACGAATTTCCGCGTCATTCTCCCTGCGGCGAAGTCTGGTATTTTCTCCGGTCTGATCCTTGGCCTTTCCCGTGCGATGGGAGAGGCGACGGCGGTCAGCATGGTCGCCGGCAACCGTCTCACCGGACCGAGCTACAACATATTCTCCACGACGAGGACGCTCACTTCGACGATGCTTTCCGGTATGGGAGAGGCAAGCGGACTGGATTATGACATCCGTTTCTCTGTCGGTATCATCCTGATTTTCCTGATTCTCTTCTTCAATCTGATGCTCAATCTTATGAAACGCCGCCTGGAGAAAGGGGGAAAACGAAGATGAATCTCTCCTCCCGTTCTCTGAAGATCAGAAAGGCGAAAGATATTCTACGTGATTCGAATGTCTATCTCTTTTCTCTCTTCGGCGTTCTGATTCTTGTCCTCATTCTCTTCTTTGTCTTTTCTAACGGCGCTTCCTATCTCACCCCTTCCTTCCTCACTTCCGATTATTATTCGACAAATACGACGGTGAGCTCTTCCGTCGATACGGCTGTCGGCACCTATGAGGATCCTGGAATCGACCATGTCTATTTCTCCACACGATGGGGAATCGGACTCGAAGATTCGACCGACCACGAAAAAAACAAAACGGTCATCATTACTTACATCGATAAGGATTCTCCCTTCAATCATCTGACCAATGAAGTCGATCAGTCCGAGGTGCGCTGTGAACTGAATCGTTCCGTCTCCACGTTGTTGCTTATCGATGATGAGGGCCTGATTTTCTTCGGAGAGACGAGAAAAGGGGCTGAAGAGGCTAGTAAGGAGTTCGACAGGGCGAAGAACATCTCCTCGATGATTCTTCATACCGAAGGCGGCGGAATCCGTGGTTCCCTTCTCTCGACTCTTTGGATGATCTTTCTCACGCTGATTATCGCTGTTCCTTTAGGAATCCTCAGTGCCGTCTATCTCTCCCTCATTGCCAAGCAGAACAAATTGACGGATGTCCTTCGATCCCTCATCGACATGTCCGGTGGTATTCCGACTATCATCTACGGCCTTGTCGGTGCCATCGTCTTCATTCCTCTCGTCTCATTCTTTTCCAAGAAAAACAATGGCTCTCTTCTCTCCGGCGCCCTGACTCTGTCGGCCATGCTGCTTCCTGTCATCATCAAGACCACAGAGGAGGCAATCAAGACCGTTCCGCATTCCTATCGGGAAGGTTCCTTGGCTTTGGGCGCTTCCCAGACACAGACCATCTTCAAGGTAGTCCTTCCCAATGCCCTTCCGGGCATCCTGACTGCCGTTCTTCTTTCGGTGGGAAGAATCATCGGAGAATCGGCAGCCCTCATCTATTCGATGGGGACAACCATCAAGGATCATGTCATTCTGACGGAAGGAAGCGCAACACTCGCCCTCCACATCTACAAGCTTGTCGCTTTTGAGAATCCGAACTTCGGCGCCGCCTGTGCCATCTCCATCATCATTCTCGCCATCGATCTTGTCCTAAGTTTGTTCGTCAAGCTGATATCCTACCGCTTCATTAAGAAATTCAGGAGGTAAAGAATGGAAGCAAACAATACCAAAGAGAAAGACATCATTTTCGAAGTGGAGAAACTCAATCTCTCCTACGGAGAAAAGCATGTCCTTCACGATATCGATATGAAAGTCGAGAAGAATCATGTGACCGCCTTCATCGGACCTTCTGGATGCGGAAAATCGACCTTCCTCAGGTGTCTCAACCGGATGAACGATCTGATTCCTGGATGCAAAGTGACGGGAAAAATCGAATATCTCGGGAAAGACATCACTTCCTATAACCCCATGGTCCTCCGTACCATCATCGGCATGGTGTTTCAGCAGCCCAATCCCTTCCCAATGTCCATCTACGACAATGTGGTCTATGGTCCGAAATGCCAGGGATTCAAGGACAAGAAAAAACTGATGGAACTCTGTGAGTCTTCTTTACGGAAAGCCGGTCTCTTCGAGGAAGTCAAAGACCGATTGAAGGATTCCGCACTCTCCCTTTCGGGCGGACAGCAGCAGCGTCTTTGTATCGCCAGAGCCATCGCTATGGAACCGGATGTCATTCTGATGGATGAACCCACATCCGCCCTCGATCCGATTGCCACAAAGAAAATCGAGGACCTCATTCTGGAACTGAAGAAAGACTACTCCATTCTCATTGTCACGCACAATATGCAGCAGGCTTCGAGAATCTCGGATGATACAGCCTTCTTCATGCTTGGCAATCTCGTGGAATTCAATGAGACCGTCGAACTATTCTCCCATCCGAAGGAGAAGAAGACGGAAGACTATATCACGGGTCGGTTCGGATAAACAGAAAGGAAATCACTTATGGAACTCAAAGAAGAAATCAGCCATCTCAATTCTCTCATCACCCAGATGGCAGGCGTTGTCGAAAAGAATCTGTTCTATGCCTTCGACGTCTATCTCAACTATGACAATAACAAGTATTATCCCGCCGTCGATGACGACAAGGTGAATGCCTATGAACGATGGATCGAAGCCGATGCCCTCCACATTATGCTCAAGGAAAAACTCTATGCCTCCGATCTGCGCGTCGTCACCGGAATCATGAGCATGGTTCAGGATATGGAACGGCTCGGTGACCATGCCAAGGACATTCTCGAATTCTCTCTTAAGGTCAAGAATGCCAACCGGAACCAGCCGGAAATCGAGAATCTGGTCGAATTTGTCATCCGCATGGTCAAGGACAGTGTCAGAAGCTACATGGAAGAGGATGAGAATCTCGCACGGGATGTCATTCTCCGGGATGACCATGTCGATGAAGAGTATGCCAAGCTCATCGATGTCCTCATCAAAAAGCAGAAAGACAGAGAAATTTCATCGGAATTTACAATCTATACTGCCCTCGTAGTAAAATATATAGAGCGGATTGCAGACCACGCTACCAATATCGCCGAATGGGTCATCTATATTCTCACCGGCTTCTATAAAGACAAGCAGGTCATCTAGGAGGGCACATGAAGATCATTTATTCCATCGAAGACGACACCGATATTGCAAAAATCATCAATGTTTCCCTGACGAAAGCCGGCTATCTCGTGACAACCTTCCCGGATACCAAATCATTCTGGGAAGCTTTTTCTGCTAAGAAACCGAACTTGATTCTTCTCGATCTTATGCTTCCCGATGGAAACGGCATGGATGTTCTCCGTACTCTGAGAAGCAACAGTGAAAACAACAACATCAAGATCATTATCATCTCCGCGAGAAGAATGACGATGGACAAGGTAGAAGGACTCGATTGTGGTGCGGACGACTATATCGAAAAGCCGTTCGACATTCTTGAACTCATCTCCCGCGTCAATGCCCGATTCCGTCTCGACCACGAAGTGCTGAAATATCAGGATATCGAACTAGATGTCAACCGTCACATCTGCACCTATAAGAAGAATCCGGTTGAACTGACCAATACCGAATTCTCAATTCTTCGCCTTCTAATGGAGAACATCGGCAAAGCGATCACCCGCGAGGAAATCTATCACCAGTTCTACGACCATGATGACATGGTCGAAAGCCGTGCCATCGACATGCATATCGCTTCCCTCAGAAAGAAACTCAACGATAAAGAGAACCATACAATCCGTACCATTTATGGTGTCGGATACATCATCGGATGAAGCGGAAAATCATTCTCTCTCACTTCATCTCCTTGCTGCTTTCTTTTGCTATGATGCTGACTTTAGTTTGCATCTCTGTTGATAATGTAAATAGGAAAAACACTGAAAATTCGATTCGAAGCAATCTCTATCTTACTAGAGAGGTTTTCAATCAAAAACGCCTTTCGAATACCCGCATGTTTGCTATAGTCAGCTCCGCTGACACGATGAAAGCATCCAACTCTGATATCCGTCTCACTTTCCTCGATAAGGATGGTGAAGTTTTATATGATAATGATGAAGTCAGCCAAGAGAATCATCTTGAACGGCCGGAGATTCAGCATCTCGGCACCTTGTATTACCGTCATTCCGATACCCTGAACATCGATATGGTCTATCTTGCGACCTATCTTTCTAGCGATGCCATTTATATCCGTATCGCCATGCCGCTCAAATCGATGAATTCTTTGATTTACCAAATCATCCTCGGCTCCTCTCTTTCCATGATTATTATTCTCATCATGGTTTTCTTCTTCGACTATTTCTTCATCGATAAGGAACTCAGGCCCTTAAAAGAAGGCAGTCAGAAACTGTCACGTCTTGTTTCCCTCGATCCTAATGAAACAAAGAATGAAATCGAAAGCATCACGGAGAGTATTAACGTCGCCGAAAAACTGATTCAGGAAAAGGTCGATGATCTGACTGAAGAAAAGGAAAAGCTGAACTATATCATCTCTACCATGAGCCAAGGTCTTGTCATTCTCGACAGCAAAGAGAACATTCTGCTTCTCAACCTGACTGCGGAAAAGATTTTCCATGTCGGAAGCGTTAAGACTCTGTCTAAGCTTACGATCATTCCGGAACTTTATACGCTCTATCACCACGCTTTGGAAAACCGGGAAGAGAATGTCGTTCTTATCATCAACGACCGCCGGTATCTTGTCTCCACGCATCCGATCGGTAACGTCTGGGTGAGAGAAGGAGAGAAAGGATGTTCCCTTCTTTTCGTCGATGTCTCGGAAGCGCAGAGACTCGAGACGGCAAAGAAGGACTTCTTCGCCAACGCCTCCCATGAACTCAAATCCCCGCTCACTTCGATTCTCGGCTACACTCAGATGATCAAGGAAGGCTTCCTCACGGAGCAATCCGAAGTGGAGGATGCTCTCAGCAAGATTCAGTCGGAAGGAAAACGAATGAACGAAATCATCATCGGAATGCTCGAACTCTCCAGACTCGAGAGCGAGGACCGGGAGGAAGATCCTGAAGAGAACAGTCTCCGTGAGATTGTGGAGGAAGAAATCCGCTTCTTCGAAGTGGAAGCAATGAACAAGAAAATCGATGTCAATGTCTCCGGAAGCACCTTCCCGGTCTATGGACCGAGAGAAGATCTTCTTTCCTTGGTGAAGAACCTATTGGAGAATGCAATCCGTTACAATCTGGAAGGCGGAAGAGTCGGAATCACTCTTGTTCCGGGAAAGAGGACGTTACGCATCACCGATACCGGCATTGGTATCCCCAAGGAAGATCAGGAACGCATCTTTGAACGTTTCTACCGTGTCGATAAGGCGAGAAGCAGAAAACTCGGCGGCACCGGTCTCGGACTCAGCATCGTCAAACATATCTGCAACAATAACGGAATCACCCTGAGGCTGGAATCGGAAGTCAACAAAGGGACGACCTTCTTATTGACTTTTCCCACCAGAGAAGAACTCACCATCTCCGGAAAGAAGAATGATCATGAAAAAGGCACCCTATAGGATTCTTTATGAAGACGATAGTCTTCTTGTGGTCTATAAAGAACGGGATGTGTTTTCCGTGATGACCGAGGATGTGAAGACAAAGCATCATAATCTCTATTTCTATCTTCAGTGCTACGCAAGAAGAAAACAGGAGAAGGTCTTTCTTGTACACCGCTTGGATTTTGAGACTAGCGGTGTGATGGTTTTTGCCAAGGAGAAAGAAACGTGCCATCTTCTGAGAGAGACATTTGAAAACAGAGAGGTGGAACGGCGCTATGAAGCGGTCGTAAAGGAGAGTCTTCCTTCCGATTTCCATCAAACCGTGACCCAGTACCTTAGGGAAGAAAAAAATACCTATCAGGTCTGCGAAGATCGGAAAAACGGAAAAGAAGCCGTCACGGAGATATCCTATGCCAATCCGATCCAGATTGGTACGGCTTTGGACATCCGGATTGAGACAGGAAGGAAAAATCAGATTCGCATGGCCTTACACTATCTTGGGCTCACTCTGATCGGGGATCGGCGTTACAGCAAGGATGAAGCCAAGCGGATGTATCTGAACGCCTATTCGCTTACCTTTCCGGAAAAACTCAATCTGAAAGAGCGCGTTTTCTCTGTCAGTCCTCTCTGGATCATCGCTCCTTCTTGTAAAGAGGATAAGAAACCGATAGAATAGGACCCATGCGAAAACATTCCACAATTCACAGGCTTGCTCTCATCAGTGTCTTCGCCGCACTTTATGTGATTCTCTGTCTTCTCGACATCAATATCGGAAGAATCAAGTTCACCCTTGCGGCGACGGTCGTCTATTTTGCCGCCTTCTGCCTTCCGACAGGGGATTGTTTTCTGTTGGTCCTCCTCGGGGTGTTCGTTGACCAGCTCATCTACGGACTCAGCCCGACCACCCTCATCTGGATGTTCCCTCCTTTTATCAGACCGCTCCTCATCTCTCCGCTCCGTGCACTCTTTGCAAGAAACGGAGAAGTTCTCGACGAAAAGAAGATGCTTTCCGTTTTCTTGGTTCTCATCTCATCACTCCTGACCACGTTTTCTAATACCGGTGCATTAATTCTTGATTCTCTGATTATCGGTTATCCGTATCAGGCAATCCTCTATGATGTCCTAATTCAGGCCCTCATCACTATGGTGACCGGCGGTGTCGAGATTGTCCTTCTCTTTCCGCTCTTCCGTGCACTGAGGAAAGCTGGATTCATCGAAGACGGAAACCAGCTGAGAAAAAAGATGTTCGAACGTACTCTGAAAGAGTCAGAGAAAGCGAAATGATTCTTTTCTGCTTATTCTGACAGATAAAAACACCTGGTAATCCAGGTGTTTTTATCATGAAAAAAGACACTGCTCCGAAGAGCAGTGTCCATTGTGTCTGAAAAAAGTTTACTTCTTCTGGATGTATTCGTCGATGGCCTTAGCGGCTTTGCGGCCAGCACCCATGGCAAGGATGACGGTGGCAGCACCGGTGACGGCATCGCCGCCCGCGAAGACACCATCTTTTGTGGTCTCGTTGTTCTCTTCGTTGACGATGAGGCAACCATGCTTGTTGGTCTCAATGCCGGGAGTCGTGTGCTTGATGAGCGGGTTCGGCGTCGTTCCGATAGCGATGATGACACAGTCGCACGGAATGGTGTAGATGGCTTCCGGATCCTCTTCGAGAGTGACAGGGACAGGTCTTCTTCTGCCAGAGGCGTCGGGTTCACCAAGTTTCTGCTTCTGAACCTTGATGCCGATGACACTTCCATAGTTAGGATTGAAATCGGCAGCTCTCGGAGACGGAGAACCGGTACGATCTTCCAAAATTTCAATCGGATTTCTAAGAAGGTCGAAAATGACGCCTTCTTCCTCGGCGTGTTCGACTTCTTCCTTACGGGCAGGGAGCTCTTCCTTACTTCTTCTGTAGACGCAGGTGACGTGTTCGGCACCGAGTCTGAGAGGAGTTCTAAGAGCATCCATGGCGACGTTTCCGCCACCGACGACGACAACATTGTGGGCATGCTGAATCGGAGTCTTGGAAGTATCGAGATAAGCCTTCATCAGGTTGACTCTGGTGAGGAATTCATTGGCGGAATAGACGCCCTTGGCATTTTCGCCAGGGATTCCAAGGAATCTCGGAAGACCGGCACCCGTGCCGACGAAGCAGGCTTCAAAGCCATACTGTTCCATGAGTTCATCGATGGACATGACTCTGCCGATGACCATATCAGTAAGAATCTTGACGCCCATTCTCTTGAGGCCTTCGATTTCGTTCTGGACTATGGCCTTCGGAAGTCTAAACTCCGGAATACCATACATCAAGACGCCACCGGCGACATGGAGGGCTTCAAACATGGTGACTTCATAACCGGCTTTGGCAAGGTCGTAAGCGCAGGCAAGGCCGGAAGGACCGGAACCGATGACGGCAATCTTGTGACCATTGTGCTTGATTTCACAGGTAGTGGGGACGACATGGTTTCTGTGCCAGTCGGCGACGAAACGCTCGAGACGGCCGATACCGACGGATTCACCCATGCCGGTGACAACCATTTTGCCTTCGGCATTCTTTTCACGGACAGGCATCTTGGCTCTCAGACAATTCTGCTCACACTGAGTTTCCTGAGGGCAGACACGGCCGCAGACGGCCGGAAGGGAAGAGGACTGAGAAATGATCTGATAGGCGCCTTCGAAATCACCTTCGGCGACTTTGCCGATGAAGGCAGGGATGTTGATATGGACAGGGCATCCAGGAACGCAGCCCGGGTTCTTGCACTGCATGCAGCGCTTTGCTTCATCGATGGCAAGCTCTTCGGAATAACCGATGGCGACTTCATCGAAATTATGTCTGCGGACTTCAGGGGCCTGAGTCGGCATGGCATTCTTCTTAGGATTCATGTTGAACGGCATGATTATTTACCCTCCTTGAGAAGATTGCATTCTTCTTCATATTTCTTGTGTTCCCAGCTACGATACATGGTGTTTCTTTCGGCAGCGGAATCAAAATCGACTTCCCAACCATCGAAGTCAGGACCATCGACGCAGGCAAACTTCATCTGTCCGCCGACCATGACTCGGCAGCAGCCGCACATACCAGTACCATCAATCATGATAGGGTTCATGGAGACGACGGTTTTGATTCCGTATTTCTTGGTGAGGATGCAGATATTCTTCATCATGACGATAGGCCCGATGGCGATGACTTCATCGAACTGTTCGCCAGTGGCCTGACGGCGGATGATTTCTTCTTCGAGACCCTGGGTGACGAAACCTTTGGTTCCCCAGCTTCCGTCATCGGACATCTTGACGAAAATCTTGGATGCATCTTCGAATTCCTTCTCAAGGATGACGAGATCCTTGTTGCGGAAACCGGCGACAGAAGTGACTTCGGCACCACGCTTTTCCAGGGCATAAGCTAAAGGATAGGCAATGGCGCAACCAGCACCGCCACCGACGATGGCGACTCTCTTGAGACCTTCGAGTTCACTCGGTCTTCCTAAAGGACCAACGAAATCGGCGAGGTATTCGCCTTCGTTGAGACGGGCGAGTTCGACCGTTCCGGCACCGACAATCTGGAAGATGATGGTGACAGTACCATTCTCCGGATCTTCACCAGCGATAGTGAAAGGAATACGTTCGCTGTCTTCGTGGGTTCTCAGAATGATGAATTGACCAGGCTGAGCTTTTTTGGCGACATAAGGAGCTTCGATAACGAGACGGATGATAGTCGGGTTAAGGATGTCCTTTTTCACGATCTTAAACATACATTACCTCCGTGTAACACATCTATTTTAATAACACATGTCTTATATTTCTACCATGAATTGTTCTTTTTTATAAATTGTTAAAAGGAAAAGACAGGCCCGGCGAACCGGGCCTGCTTGATAGGACGTATGGATTAGTCGGTGACGACGGTGTCGTAGTAGCAGGCTTCGAGGACCTTCTCCATAAGAGCGTCATCCATCTTTCTAGGATTCTCAGGAGTGCAGGCATCGAGGACAGCATTGTGTGCGATTTCAGCCTTCTTGGCTAAGAATTCGTCTTCGATGACACCGAATTCCTTTAAGCCGTGCGGGATGTTGAGAGCTCTGTCGAGTTCACGGACTCTGTTGATGAGGTTCTGAACCTTCTCGTTCTCATCCTTGCCGCCAAGACCGAGATAGTCGGCGATTTCGGCATATCTGGCATGGGCTCTGGCATCGTGAGCATTGCATTCGATGACATGAGGCAGATACATGGCATTGGCGCAGCCGTGCGGGACATGGCCAGTGGAGAAAGCAGCACCGGTCTTATGAGCCAAAGAGTGGGTGATACCTAAAAGGGCATTGGAGAAAGCCATACCGGCGATGCACTGAGCATAGTGCATGTTGCCTCTGGCAGTGACATCACCATTGTAGGAAGCAACGATGTTATCGTTGACCATCTTGGCAGCCTTGAGGGAAAGAGGATCGCAGACATCGTTGGCAAAAATGGAAACATAAGCTTCAATGGCATGGGTCAAAGCGTCCATACCGGTGAAAGCGACCTGCTTCTGCGGCATGGACTGCGGAAGGGCAGGATCGACGATGGCGATATCAGGAGTGAGTTCAAAATTGGCAAGAGGATACTTGATGCCCTTCTCAGGATCCGTAATGACGGAGAAGGCAGTGACTTCGGTGCCGGTACCGGAAGTGGAACCGATGGCAGCGAATCTGGCCTTGTTTCTGAGGACCGGAATCTTTTCTTCGGCAAGATCTTCGAACTTATAGTCCGGATATTCATAGAAGACCCACATAGCCTTAGCGGCATCGATTGGGGAACCGCCGCCGATAGCAACAATCCAGTCAGGCTGGAATTCTCTCATAGCAGCGCCACCCTTGAGAACGGTCTGGACAGTCGGGTCGTTCTCGACGCCTTCGAAAGTTCTGACTTCGAAGCCAGCTTCCTTCAGGTAAGCGACAGTCTTTTCGAGCCAGCCGAACTTCTGCATGGCATGACCGCCAGTGACGACCATGGCCTTGTGACCCTTGAGGTTCTTGAGTTCGGCAAGACTCTCTTCACCGAAATAAATGTCTCTTGGTAATGTAAATCTGTATTTCATCTAATATACCTCCTATTACCGCAATATATTTTGCTGATTTTTTTGCTGTTTGCAAGGGCTTTCAAAAAATTGTGATTTATTACTTTAAAATTTAATAAAATCGATAAAAAATACAAAAAAGTCGTTCATAAAGGAATAGTTTTTGAAAAAACTTGTTTTTTGAGATGTGACATATTTGCTCGTTTTATATGAGAAAAATGATAAATACGCACAAATCAATCATATTTCTACTGAAACAGAGTATAGAAAATGTAACTTCTTTTGACAAAAACCATTTTTTGTCAAAAAACTAATTCTTTACTAAGAGCGATTTTTTATGAACATAGGGATAGAATCATGTTTCAAAATTGATTTCAATAAAGATAAGAATGAATTATAATAATTCCCGGAGTTATTCATGTCTTATTTATGCCACTAAAATTGATGCTTGATTCCAACAAAATCTATCACAAAGTCTTTGAGGGAACGAAACCGGGATATGATGCCCTTCAGGTCGATTCCTTTTTAGACATTGTCATCAAGGACTATGAATCCATGGAAGCGTATGTTTCCGAAGTGGATACACGTTTTGCGGAATTGAACAACAAAGTGAAGATGCTCAACTCAGAACTTGCCGATGCGGAAGCTGAAAATGTCACATTGAAAGCGAAGCTTGGCAATATCGAAGAGAATCAGGATGCCTCTCTGAGCAATCTTGAATTGCTCAAGAGAATCTCGAATCTGGAGAAAGCACTTGCCAAGGCAGGAATAAATCCCAATACAATTGAATAAAGCAAACTCCGATCTGGATGACTGCAGGTGGTCTTGTGCCATTTGAGGAAAGTCCATGCTCGCGCTCTCTGTGATGGGAGCAGTGTCTGCGCCAGGTCAATCAATAAACCTGGGCTGGGAGGAGTCCCAGACGGCTGAGAAGAATCTAAACGTGAGCATGATGTCTTCTCTATAAAAGCTCCACAGTGACGAACCTTCGGGAAACCGAAGGAATGCAACGTCGGAAAGCCCCACAAGCGAGAAACCTAAATTTCGGTAAGGGAAGTCAGAGGCGGGAAACGAACTGCCGAAGACAGATCATTGATCTAGATAAATTGTCATCCTCGACAAAACATGGCTTATAGGATCGGCACTCACTTTATTTGATTCAACGAAAGGAGAAAAACGGTGAACACGCCAAATAAGATTACGACGGTTCGTTTAGTAGTTGCGTCCATCATTGTTGTGATTTTCTCTTTGTCTTTTATACCGAACGCTTCGACTACCTTTGCCAAGGAAATCGTGCTCGGGCCAATGCATATGGGATTCAACTGGATTGATCTGGTTTGCTGCATTCTCTTCATCCTTGGTTCTGTCACCGATGCGGTCGACGGTCATATCGCAAGAAGCAGAAACCTAGTAACGAATCTCGGTAAGTTCCTCGATCCCTTAGCCGATAAATATCTCGTCGATGCTGCGCTGCTGCTCCTTTGTGTCCGCCTTGACTGGAGCGGAAACCATCAAGTCTATCCGTTCCTCGTCGTCCTCTTCATCGTGAGGGACCTCGCAATGGATGGCCTTCGTATGGTCGCTGCCGGAAACGGAAAGATTCTTGCCGCCAACATCTGGGGTAAGGTCAAGACCGGAATCCAGATGGGTTTGATTCCGGTTCTCTTCCTCAATGGCTTCCCCTTCTCTCTCATTCCGAATGAACTTGTTCTCGAAACTTGGTTTACCGACCGTTATCAGTATACTTACATCCTGATGAATGTCTTCACAGGGATTGCCCTGTTTGTCTCTCTTCTGTCTTTGGGCATTTATCTCTATAAGAATAAGGATGTGTTGAAAGAAAGCGTGTAATAGTATGGAAAGAAAAGATTTACTTGAAATTCTGAAGTCGAAACATCTGACCCTGTCCTGCATGGAATCCTTGACTGGTGGCATGTTTGCCAATTCCTTCACTTCTGTCCCCGGTGCCAGTGAGGTCTTCGTGGGTGGAGCCGTCACTTATTCCAACAAAGTGAAAGAACTCTTCGGTGTCAAGGAAGGTACCATTCAGCGTTATGGCGCCATCTCCAGACAATGCGCCGATGAGATGGCTCTCCGTGCCTCTGTCTTTTTCCAGAGCGACTGTTCCGTTTCCTTCACCGGAAACGCCGGACCTTCTGCCGAAGAAGGCAAACCCGTCGGCTTGGTTTTTGTTTCCGTTAAGGTGAAAGAGACCCTTTATTCCTATGAACTCAATCTCACCGGAGACCGCGAGGACGTTCGTAGACAGTGCGTCGACTTCGCCTTCAATACGTTATTCGATAAACTCACCAAAGAAGAAGCGTGAAATCCCTTGTGGATTTCCCTTTTTCGTATATATATCATTTTGAAAGAGAGGTTCCTTCTATGGCAAAGACCGAAAAGAAAGTCACAGCAGATGCAGTAGACACGAATGCGGAAAAGGATAAGGTCGTCGATGCGACCCTGAAGGATATTCGCAGCTATTTCAACGATAAAGGCATCATCATGAAAATGGGCGAACAGACCCATGTCGATGTCGGTGTCATCCCGACCGGTTCCCTGCTTCTTGACTCCGCACTGGGAGTCGGCGGTTACCCAAAGGGCAGAATCATCGAAATTTATGGTCCGGAATCCTCCGGTAAAACCACTTTGGCTCTCGAAGCCATCGCACAGGTTCAGAAGCTCGGCGGCAGAGCGGCCTATATCGATGCCGAACACGCCATCGACCCGGAATATTCCAAGACCCTGGGGGTCAACATCGATGAACTGATTCTCTCCCAGCCGGATTACGGGGAACAGGCGATGGAAATTGTCGATATGCTTGCCAAGAGCAATGCCATCGATCTTATCGTTGTCGATTCCGTCGCCGCTCTTGTCCCTAAGGCGGAACTCGAAGGTACCTTCGAGGATTCCTCCGTCGGACTTCAGGCACGACTGATGTCGAAGTCCCTCCGGAAACTCGCCGGTGTCCTTTCCAAAAGTTCCTGCACCGTCATCTTCATCAACCAACTCCGTGAAAAAGTCGGTGTCATGTATGGTAATCCGGAAACGACCACTGGCGGAAGAGCCCTGAAGTTCTATTCGACCATCCGTATCGAAATCAGAAGAGCCGAAACCATCAAACAGGGCGACAAGGCCTTAGGCAACATCGTCAATGTGAAAGTGGTCAAGAACAAGGTGGCCGCCCCTTATCGCTCCTGCAAGATCAATCTCATCTTCGGAAAGGGAATCAGCCATGACAACGAACTCGCTCAGCTTGCCGTGGACTATGCTTTCATCGAGAAGTCCGGAAGCTGGTTCTCCTATCAGGGAGAACGCTTAGGACAGGGAATTACCGCCGTCTACGATTTTCTCTCTTCCCATCCTGAAGTCCGTGAAAAGATTGAGGCGCAGGTCCGTGCGAAGCTTTCCGGCGGCGAAATCGGTGACGAGGAATAAGACTTCTTTGATCTGAGTTCTAGAAAAAAAGCAAACAATCTGTATTAAAAAGTGGAAAGCTGATTACTTTCCACTTTTTTCGTCTCACGCCTGGTCACAGAGGTGGGGAAAATAGATTAGAAAAGGTTTGCTGAATTTTGCCGTTTTTACTATAATAAAGATACATAAAGTCACCTGAACTTTATGTTTATATAAAAGATTTACGTCCTTTAATTTTTGCTGAATAGTTGTTCTTGATTTTTTAATCTTTTTACGAGAGAAGGTTCTTGGGATGCAGTGAACCTTTTTTGTGCGGACTGTGTCCAGAAAGGTATTTTTGATATGGAACCATTAGTAGTTACTATCATTGCGATAGCAGTTGCTTTAGTAAGTGCCGCTATCACCGCCCTTTGCTTCATCTTCATTCCCAAGATGAAGAAGGAAAAAGCCGAAAACAAGGCTGAGGATATCCTCAAAGAAGCTGAAGTCAAAGCTGAGAAGATTATCGCCAATGCCAAAGTCGAAGCTAAAGCTGATTCCGATGAAGTTCTGAAGAAAGCGGAACAGGAAAAGGCCAACAAGCTCGCCGAACTGAAGGCGACGGAAAACAAGCTCGATTCGAGAGAAGCGACCCTCGACAAGAGAGAGGATGCCATCATCGCCCGCGAAGGACAAATTGAGCAGACCAGAAAAGAATACGAACAGAAGAAAGCGGACTGCGAACAGAGACTCAGCGAACTTGACGAGAAGGGGAAACTTCTTCAGGAAAAAATCGATTCTATCATTGTGGAACTTCAGAAGGTCGCCAACATGACCATCGACGAAGCCAGAACGGAACTCATGGCCCGCGTCGAAGAGAAGGAAATGAAGAAAATTGCTCTTTATAAGGAACAAATGGAAGAACAGGCCGAAAGTGAATGCGAAGACAGAGCCAAGGTCCTTCTTGCCAACGCTATGGAAAAGTATGCGCAGGATGTCACCTGTGAGAGAAGTACTTCTACCGTCGCACTTCCGACGGATGAGATGAAGGGAAGAATTATCGGCCGTGAAGGCAGAAACATCAAGTCCATGGAACAGCTCTTCGGTGTCTCCCTCATCATCGACGATACGCCGGAAAACCTCACCGTCTCCTGCTTCGATCCAATCCGCCGTGAAAAAGCCAAACTCACGCTCGACGCCCTCATCCATGACGGCCGTATCCAGCCTGGCAGAATCGAAGACCTCTACAATAAGATTTCCCAGGAATTCGATGACAAGCTGAAGAGAATCGGTGAACAGACCGTCTTCAAACTCGGCCTTCCCCGTATCAATGCCGGACTTCTTCCTTATCTCGGAAGACTTCGCTATCGTACTTCCTATGGTCAGAATGTCCTCGATCATTCTATTCAGGTCGCTTATCTCGCCTCTGTCATGGCGAGCGAACTCGGCCTTGATCCTGTCCTAGCCAAGCGCGCAGGTCTTCTCCACGACATCGGTAAGTCCATCGATGCTGAACAGGAAGGAAGCCACGTACAGCTCGGCAGCATGTTAGCCAAGAAGTTCAACGAACCCGCCGTCGTCATCAATGCCATCGAATCCCACCATGGCGATGTTCCCAAGACCAATCTCATCTCTGAGCTTGTTACGGCCGCTGATACGCTCTCTGCAGCCCGGCCGGGTGCCAGAAGCGAAACCCTCGAGACCTACATTAAGCGCCTTGAACAGCTTGAGACCATCTGCAAATCGTTCAACGGTGTTCAGTCTTCCTATGCCCTCCAGTCCGGACGCGATGTCCGTGTCATGGTCGTTCCGGAGAAGGTCTCCGATGAGGATGCCAAGGTTCTCGCTCAGCAGATCCGTGACAAAATCGAAGCCGAGATGCAGTTCCCCGGTCAGATTAAAGTTTCCGTCATCCGTGAGACCCGCGCTGTCGAAATCGCAAAGTGATGGAGTGAGTCATGGTACGGATCCTATTCTTGGGTGATATCGTCGGACCGCTCGGAAGGGAAGGAGTGAAACGTTATCTCTCCCTCCATAAAGAGAGCGATCATATCGACTTTGTCATCGCAAACGGAGAGAACACGACACATGGTCATGGACTTTCCTTCGATCATTATCGCGAACTGCTCTCTGACGGAATCGACTGCATCACTAGCGGTAACCATTTCTTCAACACGCCGGACTGCTTCAATAAGTCCAAACAGATGACTCAGGCAATCCGACCTTACAATCTCGATAAGAACTGCCCCGGAATCGGAACTCAGGTTTTTGAGACAAAAGGCGGAGTGAAAATCCGTGTTTCCAATCTTCTCGGTCGCGTCTTTCTCACGATGACCCAAGGAAATCCTTTCTATGCCTTGGATGAAATCATTGCTTCGAATGAGGAGAATGTGAAAATCCACATTGTCGACTTCCATGCGGAAGCGACCGGCGAAAAGAGATGCCTTGCCGAATACGGAGACGGTAGAATCACTGCCCTCATCGGTACGCATACCCATGTGCAGACCAATGATGCCAAATGCCTTTCGAAGGGAACCTTCTTCCTCTCCGATGCCGGAATGAATGGGGCTTATGATTCCTCCCTCGGCGATGAGAAGAGTGCTTCCATCTATCGGACCATGACGGGAATGCCGACTACCATGGCGGTTCCCCGAAAAGGGAAAATCCTTGCCAATGGTGTCCGGTTCGATGTCGACGAAACCACGGGAAAGGTCGTTTCTTTCACCCTGATTAATGAAACCATGGAGAACAGTCTCTGAGACTGTTCTCTTTTTTTAGGAAAAAACGGGGAAAATGAATTCTATTTGTTATTTTATGAAATTTTGGCAGTTGTATTAAACATGAAAAGTTATATAATAATTCAAGAAAGAGGTTTTTCTAAAATGACAACATTAAAAGCTAGTGGAAACACTCAAATCCAGAAGTTGGCCGGAGCAATCGCAGGCAACATTCGTCAGGAAGGTGCCGTTCAGATTTCTTTGGTTGGCGCTTCTGCCCTTAATCAGGCTCTCAAGGCCTGCATCGTCGCCAGAAGATTCCTTAAGGATGACGAGAACAAGGCTGATATCGTTCTTCAGCCGGAATTCATGATGCAGAATTTCTCTGAGCCGGCCTCTGAAAGCACCAGAGAAGTCACCACAATCCTTCTCCACATCAGAAGAGTCGATTTCGATCCCGAAAACGCCGTCTCTTCCGATATTCCTAAGCACGAAGAAGAAGCCGCTGCTTAATTGACCTATGAAGACACGTCTTGTATCGCTTCCCGATTTAAAGAAAGCAGCAGGACGGAATCGTTCTACACCGGTCACTTACAAAAATTCAGTTCTGAATCCTTCGTCTTTCCTTGTCTCTTGGGGACAGGGAAAGACTTTTTGTATCAAGACCTACGGCTGCCAGGCTAATGTCCGCGATTCCGAAATCCTCCGTGGCTATCTTCTCTCTCTGGGAATGAAGGAGCAGAGCGAATTCGATGGTGCCGATTTCATTCTGTTCAACACTTGCGCAATCCGCGAGAATGCCGAAAATCATCTTTACGGTGAACTTGGACGCGCCAAGGAAACGTATCTGAAAAACAAGGATACCATCATTGCCATCTGTGGCTGTGTCATGCAGGAAGAAGCTGCCGTCAACTATGTCCTGAAACATTTCAGTTTTGTTTCACTTATTTTCGGTACCAACAATATCACATCGTTCTATTCCCTGCTGGAGGATGTCGTTACCCATCACGAAGGAATCGTTGATGTTCGCTCCAATTCCGATCTCATCGAGGAAGGTTATCTCACCAATGAGAGTCGTGAAAGCAAAGTCACTGCATTTGTCAACATCATGTATGGATGCGATAAGTTCTGCACTTACTGCATCGTCCCTTATACCCGCGGCAGAGAACGTTCCCGCAAAGAGGAAGACATCCTTGCGGAAGTCCGCTGTCTGAAGGAACAGGGATATAAGCAGGTCACCCTGCTCGGTCAGAATGTCGATGCCTACGGAAAAGATTTCGGTGATGAATACGCCTTTGCCGACCTTTTAGAAAAGGTGGCACAGACCGGTATCGAAAGAGTCCGTTTCGTCACGCCGTATCCATCCGATTTCAAAGTCCAGGTCTTCGATGTTATGGCAAAGTATCCGAACATCATGCCCTTCCTCCATCTTCCGATTCAGAGCGGTTCAGACCGCGTTCTGAAGCGGATGAACCGCAGATATACCAGGGAACAGTATCTTGAAATCGTTCACGAACTGAGAAAACGTCTTCCGGACGTTTTCCTCTCCACGGACATCATTGTCGGTTTCCCCAACGAGAGTGACGACGACTTTGAGGATACGCTGTCCTTGGTGAAGGAAGTCCGTTTCGATTCCGCTTTCACGTTCATCTTTTCTCCACGCCCCGGAACCCCTGCCTTCAGCATGAAGGATGAAGTGACGGATGAGACGAAACATGAACGTTTCGACCGCCTGAAAGCCTTAATCGATGAGTGCTCTTCCGAGCGTGCCGCCACCTTTGTCGGGAAGACGGTCGAAGTTCTTTTCGAGAAGGTTTCCGACCGGAACAATTCGATGATTTCAGGCTATGATCCCCATAACAAACTTGTCCATGTCAAAGGCGATGTTTCTCTGATCGGCCAGATCAGAAAGGTGAAGATCTTAGAATCCCACACCTATTCCCTGATCGGTGAGGTCGTCGATGACTGAGGAAGAACTCCGTCAGGAAATCGACGCCTTTGTCAAGGATTTCTCTGAACTCAAGAGCGTCAAAGCCTTTGTCCGTCTGAAGAAGGCAGTCAGGGAAGACATACATCTCAACCGACTGGAAGAACAGAGACGGATCCTTCAGAAAGGGCTGAAGTATATGAAGGATGCTAAGAAGGACGCCTGCATGAAAGCCTGCAAAGAACTGCAGATCGAACATGATAACGACCCCCTTTACGTCAATTATCTTTCCGCAAAGAAAGATGTCCTGTCCCTTCTTTCCTATCTTGACAATATCGTTCTTTAAAGGGTGCTTAGAACACCCTTTTTTAGTATAATAAACGGAGAAAAGAACTCATTTTTCAGGTATTCACTATGGCAAAAACAACAACAGATGAAAAGTCGAGCGGTTTCACTCCGATGGTGGAGCAATACCTCTCTTTCAAAAAACAATACGGCGATATCATCCTTTTCTATCGCATCGGCGACTTCTACGAAATGTTCAACGAAGATGCCGAGATTGCGAGTAAGGAACTTCAGCTTTTTTTGACGAAGAAAGCGTGCGGAAACGGTCAGTTCATTCCGATGTGCGGCATTCCGCATCACGCCTATCTTTCTTATGCACAGAAACTTGTTGACCGTGGCTATAAAGTCGGCATCTGTGAGCAGGTCGAAGATCCCAAACTTACCAAGAAACTCGTCAAACGTGATGTCGTCCAGATCATTTCCCCCGGCGCCAACATGGATTACGGCGGAAATGACAACAACTTCATTGCCTCCGTCTCCTTCTATCCGCTTCAGGCCTTCCTTTCCTTTGCCGACCTTTCCACCGGAGAACTGAAAGTGCTCTCCCTCGAAAGCTCCAAGGAGAAAGTCTTGGAGAAACTTCTTTCCCTAGATGTCCGGGAACTCATTCTTCCCACTGATATTGAGGCTTCTTTTGTCACCTATGTGAAATCCAATTCCAATATCTGCATCTCGTACTGTAATGATACGGCGAGAAACCTCGAACTCGAACCACTTTTTGTCAATCTTTCGGATAGCAGACAGATTGAGACGACGGCAAGACTTTATAACTACCTGAAAACGATGGAGCGGAGACCGCTCAGCTATTTCAAACCGGCCACCAATCTCATGGACAAGAAATCCATGCGAATCGACTATGCGGCTCAGAGCAACATGGAACTGGTGAAATCACTCGATGGAAAGACCTTCGGTACTCTGTACTGGCTTCTCAATCAGACCAAGACCCCGATGGGATCCCGCTATCTGAGGTCTCAGATTACTTCTCCGAGTGCTTCCTTTGAGGAGATTGAACGCCGTGAGAATATCACCGAACTCTTTGTGAACAATTATCTCATCCGCGAGAATCTCCGCGAGGATCTCAACGGCATATTCGATATGGAACGTCTCATTGCCAGAATGGGTTATGAAAACTGCAACGGACACGATCTTCTTCAGCTGAAGAAGTCCTTGGCCTCCCTTCCGAAAATCCATGAAGACCTTAAGAAAATCGATTCTCCGCTTATTCAGGAAATCAGCAATCGCATCGGCGATTATACCGCACTTGTCAATCTGCTTGAGAAAGCAATCAGTGAAGACTGCCCGACCACCATCACGGAAGGATATATCTTCAAACGAGGTTACAACAGCGAACTCGATGAACTGATTTCTCTTTCCACCGATGCAAAAGAATGGCTCAGCAATTTCGAAGTGAAAGAGAAGGAAAGGACTGGCATTCACAACCTCAGAGTCGGAAACAACTCCGTCTTCGGATATTATATTGAAGTCTCTACCGCCCAGACGGCCCTCGTCAAACCGGAGTTCGGCTATATCCGGAAGCAGACCCTGAAGACGGGAGAACGCTACATCACCGAGGAACTCAAGGAACAGGAAGACCGCATTCTCCGCTCCAAGGATCTGAGAACCTCGCTCGAGTACCGCCTCTTCCGTGACTTAAGGAAAGCCGTCTCTCAGTATACGCAGAACATTCAGAAGACTAGCGATGCCCTTTCTGAACTCGATTATTTCCTCGACTTAGCCTATGTCGCCAGCGAGAATAATTATATCCGTCCTCACTTCAACGGAGAGAACCGCATCGAAATTCTTAGGGCGAGACATCCGATCATCGAAAAGGCTGCTCCGGGCACCCTCTTTGTCGCCAACGACTACCGTATGGACAAGGACACTGATGTTCTCATCATCACCGGTCCGAACATGGGCGGTAAATCCACTTACATGAAGGAATTTGGTCTGATTGCCATTATGGCCCAGATGGGATCCTTTGTTCCTGCCGAATCCTGCTCTATGCCGATTTTCGATTCCCTTTATACTCGTATCGGTGCGAGCGATAACCTCATCAAAGGTCAGTCGACCTTCATGACGGAAATGAGTGAAGTCGCAGAGGCTTTACAAGAAGCCGATAGCCATTCTCTCTTCCTCTTCGATGAAATCGGAAGAGGAACGGCGACCTTCGATGGTATGGCAATCGCTCAGTCCATCATTGAATATATTGTCACGAAAGTGCATGCGAAAACCTTCTTCTCCACCCATTATCATGAAATTACCAGGCTCTCGGAGAAAATCCATGCCGTGAAGAACATTCACTGCGAAGTCTCTGAGAATGATGGCAAAGTCACTTTCCTTTATCGTATGAAGGAAGGGAGCATGGACCGCTCCTATGGTGTCAATGTGGCAAAACTAGCCGGACTTCCGGATGAAATTATCGAACGTGCCGACGAACTTTTAGTAACTCTTGAAAACCAGAGCAATGTCGACCGTTCCCGCGTCAGGGAAATCAAACGGGAAGAGGTCAAGAAAGAGCCGGTCCTAGAGGAACTCAAGGCACTCGATCCGATGACACTTTCTCCGCTTGACGCCCTGAATTATCTGATTCATCTGAAAAAGAGGATTCACTGATGTCACGCATTGCTTTAATGTCGGCGGAACTTGCCAACCTGATTGCTGCCGGTGAAGTCATCGAGCGGCCAAGCTCCGTCATCAAGGAACTCGTCGAAAACAGTATCGATGCCGAGAGCAAAAATATCTATGTCGGTGTCACCGATGCCGGAAAAGGTACCATCCTTGTCAAGGATGATGGTTTTGGCATGGACCGGGCAGATGCCGCCAACTGTTTTCTCCGCCACGCCTCGAGCAAGATCAAAACGGAATATGATCTCAGCCGCATCCATACCCTCGGTTTCCGTGGAGAGGCAATCCCTTCCATCGCTGCCGTCAGCCATGTGACCCTGACGACGTGTTCGGAAAACGGGGTCGGAACCCGGGTGGAATCCACACCGAACGAAGAACTCCGCGTCATGGACGCCCCGAGTAGAAAAGGGACCATTTTCGAAGTGAAGGATCTTTTTTACAATACCCCGGCAAGACTCAAGTATCTCCGTTCCCAACAGGCGGAGACCTATAGCATCATCGAGACCGTCGAACATCTCGCTTTAGGTTTCCCTTCTGTCTCCTTCTCCCTTGTCATCGACGGCAAGGAAATCTTCCGCACCTCCGGAAGAGGTGATCTTCTTGAGTGCATTCAGAAAATCTATGGCAATACAATTGCTCAGTCCCTCTATCCGATCAGAAAGGAAGGCATCGCCTATTCCTTCTCCGGTTTCATCTCTAAACCGGAGATCAACTATTCCAGAAGAAAGGATATGCTGACGTTTTTAAATCATCGTTGCATTTATGACTATAAGTTCAATAAAGCGATAGAAGACGCCTATAAAGACTATCTTCCTCCTCAGCGGTATCCGTTTTCCGTTCTGACCCTCACTATCGATTCCTCTCTCGTCGATGTCAATGTCCATCCGACGAAGAAGGAAGTGAGAATCTCGATGGAAGACGAGATGGCAAGAGATATTCGCGAAGAGGTCCTGAAGACCCTTTCCTATAAGAAACCGGTCTATTTCATGGATGCCGATCCCAAAAGCGAAAAGCTCATCGGAAAAGAAGTGGAGGATGACCCGCTTGATTTAGGACTCGTCAGTGCAAAGCCAGACTCTCCCTCCGCCCCAGCAGAACCGGAAAAGGAAGAACCGCTCTATTTTCAGGATTCCTTACCGCTTCCTGATACCTATGTCGCAAAAGCACCGTTTTCACCTGTGAAACCGGAAACTCCGATAATTCCCGTGACTCCGGCTATGGCGACTTTATCGGTTGAGAAGAAAGCGGAAGAGACAAAAACAGGGGATGTTCCCGAAGCGTTCTATTCCG
Organism: uncultured Bacilli bacterium; assembly: GCA_934725685.1. GTDB lineage: Bacteria > Bacillota_I > Bacilli_A > RFN20 > CAG-288 > Enterosoma. The sequence continues at coordinate 78,963 of CAKVBX010000002.1, forward strand.
GAAAGGATTACTACGGCAATGTCTTTTCCGAGCGAGACTACACCCATCAGCTCCCCGCCATGCATCCGATCGGACAGGTCTTGGATACTTATCTCATCTGTGATAGTGAGGACGGATTCTATATCATCGATCAGCATGCTGCCGCAGAGCGCATCAACTTCGAGAAGACGGAAGCGCTCTTCGCTTCTATCCGGAGCCGGATTGTTCCCTTGATTCCGATCACCATCGATCTCACGCCGAAAGAAGAACTCAATCTCGACGAAGAACATATTGCCCGTCTTGCGACTGTCGGCATCATTATCGAACCCTTTGGTGCCCATACGGCAAAGGCGATGGAGATTCCTTCCTTCCTCAATGAGGCAGAGATGAACAATGTCATTCAGGACTGTGTCCACAGCTGCCTCAATGACGAGGTGGCCGATCCGTTATCTTTGCTTCATCTCACCATCGCCAACATCGCCTGCAAAATGTCCATCAAAGCCAATCATGTCATGCCGTTAAGCGAGATGGAAGCCTTGCTCCGGGATCTTGCCAAGTGCAAGAATCCGGCCAATTGTCCGCACGGCCGTCCGACGATGATCAGGCTGACGAAGAATGATATCGAACGCATTTTCCGGAGGACCGGATTTTGATTTACTGTATTCTTGGACAGACCGCCAGCGGAAAGACGTCCCTCGCCATCGAAGTGGCGAGACGATTTTCGTTACCTGTCATCTCTGCCGACGCCTATCAGTGCTATAAGATGATGCAGATTGGCACCGATAAACCGAAACCCGAAGAGATTGCAGGGTTGAAGTTCTATTTTACTGATGCCTATGAACCGGATGCTTCTGTTTCTGTCTATCTGTTCCAGAAAGAGATGCGGAAAGTCCTCGATTCTTATCTGAAAGAAGGGAAAGATGTTCTTGTTGTCGGTGGAACCTTTCTCTATGTCCGTGCCCTCTTTTATGACTATGACTTTGAGGAAGAGAAAAACACTAGGCAGGAAGAATATGACGGAATGGAACTTTCTGAGCTTCAGGAGCTTCTCCGGTCTAGAGACAAGGATGTGTATGGTGCAATCGACAATAAAAACAAGCGGCGTGTTGTCCGCGCCTTAGTTCGCCTTGATGAAGGGAAAAAAACGGAGGACGGAAACAAAGCCAAGGGAACAACCTCTCTTTATCCGGTCGAGTTTCTTCAGATTCTTGTCGACAAGGAGGAAGGAAACCGAAAAATCGATAGGCGTGTCGACCGGATGTTTGAAGAAGGCTTCCCAGAGGAAGTGAAGCACCTTGCCTCTCAGTATCCCGCTGATTTAAGGTCCTTCCAGGCAATCGGATACAAGGAGAGCCTTGCTGCCTTAAAGGAACACGAGGAAATCGGGGAGGATGTCAAAGAACTCATCAAGGTCCACACCCATCAATATGCGAAGAAACAGCGTACTTTTTTGCGGAATCAGTTTCCGGAAATCCGGAAAGGAAGCAAAGAAGAAATCCGTGACTATCTGATTTCGGTTCTGACAAAGGAGGAAGCAAAGCATGAATGATTACAATCTGAAGCAGGTTCTACAAAGATTGTCCATTCCGGAAGAGAAAGTGATTCCTTTCGGAAGAGACAAGGCAAAACTTGATTCTTCTGATTTTGCCGACAGAAAACGGAACGGAAAACTCATTCTCTGCACGGCGATGACACCGAATAAGGCAGGGGAAGGAAAGACCACGACAGCCATCTGTCTGGCGGATGGTCTCTCTCATCTCGGAGAGAATGCCGGTCTTGCTTTGCGCGAGCCCTCCCTCGGTCCCGTCTTCGGTGTCAAAGGCGGCGGTACTGGTGGCGGGAAAGCAGTCCTTGAACCGGAGGAGGATATCAACCTTCATTTCACGGGAGACCTTCACGCCATCACGACGGTCAACAATCTCATCGCCGCCCTTGTCGACAACGAACTCTATCAGGGAACTATCGATATCGATCCGGAACGGATCGTCTTCCCCCGTGCGATGGATATGAATGACCGTTCCCTGCGTCACATCACGGTGGCTCAAAAGGATAAGAAGGCGAGTGCCCATCCCTCTTCCTTTGTCATTACGGCAGCGAGTGAAATCATGGCGATTTTCTGCCTCAGCAAGAACGAGGAAGATTTTCTCGACCGGGTCGAGGATATTCTTGTTGCCTATCGGAAAGACGGAACCCCTGTCTTTGTGAAGTCTTTATCCTGCCGCACCGCGGTGAAAAAGCTGATTCATATGGCCCTATATCCGAACTTGGTTCAGACCCGTTATCATACGCCGGCCCTTATTCATGGCGGCCCGTTTGCCAATATCGCCCATGGAACAAACTCCATTCTGAGTACTGACCTCGCCTTACGCCTGTTCGATTATACGGTGACCGAAGCTGGCTTCGGATCGGATCTCGGTATGGAGAAGTATCTCGATATTGTCACTCCGATTCAGGAGAAGGCACCTGACCTCATCGTCATGGTCACCTCGGCAAGATCTCTTAAGTTGCATGGAGGTGTTGCTTATGCGGATATGGCAAAAGAGGATACCAAAGCAATTGAGATCGGATTTGCCAATCTTTTGAAACATGTTGAAAATGTGAAAAAGTACCGCCTGCCTTGCTTAGTAAGCATCAATCACTTTGACAGCGATACCGAAGCTGAGACAGAGACGATGAAGCGACTTTTAGAAGAGCAGCGGATTCCCTATGCGTTCAATTCCGGTTATACCGAGGGCGTACAGGGGAGTGTCGAGCTGGCAAGAAAAGCACTCGAACTTCTTGAGACAGAAGACAATCGTCACTTTGCTCCGATTGTCGATGCGACGATGGATGCCAAGAAAAAAATTGAGACCATCGCAAGAGAAATCTATGGTTCCACCGAGGTCGAATATACCGACTTTGCTAAGAAGCAGTACCAGGAAATGAAAGCACTCGGTGCCGACAGTTTCTCTGTCTGTGTCTCCAAGGTTCCGAACTCCTTAAGCGATGATCCTCATCTCATCAACGTTCCGCATGTTCCACTTCATGTGAAGGAATTCCGTCTCTTTACGGGAGCGAAGTTCCTGGTTCCGCTCACCGGCGATGTCTTTACGATGCCGGGCCTTCCCAAGGTTCCGGCATCCAAGAAAATGGAGGAAGAATGAAAATACTCTCTGGAAAAACAATCCGTCCTTTTCTCAAGGAAGAAATTGAGGATAAACTGAAAAAGACGCCGATTTCCTTCTATCTCTATCTCGACGAGGAAAATCCGGACTGTGTGAGTTATCTGAGAAGCATCGAGAAGCTTCTCGCCTCATTTTCGATATCCTATGAAGTGGGAAGCTATCAGCATGCGCTCTCTCTGGAAGAGAATCTTCAGTTTTTTTCTTCTTCTATCAAGGAACATAGTGTCCTTTTGCTCCGTCCACTTCCAATCAGGGAGGAGAAACGCTTCATCGATCGGATTCCGCCCTCTCAGGATGCCGATATGCTCACGGATATCAACCGGGGCAGGCTCTTCGGCGGAGACCTCGACTGCCTTCCTGCCACGGCACAGTCGATCCGACGGATTCTCTCTTATTACGAAATTCCGCTCCCCGATCAGAACGCCGTCATTTTAGGACGTTCCCTCTCCTTAGGTCTTCCCTGCTTCGAACTTCTCAACCGGATGGACAGCAATGTCACCTTGCTCCACTCGAAGACCTCAGAGGAAAAACGGAAAGCCTATGTGAAAAACGCCGACCTTCTTCTTCTCTGTACCGGTCGTTCCGGTCTGGTCAGAAAGGAATGGCTGAAGGAAGATGTCACTGTCATCGATGCCGGCTTTTCTTTCCAACACGGCGACTTAGGCTTTGTTCCGGAAGAGAATGACAGAATATCCTATACGCCGGTCCCCGGCGGTGTAGGTGCCCTTACTTCGTATTGCCTCTTACTGAATGCGTTGAATCTCCGAAATAAATAGAACGATTGCTCCTTCCATGAATTTCTTTCTCTTCCTTTGGACAGAAGGAAGAGAATCCCTCAATATTCATTGAAGGAGCTTTTTCATTTGTCTCTCATTATCAACCATGTCTCTTTTTCCTATGGGGAGAAAGAAATACTTCACGATATCTCAGCGACGTTTCCGGAGAAGGGCTTTGTGATTTTGCTCGGGAAAAGTGGGTCCGGAAAAACCACGCTGCTTTCTCTTCTTTCCCATACACTTCCTTTGAAGCAGGGGACCATCACCGGGAATGAAAGGGAATCCATCGCCTATGTTTTCCAGAGTCCGCTTCTTCTCGACTATCTGAATGTCAGAGATAATGTTCTGCTTTTTCTGAAAATGAACGGAAAAAAGGTGGACGGGAAAAAGGTCGATGAAACCTTAGAACGGCTCGGTATCCTTTCACTAGAAGAGCGGGATGTCGTCTCCCTTTCCGGAGGAGAAAAGATGCGGGTCTCGTTAGCGAGAGCCCTTCTTCTGGATACGCCCATTCTGATCCTCGATGAACCGACAGGACAGCTCGATGGAAAAACGACGGAGGAAATCAATGCGCTGCTTAAGGAGTTATCCAAAGAACGCCTTCTTCTCATGGTGACTCATGATGAAAAGAGTGCAGACATGCTCGCCGACTCTCTTTATCTTCTCAAAGACGGGAAACTCATTCAGAAAAAAGGAACCGCGGAAAAGACAAAAGACAAGAGAACCAAACCGCAGAAAGGACAGGGAATGCATTATCAGGATATCCTATCTTTGACTTTGTCCTTTCTGAGGAAGAAGAAAATCCGGATTCTGTTTTCGTCCCTCTTTCTCTTTCTCAATCTGTTCTTCCTCTATTTCGGAATGAGAATCAATCAGAAGAGCGGAATGTTCTTGCAGGCACTGTCCGAGGAATACTACGATGCTTCTACTGTAAAACTTCAGGAGAAAGTCACTATCGCTCAGGAAGGGCATCTTTCCTTGAAACAGTATCGGAT
>CAKVBX010000003.1 GCA_934725685.1 uncultured Bacilli bacterium
CCTTAGAACACGGTGACATCGAATATACCAGTGAGCTCCAGCAGCTGAAGAGCGGAAGACAGTCTCCCGCCGATTTCGAAAGGCAAGAGGGATACGGCATCACACGGCTGACTTATCCTCTGACTGGGAGAATGTCCGCCGAAGAACTGCGGAGAAAGGAATGTCTTGCCATCATCGGTGACATTCAGATGAGAATACGGAATAAGGAACAGGTCGGAAACCGGGATATCCGCTATTCCGATTTCTGTATCATCGTCCGCACCAAATCGAGTTACAGCATCTATCAGGAACTTTTCCAGGAATACGGGATTCCACTCAACAACAAGGCCAAGACGAGCCTGAAAGGCATTGACGCTTTGAACGTGCTTCAGTCCCTTATTTCCCTTCTCGACTATCGGATGCATCAGAGTGATTGTGATGTCCGTCATCTTTTTGCTTCTGTGGCAAGAAGCTATCTTTTCTCCTATCCGGATCAGAAAATCTATGACCTTGTGACGGCAAAGGAAAACCGAACGATTGACGGGAAGGTCGTTTCGGTTCCGACGCTGACCCCGATTCTTCAGGACTACATCATTCAGAAGATTGATTCCTTCCTTCAGGAACATCGTAACGCGGCCTTCACGACGATTTTTCTCGACCTACTCAGAGAGTTTGGGGTTCTCGAAAAGCTATACCGTATCTCGAACGTTCAGGATAACCTCGATAAAATTGAGTGCCTCAGCCAGATGGTAAAAAGCTCTGAGACGATGGGAGAGGGACTCTCCGACTTTGTCATCCGGTTCAAGAATCTCGACAAATACCAGATTGAGCTTTCGGCCGACACCATAGTCTCGGAAGAGAATGCCGTTGATCTGATGACCATCCATGCCTCCAAAGGTCTGGAACGTGAGATTGTCTATCTTCCTGTCTCCTCCAATGACTTGTCTAAGGGGAACCGGAGATTGAAACCGGATTTTGATTTTTCCCTCCGGTACGGAATTCTGCTTCCGGATTATACGTTCGGAAAAGCCTTGGATGAGGAATCCGATGTCTATCATCCCTTGCCTATTACGATAGAAAACCTTCCGTACTATCTTTTCCGCCACCAGAACAAGAATCCCGATCGAGATGAGCATGTCAGACTTGTCTATGTCGCTTTGACCCGTGCCAAATCGAGAATCATTCTTGTCGGAAATGCGAGCGGAAGCGAAATCTCACAAAGAAACAGAGAGAATATCTACGGGATGCTATCTTACGTGAACCATGAGACGGTTTTCAGTGAAGAGACTTGGAAGAGTGTTTCCCCTTTAATGTCGGAAGTCGAACAGAAAAAATATTATAACCTTGTCAAGCAGATGGAAGATTTTACTGTACCTTTCCAACGGAAAGATTTCCACTCCGATGCCGATTATCTCTATTATCATCAGGTGAGCGATTATCTCCATGAGACCCTCGACCGGGCTCTTACCAACTTCGAGACCGAGATTCTGTTACGCCTCTACGCCCAAATCAAGGCTAAGATCAATCCGGAGAAGGTCAGTCTTGTCGAAATGGCGAGAATGTACTATCTCGATCCGACCATCACTGACTTTGACGCCTGCTTCGAAAAGCAGAAAGGTGTTTTAGCCCTCAGCGAAGACGAGGAAGAAGACGGAGAAGACAGTGAATCCGACGAGGAAAATACGGAGGGGGAATCCGCCCTCGAGCCGGAGTGCTTCCTCAACAAGGAAGATATGGTGGAAGCCTTGAAGGCTTATTCGTCCGCCGTGTTTGCGGAAGAGGAATCCGCCTATCCTTTCCCCAAAGGAAAAAGTTCGAAGGAAGAACTGGAAAACCGGAGAAAGCTCTACTTCCTTTCCTGCCTTCTTGCCATGAAAGGGATGTCACCGGTTCTCACCGAAGTCTCCTATCGGAGAGAAGGAATTTATCCTGATCTTCACCATACCATTGTCATGCCCATAATTGATACCAAATTGAATGGCTTTTCCGTCTATGATCCCTTATCCCATAACCAGGTCGACGATACCATCATCGACTTCCCGAGTGTGAAAAAAGAGCGGGCCTCCACTTCCCGCATCCTCGACGAGGACAACGATGCCGATGCCGCCATGGAACGCGGCGTCAGGCTTCACAAAATCATGGAGCTCATCTCCTTTACCAAACGGGATGTCTCTTTCCTGAAGAAGGAGAGTGAACGGAATCTCTTCCGACGGATTCTCACCTTACCTCTTTTTGATGGCGTCACCGACGAGATGGTACAGAAGGAATTTGCATACTATGACGACGAGTTCTTGACTTTCGGAAGCATCGACCTTCTCATCCATCAAGGGGATTTCTTCACGATTGTCGACTATAAGACTTCGAATCTCGATCACGAGGAATATGACCGGCAGCTTTCCGTCTATCGCCGTAATCTCTCCCATGTCCTCTCCATTCCCGAAGAACAAATCTCCGGAATTCTGCTTTCTCTGACCAAGGGGACGATGCGGAAAGTGTTCTGATCGGTCTGTTACTATCGTATATTGTATTGTGGTGCCAGGAATCGCCTTCGCCTTCTTTGATAGGATGAAGGCGATTTCTTTTTGAAGTACGGCTAAACTGGAGTAAAATAATCTATACGCATTTTTCAGGAGGCCGAAATGATCAGAATCTCAGACGCCAAACGTATTGTCAAACGTGTCCTATTAGCCAATCTCGCCGTGGATAAACAGAGTCTCTCTCTGACACCGCTTCTTTCCGGGCGTCACGGCATCGGAAAATCCATGCTCATGAGACAGGTGAGCGAAGAACTCGGCGGGTCGATTCTGACGGTGGAAGGCGGTTCCCTCAAAGAGGGGGAAATCACCGGACTTCCTTATCAGTACATGGACAAGAACGGAAAAATTTCCTTTCGTTTCCTTCCCTATTACATCGTGGAACGTATCCAAAAGAAAGAAGAAGAATACTATCTTTCCTCCTATGGGAAAGAAAAAACGGACGTTTTGAAAGGGGACGTCAATCGTTATTCCGATAATGTTCATACTCCGGAAGAGAAAATCCGCCTGCTTCAGGAAGGCAAGGTGAAGCCCGTCCTCGTCTTTTTCGATGAAATCAACCGTTCCGACCCGCAGGTCTATAAGGAACTGATGAACATCCTCCTCACCCGCACGGTCAACGGCTACGTCTTCCCCTGGTGGGTCTTCTTTGTCGGGGCAATGAACCCGAGCAACGCCTCTTCGACCTATCAGACCAATGAGATGGACCCCGCCCAGCTTGACCGATTCATCAAGCTCGATGTGAAATCCAATTCCGTCGACTTTCTGAACTACGCCAAAGCCAAAGAACTCTCTCCAATCATCCAGGGATATATCAAGAGCCACCGGGATGATCTCTATAGCGACGACGCGGATCTTGACGATGATATTGATGCGAGTCCTTCTCCCCGTGGCTATGATATGCTCGATACCATCATCAAATCCATCCCGCTGACCAAGTCCTTCTTTCAGACTGCGGAGAATACTTCTCGCGTGATTCAGAACGATATCAAGGTTATCGCCGAAGCCAAACTCGGTAAGGAAGTGGGAGACCGCTTCTTCGCCTATTACCAGAACGTGGTCTCGGAAGTCAGTTTTGCCGATTTCATCAACGATGATGCCTCGCTTACCGCCACTTTTGACCGCATTCAGGATATGTCGCTGGAACAGAAATCGAAGCTCGGCCTCGCCATTCTCCATTACCTCGGCGATTTCTCTTCGACCATCTCCGGAAACTGGAACCTTCTCTTTCAGATCAAAGGCAAAATCGGACGGTACCTCAGGTGCCTCGACAGAAAGACGAAGATTCAGTTTGCCAACGATTTCATTGCGATGCAGACCAGAAAGGGTGCCACCCTTTCTTCCGTTTATCACGATATCTATGTCGAACTGATCCTTCCCATCCTCAAGGAAGGACAGACCCTGAAGGAGTCTTTCTTCGACTGATATGGAACGGCTTCCGAAAGAAGTGCTCGCCGACATCCGGAGAAAGACCGAAAACTTCAACGAGTCGAGTGAGGAGTCGATCATGGAGGATATCCTCCATGACTATTCTATCCTCTTCGACCTGATTGGCACTTACTTCTACCTGAATTCCAACCCTTACAACGCTTACTTTTCCGCTTTAGAAAAGACAGCGGATTTTTCCATGGGGGAAAAGACGAGGATCAAGATTGACGAGAACGGAAATTCCACCTTCTACTTTCAGCCGCTTCTTCTTTCGGAACTCTCCTTGGAGGAAATCATCCACCTCGTCATCTTTCAGATTGAATATGTGCATTCTCCCTTACCACTTCTCTACGGAAAGGAAGAATACCGCAAAATGCCGAAACTGAAAGACGGAATCCTGAAACAGCTCTATGAACAGTATCGGGTCTGGAATGAGGTCATGTTCCACGGGAAGGACAAGACCTTTTTCGAGAAAGACCTCTCCGAAGTCGAGAATCTTGCAAAAGGCGAAGGCAATCTTACTAGCCGCGCTTTCTATCAGGCCGTGAGAATGGAGAAAAAGGACCTGAGTATTTCCGAATCGATTAAAGACGCATTCTCCCTTGACTCCCTGGATGGAATCGAAGAGAGCAATCAGAAGAAAGTTCTCACCCTGTTCTTGGAAAAGAGCAAGAGTCTTCAGTCTGGCGAGAAACGGGGAGAAGAAAGCTCGGATGAGAGTGAGGAAGTGCATCCGAGAAAACCGAAACCGATTTCCTGGGAACGGGAACTGAGAAACATCATCGGCGGAATCCCCTACGGGAAACGACACACCCACATGCGGCTCAACCGCAGACAGCCGCTCAGAAGCGACCTCTCCGGAACCTTATCGGATCGCAGGGCAGCACTCGTGGTTGCCATTGATACGTCTTTCAGCATGGATAAGGAAATGGTAGAGAAAGCCTTAAACCAAATCATGAAACTGAAAACTGATCTCCGCTTTACGATGACTTTGATTCAGTGCGACAGCAAGATTCAGGAAGTACGCCAAATCAGGACTGGGAAAGACCTTCCGACTCTCGTCAAAGGACGCGGCGGTACCGCTTTCACACCGGTCATCGAATATCTCAACAGCCACAAGGAATATCATGGGGCGATTCTCGTCTATTTCACAGATGGCTACGGAGAACATTCGATTCCGAAACCATTGTTAAAGAAGGTGCTTTGGGTGATTATCGGAAGGCAAGCGAAGATATCCTTGACGCAGCCTTATGGCATCGTGCTTGCTGCCGAAAATGAAAAGGAAGAATAACGATTGTCCTTGCTAAAGCAAGAGAAAAGGCCATGGTGATTCATGACCTTTTTGGTCGATTTATTTTCCGTCGTTGATATAGAGGATGCCGAGGCAGTGGGGACCGCAGTGGCAGGAGATAGTACCGCCGGCATGGGTCGGAATGATTTCCCGGAAGCCACGCTCCGAAAGACGGGCTCTTACGGCTTCGACGACCTCGTCGGGTGCCGTGGAATAGGTGATGAAGACACGGCTCAGATCCGGATGGTCGAATTTGAGAAGCGTGTTGTCGACATATTCGAGAACGACCTTTTTCATCGGACCGCGGTACTTTTTGCCCGAGGTCATCTTCCCGGTGTCGGTGTGGACGAAGATTTCCGGCTTGATGTGAAGCAGGTTGGCACCGAGCATAGAAAGCATCGAGCAGCGTCCTCCCTTATAAAGGTAGTTGACACTCTCCAGGGAGAAGGAAGCCTGAACATCCGGTACCCTCTTGAGGCATGCCTCATAGATTTCGCGTGCGCTCAGTCCCTGATTGGCGAGTTCTCTTGCATAGGTGGCAAGTAATGCAATACCGGTAGAGAGGGATTTGGTGTCAATGACATAGACATCCTTGAACTCTTCCTTGACCTTCATGGCATTGGAGCAGGCAGAGGAGATACCGCTGGAGAGGGAAAAATGGACGATGGCATCATATCCCATTTCCTTCAGCTGTCGGAAATGCTCCCGGTACTGAAATTCGTTGACGGCGCTCGTCTTGGGAAGCTGACCGGTCTTTTCGGTGAACTCGAAAAGCTTTTCTGGAAGTATTTCACCATCCATGGCCGTTTCCTCTCCCATAATCAGGGTAAAAGGCAGGGTATGGATGTCAAACCGTTCGAGCTGATTTTTCGGCAAGTCAATTGTGCTTTCGGCAGAAATGGCTATTTTCATGAACGTTTTCCTCATTTCGCTTATCATTATAGCGAATCAGCAACTTGGAAGAAACTGAAAATTTACAGAAAATTCATTCTGTAACATCGATTCTTCGAGTCAGTGTTTTTCTGAGATTATCGGATTTGCTTTCTTCGATTTGGTCGAGCCCTTCTGCAATGGCGGCCATGACGGAGTAAAGAAGGGCAGGGCCGATATTGAAAAAGTGGCAGTCTACGGCGGAACAACCAAGGAAGAGCAAATAGAAGAAGAATACGAAGAGTTTCTCTGTCGTCAGTCTGCGGAAGATGAGGATGGCGGATTCGAACCGGTGATAAAGATAGGCGAGTAATCCGATGATGCCGGTAGATGAGAGAAGCTGGATATAGGTATTGTGCATCCTTAATGGCATGAAATCAGTCAGGAAAAAATTCATCCGGTAACTATCGGGAAGACGGTAGTAACCGCCGCCAAGAATCGGATTTTCTCGGAAGTAGGAAATGCCATAGGTCCAGAGTTCCAGACGCCCGGATGCGAGTTTTTCCAGGGTGAGATGCTTCAATGTGCTGATGACATAGTCCATGATGGAGGGGAAGCGGAGCCTGAGAAGGAACAAAATCAGGACGGAACAGAGAAGGGCTCCGAGGAAGGTGAGAAGATATTGTAAGGGTTGTTTCCTTACGTGGACTAGGCCGGTGATAAAGAGGATGGTTTCGGTGAACACGGCGACAAGAAGACTTCCTCTCGATTCTGTTAGAGACACCATCGTGAGAAAGAAAAGATTTAGAAGAAGATAGAAGGGCATTCGTTTTTTCTTCAGGGCGAGGTAGAACGGCCCTACGATGGAGAGGGCGAGCATGCCGCCGATATTGTTCTTGATTCCCCATCCGGTACGGATCAGTCCGCCCTGAAATGTTCCGTTGGGAAGGTTGTCAAAATGGGTGATGTAGATGACAACCAGCTCGCCTGAGAGGAGAAGGCCGAGGGCGACGAGAAGATGGGCGAAATAGTCTTTTCTTAGGGTTGTGTAATCCACAAGGTAGTAGGACAGAAGGAACGGAACAAGATAGGAGAAGGAAACTAAGAGACCGTATTCTGCGTTCTTGAGCGAATAATAGGGGCTGAAGAGACCACCGAGAGGGAAAATGAGAGCGAGAAGCAGATAGCCGATCAACAGTTTCGGCCGTGGATGATGCTCTTTTCTGATGACACCATACAGGATTCTGGAAAGCGTGATCAGAAAAATCAAGGTAATGAGTGCAATGAGGTGGGGAAAGTTTTCTTTGCGGAAGAGGGTGACACCGATTTCTCCTTGATTGGTTTTCAGTGATACCGAAAAATAACCGAAGAAGACCGGCGCCAGAAAGGATTTCATATCCTCACAGAACAGAGCGGGTAGAAGTAGACCGAAGAAAACGTAGAAATAATAGACCGGAATTTCGAAAGAGAAGACCTCGCTGACAAACGTCATGAATGCCATGAGATAGATGTAGGACAACGAGGAATAGAACCGGTTGACGAGGCGAAAAAACGGGTATTTCTTAAGGAAGTTATTGTAAAGCATACGAACATTATAGAGAAGTTATTTTCTCGTTTCAACTGGCTGAAAAAGGGCAGAAAATCAATTGATTTTTTCTTTTCCGAAAAAGTGGTTGCATCAATAGGAAAACAAGAAAAAAGCCGGTTTTCGCAATTTAAGTGCTAAAAATCGGCTAAAAAATATTTTTTACGAAACGGTGGTAACGGCTAATTTGCTTTATAGAATGCATCCGGATTTTTCTCGAAATAATGCTTCGCATAGGAGCAGGTTGCCCTGACCGTCAATCCGTTCTTTTTGGCGTGGGCAAGAACCGATTCCACAAGCTCTTTTGCAATCCCCATTCCCCGGAGGGAGTCATCGACAAACGTATGGGTGATTGTGATTTCGTTCTCTCCCGTCATCGGGAAATCAATCTCTGCGAGGAGATCGTCTTTTTCGTTTTTGTAGAGAATCCGATCTTCCAGATAATATTTTTCCATGAGTGTCACCTCCCTAGAGATAGAATAACAACAAAGCGCTGGTTCTTCAAGAGAAGTGACAACAAATTGATGTAGTTCCTGCGCCACGGTGCAACGGGTTTTCTCGATTATGAAAAGTATGGTGCCATTTGTTGTGTGTGTGGGTTCTCAAGGGGATAAGGCTGAAATTAAGAGGTAAAGTTCATCGAACGTGTACCTATTGCAAGGCATTGGTGATGAAAAGGATGCGATTTCAGAAGAAGCAGGCTACGCCATGTTTTTTCGATAGCAATCAATTTTGGTTGAGTGAATACGGCTTTTCTTTGAAACAGAACGCAAAGCGATGATAAGCACCGCAACAATGGCTAACACTTGAATGGAGGAAAAAGATTTGGAGTGTGCTGTTTCGCTTGCATTATGTTTTCAAAAAAGCAAAATGGCCTGGCAATTGCCAGGCCACATTTCAATCAATGGGGCGGATAGTGGGAATCGAACCCATGCATGAGCGGTTCACAGCCGCTTGTGTTAACCTCTTCACCATATCCGCCATGTAAGCCGACCCATAAGGGCCGGCAGGACAACAATTAGATTACAGCTTTCTGTTGTAGAATTCAATAACCTGAGCTTCATCAATCTCAGAAGTGAGTTCGGATCTCTCAGGATAACGGACATAAGTGCCCTCGAGCTTGTTGGCATCGACGGTGACGAAACCGAGGATGGCAGGCTTAGATTCAACAACTTCACGGACAATCTTCAGATTCTTGGAAGCTTCCTTAAAGGAAATGACATCGTTGATGGAAACGATGTAGGAAGGAATATCGACCTTCTTGCCATTGACGGTGACATGACCATGGGTGACAAGCTGTCTGGCCTGTCTTCTGGTCTTGGCGAAGCCCATACGGAAGACAAGGTTGTCAAGACGGGATTCGAGAAGCTGGAAGAGAGCGAGACCGGTGGATTTTTCCTTGTCAGCCTTAGCGATAAGGAAGAATCTTCTGAACTGCTTTTCAGAAAGGCCGTAGGTGAATCTAAGCTTCTGCTTTTCAGCGAGCTGAGTTCCGTATTCGGTCTTCTTCTTGGCACGGGCATCGCCGTGCTGTCCAGGAACAGTCTGACGCTTTGCAAGCTCTTCACCTGTTCCTAAAACGGAATAACCTAATCTTCTGGAGATTCTCCAGGCAGGTCCTGTGTAACGTGACATTTGCAATTTCTCCTTTGTTTAGTTACTGGCATAACATAAGAGCGTAAGTCCATCGATTCCGGATGATCGTTGTTCACCTTTGTAGCAAGGCTACTTTAGTCAGCGTCATCAGACAAATCGCTACTTGCGTGCTACGCATGCGAAAGATACTATACCAAACGGGCGGAGCATTTTCAAGAAATTTTTTCTGAATTTATCAATCCCCGTTCTCCGTATCTCACTTTTCACCTTTGACTATTTCTATTCCCAACCTATCCCGCCTTTCCTTGCTTTTCTAGAGGAAACGACTGCAAGAAAATTCTTCCCTGATTGCATTATAAATGGTTTCTAACTATAATTTATCTGTTTAATCTAAGGAGATTTTTCTATGGGATATGACTTTAAATCAATCGAAGAAAAATGGGAAAAAGTCTGGGAGGAACAGAAAGCCTTCCGTACCGATGCCCATGACTTCTCTAAGCCGAAGTTCTTCGTCATGGATATGTTCCCTTATCCGAGTGCCGTCGGACTTCATGTCGGACATGTCGAAGGATATACGGCAACAGACGCCTTGGCCAGAATGAAAAGAATGCAGGGATTCAACGTCCTTCATCCAATTGGCTATGATGCCTTCGGCCTACCGGCGGAACAGTTCGCCATCAAGAATAACAAGAACCCTGGCCCTTATACTGATCAGAACATCGACAATTTCCGCACTCAGCTGAAGAGGCTCGGGTTTTCCTATGACTGGGATAGAGAAATCAAGACGACCGATCCTAGCTATTACAAATGGACGCAGTGGATTTTTCTCAAGCTCTATGAGAAAGGCTTAGCCTATGAGGATTACCGTCTTGTCAACTGGTGTCCGGCTTTAGGTACCGTCCTTGCCAACGAGGAAGTTATCGACGGCAAGAGCGAAAGAGGCGGATTCCCTGTCGAGAGAAGACCGATGAAGCAGTGGGTTCTCAAGATCACCGCTTATGCGGACAAACTGCTTGATGGTTTAGATAAAATCGACTGGCCTGCTTCCACTCTCGCCATGCAGAGAAACTGGATTGGCAAGAGCAAGGGTACAGTCGTATGCTTCCCGGTCAAGGATTCCGATAAGACCGTCGAAGTCTTTACCACGCGTGCCGATACGCTTTTCGGTTGCACTTATGTCGTTCTTGCGCCAGAACATCCTTTTGTCAAGGAATTGACCACAGAGGGACAGAAGGAGGCGGTTGACGCCTATCTGAAACTTGTCGCTTCGAAATCCGATCAGGAAAGAACGGATGGAAGCAAAGAGAAGACTGGTGTCTTCCTTGGCAGTTATGCCATCAACCCAATCAATGGCAAGGTCGTCCCAATCTATATCGGCGACTATGTCTTGGCCACCTACGGAAGCGGCGCCGTCATGGGGGTTCCGACTCACGATCAGCGTGATTATGATTTTGCTAAGAAACACAATATCGAAATGATTCAGGTCATCGAAGGGGATTGCTCCTCTTCGGCCTATGAAGGCGACGGAAAGCACATCAATTCCGATTTTGCCAATGGCATGAACAATAAGGATGCCAAAAAAGCCATCACGGAAAAGCTCATCGAAATCGGTAAAGGCCGCTATCAGGTCAATTACAAACTCAGAGACTGGCTCTTCTCCCGTCAGCGTTATTGGGGCGAACCGATTCCTGTCATCCACATGGAAGACGGAACGACAAGACCCGTGCCGTATGATCAGCTCCCGCTCACATTGCCGGAAATGAAGGACTATAAGCCCGCCGGAGATGGACAGCCCCCGCTTTCCAAGGAAAAGGAATGGCTCGAAGTCAAAATCGACGGCAAGAAGGGACTCCGTGAAACCAACACCATGCCGCAGTGGGCCGGTTCCTCCTGGTACTATGCCAGATACATCGATCCGCACAATGACAAGGCCATCGGCGATAAGGAACTTCTTGATCATTGGCTCCCTGTCGATGTCTATGTCGGCGGTGCCGAACATGCCGTCTTACATCTGCTCTATGCCAGATTCTGGCATAAGTTCCTCCACGACCAAGGAATCTTCAAGTCGGACGAACCATTCCAGAAACTTTACCATCAGGGCCTTGTTTTAGGACCGGACGGTCAGAAGATGTCCAAATCCCTGGGCAATACCGTCTCTCCTGACGATGTCATCCGGGAATATGGTGCCGACAGTCTCCGACTCTATGAAATGTTCAAGGGGCCTGTCGATCAGTCGATGCCTTGGTCCAATGACGGCCCGAGAGCCGCCAAGCGTTTCCTCGACAAGTTCTATCGTCTCTATTCCGATCCGGAATTCACGAAGAAAATCACGAATGAGGATAATCCGGAACTCGATTTCATCTATCATGCCACCGTCAAGAAATGCACCAATGACTATGAAATCCTCCACTACAACACCGGTATTTCTCAGCTCATGGTCTGCATCTCTGAGTTCTATAAGGCAGAAAAACTCCCGAAGACTATGCTCTTAGGCTTGGCTCAGCTCCTTTCTCCAATCTGCCCTCATATCGCACAGGAGTGCTATACGCTCTTAGGCTATGACGGTCTCATCGACTATGTGAAATGGCCGAGCTTTGATGAGGGAAAGATGAACAACAGACCGGTCACTTATGCCGTTCAGGTCAACGGCAAGCTCCGTGCCACCATCGAATGGAAGAAGGACTGCTCCGACGAAGAACTCGAAGAACTCAAGAAGACCGCTCTTAACGATAGCCGTGTCCTTCCGTTCCTGGAAGGGAAGCAAGTGGTCAAAGTCATCGCTGTCCGTAATAAAATCGTTTCCATCGTCATCAAATGATTATGAAAAGTGCCGGTTTCAAAACCGGCACTTTTTAGTGCAGTTCTTTGCAGAATCCGTCATATTAAATGCTTTTGTCGAATTTTTTTGAAAAAGGTAATGAAATTATTGACTTTTTATAGAAACGCAATTAGCATTTAGACAATAAGAAATGAGGCAATCGATAGGAAACACACTCTCGATTCCTCTTACGACCTCTTTCTGAAGCTGTGTCAGCCGAGCGTTCTGAATCGTTGAAGAAGATGAATTACAATAAACGGAATGTAAAGCGAAAACGGAGGAACCTATGAAAAAATCCGCGTTGCTGTTCCTGATTCCCTTTCTTCTCCTTCCCTCCTGTGGCAAGGAGAAACCCAATCCGTCTTTTGACGGTAACTATTTCCGTTATCCGGAGCCGAAATACAAAGTGCTAAACTACGGAGAATCCATCGTCATCGACTTCGAAAAGGAGCTTTTCAGCGATGGTACGATGTCTACCATCTATGAGGAACGGATTCCAGTCAAGGAAAAATATGATTCTATCGGTATTGCCGAATTTCCTGGCACCACTGATGCTTCCTTTATCCAAGTGAAGCAGTTATCTCCCTTCAAATATAGATTCACAAATCGAAATACGACGGAGGACTGCCTCAAATATGGTCCTCGGACTTATTTCTATAACAAGAAGTCGAATACTTATGGATCGGCGGAAATGGCTTTCCATCTCTTTTTCCAACCGAAAGAAGAATCGATAGTGAAAATCAGCAACCTAAAGGATTTTGAAAAAATCAGGATGAGATCTTCCGTCCGTTTGTGTGCTGATATTGATATGACGGATTACAACAAAATGAAACAACAGCTTATCGATACAGACGGTAAAGGGACTTTTTCTGGATGTTTTTTGAATCCTGACCACCATGTCATCAGGAATTGGACCCTTGATGATGACGGCAGCTGGCATGGCGGCCTTTTCGATTCTGTTATCTGTGCAGTTTTTGACTCACTGGTTTTTGAAAACATTTCCTATCAATGCCTTGAAAAACCTAAATTCGATTTTGGGCTGATTTCACGGACAAGTGAAGAAAGTCATTATCAAAACATCATTATCAGAAACTTAAACTGTGAAGTTTTGGGTGGGTCGATAGGAAGCCTGATTGGCTCCAGCTATCAGGATAGTTATACCGGTTGCGATATCGAATCTACCATAATCAATCATGGAAAAGGAACAAAGCTTGCTTCCGACCATCAGGTAGGAGGCCTGGCCGCCAAGTATTCGTTGATTTATGACAATTATTGCTATCCCTGGACTGAGGAAAAATCGTTCCGTGAATACTTCCGAAAATTCCGCGATAATTATCCGAAGGAGGAAGCCTGCCGATTGGCAGAAGAAGAAATTGACCGCTATGCGTATCGATACAGCATCAAAAACAATAGGCTTAAGGTACATTTGAAAAGCCCAGGTTATTGTGCAGGCGGCCTTTTCGGAACGGCTCCTATGATTCACTATTCGGATACCAACATCGTCGAAGGCTCCATCGAAGGATATCGTTCCGGAACCTACCGTGGCACCAGTGAGTGGCAGTGGTATTACTATGAACGCACCAACAGTTTTGTACCAGATAGGGATGCTGGTGAATGAGAGGCTGTCCCTCCACTCTTGAAAAAATCCGGACTCAAAACAGTCGGCTAGAAAAGCCGACTGTTTTCGTTGATTTTCAGTTTTCCCTTATTTCATCTCTGCCCAAAGCGTATCGAAGGGATCCTCCTCGAGGATAGAGGAAGCATCATAGGCTTTCAGAATTTCAGCATCGACAAATTCCCTGCGGATGAAGACTTCATAGACATAGTCATCGAACCAGGCATCATTCATGACGAAGTACCCGTTCTTTCCACAGTCTTTCCCCCAGGAATTTTCGACTTTCCAGCGGTTGGGTCTCTCCCCGTCAGGAAGATTGACTCCGGTGAAGGTCATGGCATGATTACAGAAGGAGGTGCGATAAGTGAGACGGTCTCCCTTCTTCATTCTATTATGGAGGGAGAAGAGGGAATCCGTCTTGAGGATATCGCTGGCAAGATAGCCTTCCTTTCTCATGGACTGAGCGAGGACATCGCTTCCGAACCAGACCGGTTCTCCCGCCTTCAGAGAGCGGATGGTGGCATCCTTGACCGCCTTCAGGCCGGCATGGAAGAAGATGACGGGATCGCCGTCTTCGACGTTGTTGACAAAGTGACAGGTATACTTCTGAAAGTTTTTCATTCTCGGCAAGGGGGAATCGCAAAGGGCGACATACTGATCGAGATCCGCCTTGATGTACTGCTCATAGAATTCCTTCGGTGTGATGTTTTCGATATGGTGGAACGTCTTCTCCTTATCCTTAGAACGATAGTCGAAGGAAAAGGACGGTACAGGTTTTCCTAAAGAGAGGGAGAGGATACGATAGACATCATTGAGGTACCCTTCCTTCATTCTGCGGAGGACGAGCTTGCTGGCACCCTTGTTCTTCGCTTCGCGGAGTTCCATCATCGCCTGTGCAAGATAACCGGTGAGGACCTGGTTGAGCTCTCCGGTTGAGGTGGAAACGCTGAGGTCGGGCATGACACCAATCGGAACGACACCGTATTTCTTGACTAAGTTCGTGAACATGACGAAATGGCCGCCGTCGCCGAGACCGGAATCAAGCATAAACATATTGAGCCGGGAATCCGGTTCTTCTCCAGCGAGTTCGATGACACTTTCCAGGAAGAAATTGCTCTTTTCGAGCTTGTCAAAGAACTGAAGATAGGACTGGGAAAGCTCGATGTCGTCGACATTCAGATTCTTCATCAGAATCGTGCGGAGGACATTGAGGCCGGCAAAAAGCCAGCAGCGGCCGCTCTGCTTCTGATTGCAGACGGCTCCGGTTTCCAAATCGACGGAAAAAGTGAAGGAAAGGCTCTTGAGCAGATCCTCGTCGATGCAGGAGGCGTTGATGCCGTTCTTGGTGATGGTGTGACGGAGAATGGAAGACATGTCTCTGCTGTCACAGTCGTTTTCGAACAGGCAAAGATCCTGTTCATTGATGCTATTGTTCATTGGTTACTCCTTGATGATCGCAATTGTTTATTGCAAATCATGATAACACGGGAAAAAGACTGGGGTCATCTTTTTTTACCGGGTCACTTTGCTTTGCACCATCAATGGAATTGCAAAAAACATTATGGAAATGGGAAAATTCAATACACATACAAAAAACCCGGGATTGCAAAAAAGCGATTACATTTCAGACTCTTCGGAAACGTATAGGGCGAAACCGCGGATTTGTGGTAAAATTCTAGGCGTGATTTATCTTGATTATAGTGCCAATCATCCTGTCAGAAAGGAAGTCCTCGATGCCTTTGTGAAAACCGAGGAGACCTTTTTCGGCAATGCCAATTCCCTGCATGCGCTGGGTAGGGAAGCCGAAGGGGAATACGAGCGGCTCAACCGCTCTGTCCTTTCCCTTCTCGGGCTATCTCCTGAAGCGTATGAAATCATCTATACCTCCTCGGCCACGGAGAGCAACAACACCGTCATCAAAGGGGTTTTCGATGCCTATTCCGGCTTCGGAAAACACATTCTGACGAGTCAGTTCGAACATTCCTCCGTCAACGGAACGCTCTCTTATCTGAAAAACAAGGGGGCGGATGTCGAATTCATCGAAACCGAAGGGGATGGTAAATTATCCTTGGAGGATTTTGCGAAGAAACTGCGCGGCGATACCATCCTTGTGACCTGCCCCTTTGTCGAAAGCGAAGTAGGAACCGTTCAGCCCGTCCACGAAATCCAGAAGCTCATTGAGAGATATCCGAACAGCCATTTCCTCTGCGATGCCACACAGGGGATTGGGAAGATTCCGTTTGCTTGCGAAGGGCTTGACTTCGTCTCTTTTGCTCCCCATAAGTTCGGAGGCATCATCGGGACCGGAGTTCTGGTGAAGAAAAAGAACATCGTTCTGACCCCGCTGCTCCACGGCGGGAAGAGCGCATCGATTTACCGGTCTTCCACGCTTCCGCTCGGCCTGGTGAGTAGTGTGGAATGCGCCTTGCGCCTTGCCCTTTCCGAAGAGGGGGAACATGGGGCGAAGGTTTCTAAGCTGAATAAGAGACTGAGAGAGGAGATGGCACGGATTCCGGGCGTCATCCTCAATTCCCCCGTCGGTAATCCTTATATCCTCAATTTCTCCGTGCAGGGGAAGAAAGGGGCAGACACTGTGTCTTATTTTTCCCAGCATGGAATCTGTCTCTCCCAGAAGAGTGCCTGTTCTATCCTCAATACACCGTCGAAACCTGTCATGGCCATTTATCACGACAAGAAGAGAGCCTTCGAAAGCGTCCGGGTCTCTCTTTCCTATCTTACAACGGAGGAAGAAATCGACACTTTCCTCTCAGTTTTAAAGGAGTATACGAAATGAACGAAAAGAAAGTCCAAAATCTGACCCCCGGGGAATTGGCCGAACATTCTCTGATCACCACTTATAAGTTCCGTATCTGGAGAATGTTCACAAAAGCACTCAAAATTTATGAGTTGCTTTCTCCCAATGATAGGGTCTGCGTCTGCATTTCCGGCGGTAAGGATTCCATGTTGATGGGTCTTCTCTTCAAGCATCTCGAAGCTTATTCTGACTTTCCGTTCGAAGTGAGATATCTCGTGATGAACCCGGGCTATAACGACATCAATCTTCAGATCATCAAGAACAACCTCGAACTTTTGAAAATCCCGGCAACCATCGTCAACACGGATATTTTTGATATCGCAAACAACACAGACAAGAAGCCTTGCTACCTTTGCGCCAAGATGAGAAGAGGCGCCCTATACCGTATCGCCAAGGAATGGGGCTGCAACAAAATCGCCTTAGGCCATCATTATGACGATGTCATCGAGACGACTTTGATGAACATGCTCAATGCCGGTTCTTTTCAGACGATGCTTCCGAAGCTTCACTCCGATCACTATGAGGGCATGGAAGTCATCCGTCCTCTCTATCTCATCCGGGAAAACGACATCATCGACTGGAAGGTGAAGAACCGGCTCACCTTCATTCAGTGTGCCTGCCGGTTCACCGAGAACTGCGCCATCTGCGATAACGGCGGAGGCGGAAGCCAGCGCTATGAGACCAAGATGCTCATCCGAAAACTGATGAAGGAATATTCCCCTGCCGTGGAGAAGAATATTTTCAAAGCTGCTTCTAATGTCAATCTCGACATGATTTTAGGCTATAAACAGGGTGGAAAAGAGCATTCTTTCCTGGATGATTTCGATGAAGAAGGAAAGAGAATCGATGAACAGATCCGTTCTCTCGGCTTAGAGAAGAAAGCTTTGGACAAGGCGGCCGGGGAACACAAGGAATTCGTCGTCGATGAGACCTTTAACTACCGGAAAAAGAAGGAGACGGAGTGAATCTCTCTTATTCCTTTGGAATAAAGACTTTCGGTCTACCCCCTTTCATGGTATACTAATGCCATGAAAAACGCGTTCTTTGGATGTTGTCTCTTATCGGTCACTCTTCTCTGTTCCTGTTCGCATGGTCTTGCTTCCTCTTTGGAGGAAGACAAGGCAAAGATGCGGGAACAGGGAGATTTTTCTTTTAATCCGTCTTCCACTTTCACGGACTGCTTCCAGTCGACTCAGAAAGACGGGCTTTTCCGGTTCTCCTATACACTGGATCAAGCCGATAAGGATTACCATCATGTCCGTCTTCTTCTTTCGCCGAAGAAAGACCAGTTCTTTCCCTTCGGCTACGAAGCGGAATACACCCTTGTGAATGACAAATCAGAAGCGGATAGAGACAAGAACATCATCTACGGCATCAACATCAATTTCTCCTCCACCATTGACATCGATTCTCTCTACGCCTATTTCTCCTCCGACGAAGCTTCGTTCTATTACACCGTCACGAAATAATGAAAGGATAATCAGCATGGATATCAATCAGCAGATTGCGAAGGATCTTAGCCTTCCCTTGGAAAAAGTCAATGCGGCCGTCACCCTTCTCGATGAAGGCAATACCGTTCCGTTCATCGCCCGTTACCGTAAGGAAGTCACCGGTTCCCTGACCGATGAGAACTTACGTGATCTTGAAGAAAAACTCATCGCCTACCGCAACCTCGAAGACCGGAAAAAGACGGTTCTCAAATCCCTCGACGACCAGAAAATCGAAGATCCCGAACTGAAAAAGAAAATCGAAGAAGCTCTTACTATGAGCCTGGTCGAGGATCTTTACCGCCCCTATAAGCCGAAACGTGTTACCCGTGCGAGTAAGGCCATCAAGGCGGGACTTGAACCATTGGCGGAATATCTTCTCCACGATAAGACCGGTGGCCTCAAGGAAGAGGCCAAAAAGTACATTTCGGAGGATTACAAGACCGCCGATAAGGTCATTCAGGGTGCCTTCGATATCCTCGCTGAGCGCATCTCCGACAATCCGAACTACCGCATCTTCATCAAGAATCTCGCCAAGGATTCCGGCCTTGTCTCTTCCACCAAAATCG
This sequence comes from uncultured Bacilli bacterium, assembly GCA_934725685.1. Classification (GTDB taxonomy): domain Bacteria; phylum Bacillota_I; class Bacilli_A; order RFN20; family CAG-288; genus Enterosoma. The sequence goes on from CAKVBX010000003.1 coordinate 18,588, forward strand.
AAGGGGCGGAAGGGGCGGAGGTCTATGATAACTACTCCGCCTATCAGAAGAAAATCTCTCAAATCAAGCCCTATAATACCCTTGCCATCAATCGTGGCGTCAACAAGAAGTGCCTGACCAAGAAGCTCGTCCTCGATGATGAAGCCATCCTCACGCATTTGAAGAACATGGAAATCCCTTCGAAGACTCCTTATCGGAAAGAGTTCGAGGACATGATTCTCGATAGCTATACCCGACTTATCTATCCTTCCGTCAGTAACGATGTCTTCTCCGACCTGATGGATCAGGCCACTGATTCCTCCATTGAGGAATTCAAGACTTCCCTCCGTGCCACACTCCTTTATCCGCCGCTCAAAGGAAAACGTATTCTCGGTTTCGACCCCGGTTTTTCCCATGGTTGCAAACTTGCCTTCATCGATGAGAATGGGAAGGTCTTGGACACCTATGTCTTGAACAATCCTTTCTTCACCGAGGCCGGTCAAGCCAGGGCAAAGAAAGATCTGACCCGCCTGATTCTCAAAAATCGCACCTTCACCGTCGCCTTGGGTAACGGCACCGCCTCCCGAGAAAGTGAAAAAATGCTCAAAGAGCTCAAAGCGGAAGTTCCCGAACTGAAAGACCTCGAAATCGCCATTGTCTCCGAATCCGGCGCTTCCATCTATTCCGCTACGCCGCTCGCCCAGAAGGAGTTCCCGAATTACGAACCGAATCTTCGCTCTGCGGTCTCTATCGCAAGACGGCTTGAGGATCCTCTTGCCGAACTCGTCAAGATTCCGCCGGAATCCATCGGTGTCGGTCAGTATCAGTACGACATCGACGGAAAGAAGCTCTCGTTGGCGCTTAAGGGCGTCGTTGAGGATTCCGTCAACTATGTCGGCGTCGACCTCAATACCGCCTCCTCTTCTCTTCTCAGCTATGTCTCCGGTATTTCCGCAAAGATTGCCGATTCCATTGTCTCCTACCGAGAGGAAAACGGTGCCTTCCATTCTCGAAGCGAACTCAAGAAAGTTCCGAACCTCGGTCCGAAAGCCTTCCTGAACTGCGCCGGCTTCTTACGTATCCCGGAATCCAAGGAACCATTAGATAACACCGCGGTCCATCCAGAATCCTATGCTGTTTGTAAGGAACTCCTGAAGCTTCTTCCCGGAACGACACACGAAGAAAAAGTCGCCGCGCTGAAAGTTCTGAAGGATGATGATATTCGTTCCCTTTCCGAAAAACTCAATGTCGGCCTTCCGACGTTACAGGATATTGTGAAGGAACTCATTCAGCCTTCCCGCGACCCCCGCGATAAGGCCGTCACAGCAAAGCTCTTGGACAATGTCACCGACATCAAGGACATCAAACCCGGCATGATCTTAGAGGGAACAATCCGCAATGTTGCCGGCTTCGGATTCTTCGTCGATCTCGGCGTCGAAATCAACGGCCTTGTCCACATCTCCCAGATTGCCGATCACTATGTCTCCGATCCGCATACGGAGGGGAAACCGGGCGATATCGTCAAGGTCAAAGTGCTCGAAGTCGATTTGAAACGTAACCGCATCTCCCTCACAATGAAAGGTATGAAAAAATAGGTGAATCTATGACCTGCTATACACAGAAAAACAACCAGGGATTGCTCAATATCTCTGACAATGTCTTCAATCAGATTGCAAAGTCGACCCTCGATGAGCTTCTGAAAAATGATCTGAAAGGTCTCTTCTCTCTGAAGAACGGCAAGAAGACTTGCAAAATCCTCACAACCATCGATAAGAAAAACCATATTCAAGTCAATATCGAGGTATACCTCATGACGGGCTGCGATGCGAATAGCGTCACCAACCGCATTCAGAAAGAGGTCTACGACGACATTTACGATGTCTGCGAGATTTCCTCGGTGAAAGTCAATGTCATCGTCCTCTCCTTCCTGAACGAGAAAGCATGATGATAATCACCGACTACGAAAAAACGAAGAAACGGTTCGGATTTCTGCTCTCGGTTCCGATGCTCTTTGCCATTCTCCACGCCATCGGCCAGATTCTTCTGCAGTCGTTTCTCCGTTTTAAGACGGACACGATGACCTACAGTGCCTGTCCGGGCTTAGGCCTAGGCTATTCGAGTTCTCTGCTCTCTGCAATCCTTGTTTCCGGAAAACAGAATGCCGACTTTGTCAATTCGCTCTCTTCCTGTTTTTCCATTCTCTTCACTATCCTCCTCATCCTCTTCTCCTCATTTGCCGCCAAAGGCAAACTCTGGGGGGTCAGTGCCCTTCTCATCACCTACGCCATTGACACCATCATGACGCTTCCGCTTCTTCTTGTCGACGCCCTCGCTTCTTATCCCTTGAAGCTTGCTCTTGCCGACAAAATCATGAATCCCCTCTTCCATCTGCTCTTCTTAGGCTTCTTACTATATCTCTTCCTCCTTTCGAGGAACCTTGCCCGATACGAAAACGAAAACTGAGGTATCCATTATGAAAGAATATTCCCGCCGCGACGAACGCACCAAGACCATGCAGGCCTTCTACCAGATCTTCCTTAGCATGGAACAGAAAATAGACTATGATGCCACCGGCATTCTCTGCGCCATTTATGGCGTGGATTCCTATGAGGAATGCCCGCTCTATTCCCAGGCTATCTATGCCACCGGTTTGGATCATTTCGATGAGATTAAACAGATTATTTCCGAACACCTGGTCGGATGGGCCTTCGAGCGTCTCGACAATGTCTGCAAAGGCATCCTTTTTGTCGCCCTGACGGAAGGCATCTACCTGAAGCTCGCACCCAGAAACGTCGTCATCAACGAAGCGGTCACCATCTCCAAGAACTTTCTCAAGGAGAACGACCACCGCTTTGTGAACGCCCTCCTCGATAAGGCGATTCAGCCCTATGAATGCAAAGGAAACTAAGGCCCTTTCGGTATCACAGCTATCGGATATTCTCAAAGCCTGCTTTGAGAACCCCATGTTCTCCAATCTCCGCGTCTATGGTGAAGTCTACTCCATCCGACTCGGGAAGTTTTCCTATATCGATTTGGGAGATCAGGGGCACAAGGAGACGAACTCCCCGCTTTTGCGTTGTGCCTTCAACTGCTATTACGGCAGCGGATACGGACTCGAAAGCATCAAACCTGGTGATGTCATTGAAATTACCGGTTCGCTTTCCTATTACGCCCATGGCTCTTCCGTCACGCTCTGGGGTAAACAGGTCACCATCCTGCAGTCCCAACTCGGAAAATCTTTATTAGAAAAGAAGAAGACGTTAGAAAAGCTCGATAAACTTGGGTATCTCGATGAGAAACGGAAAAGGAAAATCCCTCGCTTTGTCAGAAAAGTGGCGATTGTGACCGCTCAGACTGGCGCCGCCTATCAGGATATCCTGAAGACGCTTCATGACCGCTTTCCTGTGGACACCTATCTCTATCCGACCATCGTACAGGGAGAAGGTGCCGCAAAGAGTATCGTAAAGAGCATCCGTAGGGCGAGTGAATGCGACTATGATGTGGTAATCCTCGGACGCGGCGGAGGGAGTAAGACGGACCTTTCCTGCTTCGACGATTATGAGGTTGCGCTAGCCATCGCAGAATGTCCGATTCCGGTCATCACCTGCATCGGCCACACAATCGATACCGCAATAGCGGACCGGGTCTCCGACTATCAGGCCATCACCCCGACGGAAGGAGCCTCCCTCATCAATCCATCTCTTGAAGAAATTCAGGGAGAACTCGAGGAGAAGTCGAGGACATTACTTCGCACCTATCAGACGATTCTCAATCGGGCTTATTTTCTTCTCTCGGAACGGGAAAAGCGGCTGGAGAGTCTCTCTCCCGAGAACCGACTCAAGAAGGAAAAAGAGCATCTAGTGTCTCTTCATACTTCCTTAGAGCGGCTATACCTCCATAAAATCCGGTTAGGGGAGCTCGCTCTTTCCTCAAAGAAAGAGAAGCTCCGCAATACGTTCCGGCTTCTCCTCGGAAAAGAGAAGAACGATCTCTTAGGGCGGGAGAAAAAACTCAGCGCCTATGATCCTTCCCTGTTATCCAAAGAAGGCTATGCTCTTGTCTTCCGAAACGGAAAGAAAGTGAAAAACGCTACGGATCTGAAAGAAGGAGAAGAGGTGACCATCACCTTTGTCGACGGAAGAAAAGACGCCATCATCAAAGGAGGCAAATGAAAATGCCGAAGAAAACAACGGATACTTTAGAAAACAAGACCTACGAAGAACTGGAGAAAATGTCGGAGGAAATCATGGAGAAACTCTCCAAAGAAGATCTCGGACTCGATGAATCCAGCCGCCTTTATCAGGAAGGGAAAATGGTTCTCGAAGAGATGGAACGGCGTTTGGAGAAGCTCTCTAAGGAAGTCTCTGACCATGTGGAGAGCGCTGACTGAACGATTCGCTACCCCTGTGGAAGAAGAAAACTATCTCGCTTCTGTCCGCCAAGCCATTATCGATGCGGTCAGAAAGAACGGGGGACACCTCTCTTCCAATCTCGGCATGGTCGAAACGACCTATGCCCTTTTGTCTTGCTTCCATCCGCTTGAAGACGACATTCTTTTCGATGTCGGCCACCAGGCTTACGCCTATAAAATCATGACTGGAAGAGATCTTGGTTCCTTACGGCAGTATCAGGGCATCGCTCCATTCACGTGTCGGAAGGAATCCCCTTACGACAAGTACGATAGTGGCCATAGTGGGGATGCGCTCCCGACTGCCATCGGTTTTGCTTTGGCAAAGAAAGGAAGCGAATCCTTTACCATCGCTGTCGTCGGTGACGCTTCACTGAAGAACGGGCTTTCCGAAGAGGCACTGAACTATCTTTCCGAGCGGAAAAACCTGAAGCATCTGATTCTTCTTGTCAATACCAATGGAATGGCCATCAAGAAAGTATTCACTCCCGAGTCCCTCAGAAAGGATGCACTCCGTGAGAACTGGATCACCGAGAGATTACAAACGAAAGCCGAATATAGTGAAAGTGCCTGGCGTGAGCTTGTAAAAAAGCGCCGCGAAACGACAAGAAACGAGCACAATCGTTATCAGGCACTAGGTTTGAACTATCTCGGCATGGTGGAAGGACACGATATCGTTTCTCTGCTCGAAGGGCTTGAGGAAGCAAAAAAGGAGTCGGAAAACGGACCGGTCGTCCTTGAAGTGCTCACGAGAAAAGGTTACGGAATGAAGGATGCAGAAGCGGATGAGACTGGCATCTATCACGGCGTCAATCCCGGCTTTTCCAAGGAAGAAAAGAACATAGATTTTGCTTACGAGAAAGAAAACATCCTGCTCTCCCTGATGGAAAAAGACAAAGATATGTACGTCCTCACCCCGGCCATGGAGACCAACTCCTGCCTGAGCCGCGTCTTTTCGAACTATCCTAGCCGCACCCTCGATGTCGGCATTGCCGAAGAGAATGCCGTAAGCATCGCCTCCGGCCTCGCCCTAAAGGGAAAACACCCGGTGATCGATATTTATTCCACCTTCTTCCAGAGGACACTCGATCAGGTCCTGATGGATTTTTCAAGGCAGAAACTCTCTGCCCTCTTCCTTCTGGAACGGGCTTCCCTCGTCGGGGGCGATGGATCGAGCCATCACGGAATCTTCGATGTGGCCTTGCTCAAAGCCGTTCCGGATGCTAAAGTGTATTTCCCCTTTGATCAGGGCAGCCTTCATGCCCTCTTGGAGCGGAAGGATCTGTTTTCTGATCTCACCTTCGTCCGGCTTGCAAAAGAGGAGATGGTCTGCACCGTTCTTCCCTCTTATCAGGACATCACCTGGCTTGAAAGAGAAGAAAACGACCGTCTTCTTCTCAGTGTGGGACGCCGAGGCTTCGAAGCCTTGAAAATGACGACGGAAAAAGCCGATAAAGCCCTGCTTTTCCGCCTGGACGAGATTGATACGGATAAACTGCTTTCTTATCGTTCTATCGCCTTCTATGACCCCTATTCCATCGAAGAAGGAGCCGCTGATTCGCTCCGTGTCACGCTATCAAAAGCTGGCTATCAGGGCAAGTTCAGAACCATGACCCTTCCGAAGAACTTTCTTCCCTTCGGTACGAATGAGGACATTCTGAAGTCCTGTTCAAGGGATATCGCTTCTGCTCTCGCCTTCTTTTCCGACAAAGACTGACAAACGGCTGTACATTCTGTAGGAGGACAACTTATGTTAGAGGAACTTCACATATCCAATCTTGCCGTCATCGAGGATACAACGCTTTTTTTCCACGGGATGGATACCGCGCTGGTCGGTGAGACCGGTGCCGGAAAATCCCTCATTGTCACATCCCTGAATCTGCTATTGGGAGAACGGGTCGATTATTCTCTCGTCCGTGATAAGAATAGGAAGGCCATCATCAGCGGTGTCTTTTCGCTGTCCGAGGATTTTCTCAGCAAACAGGATGGCGTGAAAGAATATGTGGAAGGGAATACTCTGATTCTTAAGCGCGTCCTCAATCCTGACCACAGCGCTAGGCACTACATCAACGGCACTCCGGTGAGCGCCCAGGAGATGAAAGGGGTCTCCCTCCATCTGATCGATATCCATTCTCAGAATGCAAACAGCGACCTACTCGATGAGAAAAAGCAGCTTTCCTATGTCTATGGTTTCCTCTCCAAAGAAGGAAGGAAAGCAAAGGAGGCCTATGAGAAGTCTTACGCCTCTTATCGGAAAGCAAAAAGGGAGAAAGAGGATTTTCTTTCCTCCTGCCACGATATCGATCTCGATTATCTGACCTTCCAAATCCATGAAATCGAGAAATATCAGCTGAAAGAAAATGAAATTGAGAATCTCAACGAAGAGTATGCCTCCTTGGCCGATTATGCGAAACTTGAAAGCAAATTCAGCGATTACGAAAGCGTGAAAGAAGGAAATGGTTATTCTCTTACCTCTTCGTTATCCGAGGTGAGACGGAAACTCGGTGGCTTCAAGGGAACGTGCTTGGAAAAAGAGTGCGAATCCTCTATCGATGCCATCGATAACCTGGAAGAGAAACTCTCCGCACTCGAAGATGCCTTCTCTTCCCTTGATTTTTCCCCTCGGCGGATTGACGAAATCAATGCCCGTCTTTATGAGCTGAAGACACTGCAACGGAAATTCGGAAGAACGACCACTGAAATATTGGAAAAGTATAATGAATTCAAAACAAAACTTGAATTTGCCAATTCCTTTTCGGAAAAAAAAGCGGAATATGAAGACAAAGAACGCCTCGCCTATGATTGCGTGCTGAAAAACGGCGAAGCTCTTCACCTGGAAAGTGAGAAAGCCAGGGAACGTCTCACCAAGGAAATCGATAAAAACCTTGTAGAACTCGGACTGAGGAAGAACGGCTTTTTCGTCCGTTTCGAAAAGCGGAATACGGCGGAAAGCGACGGGCTTTATTCCGCCGTATTCGAAGTACAGCTCAATGAAGGCATCGAACGGGCGACCCTCAGAAGCGCGGCGTCCGGCGGAGAAACCTCAAGACTGATGCTCGCTTTAAAAGCGGTCCTCAATCAGGTCAATCCCTATGATCTACTCGTCTTTGACGAAATCGACACCGGCGTAAGCGGTAAACAGGCCCTTTTAGTGGCAAAGAAAATCCGTGAGCTCTCCAAGACGAGCCAGGTGTTAGTCATCTCCCACCTGCCCCAGGTCGTCGCCAGTGCAACGGAAGCCATCTATATCAGTAAAACGGTGAAAGATGGAAAGACCGCCACCGAAGCGAAGACGCTTTCAGAAGAGGAGTTCCTTCTCTTCATCGGTCGCATGCTCTCCGCTTCTACCCTGACGGATGCCGCCAAAGAGCAGGCCAAAGAACTGCGGAAGGAATTTCTCTGATGGAGAAAATCATTGCCCACGTCGATCTTAACGCTTTCTTTGTCCAATGCGAAATCCGGGAGAATCCCAGTCTCATGAATCTTCCAGTCGCCATCGGCTATGACGGAAAACGCGGCGTAATCTCGACCTCAAGTTATGAGGCGAGAAAACGGGGCGTGAATTCCGGAATGCCGGTTTCCACGGCAAAACGGAAGTGCCCCGAACTTGTTCTCGTTCCCTCTCATTTTGACCTCTATCGACGCTATTCGAAGAATTTTTTCTCGTTTCTCCGGAAACGCTATCCGATTTTGGAACAGGCCTCCATCGATGAATGCTATATCGATATGACCAAGGAAGCAGACCGGGAACACCTCCACGATTATCTCTTCGATCTTTCGATGGAACTCTATCGGGCAACGGACCTGAAATGTTCCATCGGCGTCGGTTGGACAAAATTCCTCGCCAAGATGGGCTCGGACTATAAGAAACCACTCGGTCTCACCATCTTCACACATGAGAATTTCCAAGCGATGCTCTTCCCCCTTCCCATCGAGAAAATGTTCGGAATCGGTGCGAAAAGCGCACCGAAACTGAGAGATCTCGGCATCAATACCATCGGGGATTTCTATCATTTCTCGTATCCGGAAGAGAAGAAGATTTTCGGTTCCTATTTTACGGAACTGAGAAATCAGCTCGACGGCATCGGCAATGACGTGGTCGACACTTCCGGTTTTGATCCGAAGAGTATCTCCGCCGAGCGGACCTTCCTCAACGATGAAAGCAATGAAGACGAACTCGAGGAGATGATTTATCAATGCGCTAAGGACTGTACCAATGAACTGTTGGCCTACCATAAAGTCACCGACTGTGTCGGACTGAAGCTGAGGACCCCGGCTTTCGTGACGAAAAGCAAACGGATCACGCTGAAAGAAAAGACGGATTCCCTGGAAGTCATCTATTCTGCCGCCCTCTCGATTCTGAGAAATGTCTATCATGGGCAGAGTTACCGCCTGATCGGCGTCCTTCTGGAACGGGTCAGTGAGAAGGACGGCTCAAAGGAAACAAAAGAGAAGCGGGAGGATGTGCTATCGATTCTGAATGAGAAGAATCCGACCGCAATTCCTCTTACGACCCTTTCGAAGGTGAAGAAATGACCCTCTTATCCCTGCTCGACGAATATTCCGTCTATCTCCTTTCCGAAAAGGCGCTGTCAGAGAAGACCTACCAGGCCTATCAGAAGGATCTCCATGATTTCCTCACTGTCGTATCAAATAAGGAACTTCAGGATCTGTCGGATGAAGATATTGCGAAGTACCGTACCTGGTTGGAGAACCAAGGGTATGCCAGAAAGACCATGACGAGGAAAATTACCTCGCTCCGCTGTTTTCTTGCCTATGCGGAGAAGGAGAAGGGCATCTCCCTGTCCCTGGATATTCCGCTTCCGAAGAAGGAGACGAGACTTCCTGTCTATCTGACCGGGGATGAGGTCTCATCAATCCTGAAACAGTGTAAAACAGAGACGGAAACCGGCCTTCTTGACCATACGATGATCGCCCTCATGTATTTGACCGGACTCCGCGTTTCGGAGCTTGTAGGACTGAGAACGGACCGCATCTATCTCAAAGGCGGTTATCTCAAAGTCTTCGGCAAAAGAAACAAGGAACGAATTGTCCCACTCAACGGACAAGCACTGGCCTTAGTCAGGTCCTATCAAAGCCGGTACCGGAATGCCATCAAAGACAATCCGCTGCTCTTCTTCGTCCATCCCGACGGAAAACCGGTGAGCCGTCAGTACTTCTTCCTTCACCTGAAGGAATGTGCCAAAGAAGCCGGAATCACCAAGAAAATCTCTCCTCACACTCTGCGTCATTCTTTTGCGACCGCCCTGCTTCTTTCCGGAGCCACCCTTGTCCAGGTCCAGGCACTGCTCGGACACGAAAACATCAAGACGACGGCAATCTACACCCATCTTACTGATTTGAAGGAGAAAGAAGTATATAATGATTGTTGGAAGAAAAAGAACAAATGAACCTCAGAAAGGAGAGACTATGAAGAAATTCAGAAGAATGTTCGTGATTGTCATGGATTCGGTCGGTATCGGGGCGGAACCCGATGCGGACCGCTTCTTTAACGGCAGTCACAATGATGTCGGATCCAACACCTGGGTCCATATCGCCGAAAAGAAGAACGGGCTTCATGTCCCAACCATGGAGGCACTCGGACTTCATGATCTCGCCCCAGTCCTCGGAACGGAAGAAGTGAACCATCCCCATTCCTATGTCCAGACGCTCCGCGAAGCGAGCAACGGCAAGGATACTCTGACCGGGCACTGGGAGATGATGGGAATCCTGACCGAGCATCCGCTTGTCACCTTCACCGACACCGGTTTCCCGAAAGAGCTCCTCGATGAGCTTTCTGTACGTACCGGAAGAAAATTGATCGGAAACTATTCTCAGTCCGGGACCGTCATCCTCGATGAACTGGGAGAACAGTCCATTCGGGAAAAGAGTCTCATCATCTATACTTCCGCGGATTCGGTCCTTCAGCTCGCCGCCAATATTGATGTGATTCCTCTTGAGGAACTCTATCGTGACTGCGAAATTGCAAGAGAGATTACCCGGAAGGAAGAATGGAGAGTCGGCCGTGTCATCGCCCGTCCGTTCGTCGGTACTGAGAAAGGTCACTTTAAGCGGACTACCGACAGAAGAGACTACGCTTTACAACCGAATGGCAGCACATCGCTCGACGATTTGATTGCCGCTTCGAAGGAAGTCATCGCGGTAGGAAAGATCCACGATATCTTTGCCGGCCGTGGCATGAACGAATCCTACCATATCGACAGCAATCATGACGGTATGATGAAAACCCTCGACATTATGAAGAACCGGGACTTCGAAGGTCTCTGCTTCGTCAACCTGGCCGACTTCGATGTCTTATACGGACACCGCCGCAATCCAATTGGCTACGGAGATTGCATCGAGGAGTTCGATCGGGATCTCAAGGGAATCATCGATGCCATGAAAGCGGATGACTGCCTGATGATCACTGCCGACCACGGCAATGATCCGACCTGGTGGGGGACGGATCACACCAGAGAACGTGTTCCGCTCATCACCTATTCTCCTTCCTATGAACACGGAAGAAGAATCGAAGAACGCGATACCTTCGGCTGCATCGGAAAAACAATCCTGAAGAACTTCGGTGTCAAACCGAGCGAGAACGAAATCGGTACTGTCATCGACGAACTTCTGGAAGACTGATTCCACAATAGGCTCTCTGCTTCTGAAAAGAGGCGGAGAGTTTTTTGATGGCCAAAATTGTTATAGTGTTTAATTAGTACTAGATACAAACTAAATATAAGCGTTCAACAATTTTTCATATAGTAGAAATGTAGTACTAGTTAAGTACTAAAATAATAAACTACAAAAAGAGATTGCTTTAGGTAGATAAGGTTCTCTTGGAAAGCCAATTTTTTTAATTAGTAATAAACTAGCACTACTTAAATACTAATTTGGAGTATTCGGAATTATTAGATTTTCTTGTTAACATAATATCCATTATACGAACAAGGTTGGCCAGAGCAGATAAAGTAATTTCTTACGTGATTGGCCACCAATTGATCACTATTCCTAATAATTTGTCTTATCAAATTTTCTACTAATTATATACTAATTTTTAATCATTCAAAAAAGAGGACACTTTATCGTGTCCTCGATTTTTTAGTAAATTTGAAATTAGTGCTTAACTAGTACTATTTTGCTACTAAAGTTTCAAATATCAAAAATTAGAATTCTAGTAATAAAATAGTACTATATTACTACTATTTCTTGGAAAGTCCAATAATCATCTCTAAAGCCAACTTACCGGCACGGTTCGAAGCCTGGACAAGACGCTTCTCATAAGTGGTCTTGTTCTCTTCGCAATTCGGATCATCAGAGATGGTACGGATGATGACATACGGAAGCTTACTCATGTAAGCGACCTGACCGACCGCAGCCGATTCCATGTCACAGGCCACCGGATTATCAAAGTCCTCATAGACACTGGAAGAGAGATTGTCCTTCGTGACAAAGGTGTCTCCGGAAAGGACGAGACCGGTCTTGATGTACTTCCTGTTCAGAGAGAGTGCAATCGTCACCGCCTGATCATCGCAAGAAAAATAAAGAGGCATCGAACACATCTGACCGCGCTTATAACCGAAGGCGACAACATCGACATCGTGGTAAGCACACTTCGTGGCGACAAAGGTATCGAGCGGTTTCAGTTCCTTGGAGATGGATCCGGCCACACCGATGTTGATGATTTCGTCGACTTGGAAGTTTTGCAAAAACGTACCGAGCCTGTAGGCCATCGAGACTTTGCCAATCCCGCCGATCATGCCGTAGATGATATAGTCTTTCCCTTCATAGATGGAAATCGGGCCGATTTTCCTGACATCCGTCAAGGTTGAGAAAAGCCCGTCGAGTTCTTCTTTCTGGGCTGCGACGACAAGGAAACGTTTTGCCATCTTCAGAATTCCTTGTTTTCTTTCTTTCTTCTGCGATAGACGGGTTCCTCCGTCACTTTGACGATCTTGTGGGGGACGTCCTGATACAGCTGATCGAAACCGACTCTTTCGCGTTCTTCCTTGGTGAAGAGCTGAACGACAATGTCTTTACAGTCGATCAGCCACCAGTTGGAGTCGTTCTTGCCTTCGACATGATCGACTTCATGGTAATTGTCGTAGATGGTCTCCTTGGCTGTCTGGACAAGAGCGCGAAGCCTTCTCTCATTCTGGGAAGAGGCGACGACATAGAAGGAAACGAATGGAGAGTTGTTTCTCACGTCGTAGACCACGACATCCTCTCCGAAGTTATAGGAAAGGTCTTCGGCGATGTGAAGCGGTCTTTTGTTGCGGATTGTCCCTTTGTTTTCGAGGACGAACTTCTTTTTTGCATTGGTTTTCTTAAGCATGGTTTTACTCCTTATCATTCAGATAGTATTCGTATTTCTCACGGGCGAGAGGATATTCTTTGTAATCGATTCCCCGGCTTTTGAAATATTCGACCTGTTTACGGACGAGATAGAGAAAGCCCTCGTCGAGATTCTCCATGCATCGTCTTCTTTTTTCTTCGGTTTCGAATTCCCTGAGCGGTTCCACTTCATCGGAAGCATAGAGACACTTCATATACTCCGTCATGGAAGCTTTGCCCGTACAATGGAATTCGATCATGTCGATGACATCCTTCGGCGCATGATAGCGAGTCTTAGCCAGATACGCTCCGATGAACTGATGGATGGCATAGCTTGGACATGGGGTATACTGCGGAAAGTACTCTTTTACGATTGCCTCGGCTTTCCCGAGCGGAAAATCCTTGGCGATGTCGTGAAGGAGACCTGCGTGATAGCAGAGAATCGGGTCCAGGCCGTTTTTCTCTCCCATCTGATAAGCAGTCTTTGCAACGGAGAGAGAGTGCCGGAAACGGTGTTCCGAGACGCTTCCTTTGATATCTCCGGTAAAATACCCACCCGCTTCAGAGAGGGCGTCCAGGACCGGCTTTTCCGTCCATAGATACTGTCCGGTTCTGATTTCTTTGGCCTGTCTTCTTCCGAGATACCGAAGTCTTGCGTGTACAAGATCCGTTGCGAGAATTCTTTCGGACAGAAGAAGAACATGGTCAGAGGCAGAATCCGTCCCATTGAGGAACGATATTTTCTCCCCTTCCTCGAGCACGAAGTAATCCTCTTCCCGGTTCTCAAGGAATCGTTCTCTTGCTTCTTGAAGGGACACAAAGACGGAATCCGGATAGAGGGAACGAATCATCGTTTCCCTCAGGGAAAGGGATGCGACACCATCCAAGAGAACAAAAGATACCCTTTCCTCTCCGTTGAGACAAGGAAAATAGGCAGATCGGTGCGCAAGGAAGTGAATGTCGCTTTCCGTGATGGGATCAAAGGGGGAGAGAAAGTAAAGTTTTCTCATTCTTTTGTGAGGGCGTTACTCTCCAGGAGCACTTCGACCGACTTCGGGACATAGACATCGATGGTCTGTCCTCTTCCCGGGAATTCGACAAACCCTAAGCCGTTGATGACGATGCGGTTGATGGTAGAATCGAAGGCGGTCAGGGTAACCTTCTTAAGGTCCTCACTCTTATGGATTTTCTCTGTTCTTGTCGAGAGATTCACATTCTCGGAAAGACTCATGAGCAGTTCGTCGGCCTTGCCAATCTTGCTTCTCTGAAGGGTCAGATCGTTGGACTTGTAAAAAGTGAAGGTCGTCTTGTCGCCCTTTACGAAATCGAGGCGGGCGAGATTGGAGAAAAGGAAAGACTGGCCTTCCTTGCTCGGATAGCTCTCCGGACGGACTAAGGAACGTGGGAGGACATATTTGATGATGGAAGGTTCCAAGAAGGAGACGATAGAATCGGAATTGTAGATGCCGGGAGTGTCGTAGAGATAGGAAGACTCATCGAGCGGAATGGAGATGACATCGAGGGTCGTTCCCGGATAGGGGGAGGTCGTGATCATCTTCTCAGTGGAATTGGAATAGGTGCTCAAAAGGCAGTTGATGAGGGAAGACTTTCCTACCTGATAGGCGCCCACGAAATAGACGCTCTTGCCGTTTCTGTTCTGGTCGATGGCTTTCATCAGACCGTCGATATTGCTGCTCTTGGAGCCGGAAGAGGTGATGATGACATCGATGGGCTCGACCCCTTCTTCTTTAAGGAGGGCAGTCGCCCGTTCCCTGAGATAGCTTTCGGAATAATTCTTATCGAGAAGGTCTCTCTTGTTGAGGATGACAAGGACACGGTTAGGAAGGTATTTGCCGATGCCTTTGAGCATACTACCATGCAGGGAGAACGCATTGAGCACATAGCAGACGAGCGCATTCTCCTCCTTGGCGGAAGAGAGGATGGTGACATAGTCGATGGTGAAGTCACCGTTCGCCTTGTACTTGGAATAATGGCGGAGTTTGTAGCAACGTTCGCAGAGGCTGTCCTCTTCGGATTCGAATTTTTCCTTAGGCAAATAGCCGGCCTCATTGGGATCCTGATCCTGCAGGATGGCACCGCAACCATAACATCTTTTGACGCGGATTTCGGCGGTCACGCCACTGGTTTTTGATTTTCGGAAGAACATGGATGACTCCTTTCATTTGTTTTCATTTTATCATTTCCCTTTGAAGGAAAGGATGACAACCGTTTATTTCTTTCCCTTTTCGAAGAGATCAAAGAGAGAGAGCTGGGTTTCGGCGACATCGGGTTTGGCGCTGACCTTCTTGGTCTTCTGTACGGAAGGCTCTTCCACGATGGTGCTTTCATCGATAGAGGCGCCGAAGTCGTTGAAGCCGAGAACTAAGGATTTGCCGAGTTTGTCGAGGTTCTCACGGAGTTCGGAATTGGGAGCGTTGGGGGTGAGGGCATCGATATTGACGGCGAAGGAACTATCGAGTGTCGTGACGCTGATTGGCTGCCGTTCCTCCTTGTTTCTGCTGATTTTCTGCAGAGTGACGATGGTCCAGGGATTCTTCTTGAGAATCTTGATGAGGTTGGTCTTGTAGCCGAGACGCTCAGAGGTCTCGATTTCCTGGGACCGGATAAGCCTTGCACCGCGGCGGTCTCCTAAGAGAAGCAACAGGCAGTTCTCCTTGCTCGTCAGGGTGACGAGAGAGACAAGAGGCGCATTCTCGATACCGGAGGAGATGGCTTTGACGCCCATGGCGGCCGTAGAGACGACAGGGACTTCTCCTTCGTTGAAACGGCTCACTCTTCCTAAGCTGTCGCAGACGATGCAGTCGCTGTTGCCGGAAGAAATGGCGACATCGACAAGGGCGTCGTCCTTTCCGGAAATCTTGCAGGCGCGTAAGGGCCTCTTGGTCAAGGTGGATTGTTCAAATTCCTCCAAGGGAGTGCGCTTGATTTTGTTCTCCCTAGTCAGCATGAGGACATAGAGTCCCTTCTTGAACGTGTCGATGCGGAAACACTTGACGATGCGTTCCTCCGCCTTCAGGGCGATGAGGTTGTTCAGATGCTTCCCTTCCTCTTTCCATTTGAGATCGGAGAGCATATGGACCGGAACATAGGCATAGTTTCCGGTATTGGTGAAGAGAAGTAAGGCGCAATGCGTATCGAGAAGTCCGTCATAGACTAAGCGGTCACCCGGTTTCATCTTCGGAAGATTGTACGGATCGTTTTCGCTCACATTCTTCATGGAAGCCTGATAGGACTTGACGGAAGTGCGCTTGGCGTAGCCGTCGTTGGTGACGCAGACATAGACATCTTCCTTGGCGATGAGCTTGGTCTGATCGACCGCCTCGAAGGACTGCTTTTCCTCGAGAATCGTCGTCTTTCTCGGAGTGGAAAACTTCATTCTCACTTCCTTGAGAATCTCGATGATAGTCTTATCGAGCTTGTTCGGGTCATTGAGGGCGGTCTCAATGGGCGGGATGATGTTGTGAAGCAAGTCGTCTTCCTCGTTCTTGAGGGCGACGATATCGGTGTTGGAAAGGCGATACAAGGGCATCATGGCGATGGCTTCGGCCTGACGTTCGGTGAAGCCGAAATCGTTCTTGAGCATATTCTTCACACCTTCCTTGCCGGAACACTTGCGGATTTTGTCGATTACCTCATTGAGGATGGAGTAAGCCTTCATGTAACCGGAGACAATTTCCAGGCGGTCCTTTGCGGCCTTCAGGTCATATTGGAAGGCTTTGGTGGAGACATCACGCTGGTGGGCAATGAAGGCATCAATCAGATCGACTAGGGGCATCTTTCTGGGATGCCCATGGTCGATGGCGAGGAAGTTGCAGCCGATTGTCGTGCGGAGAGCACCCTTGGACTGGAGATACGTAAGAATGGCTCTCGGGTCGGCACCTTCCTTGATCTGAATGACGATGTTGACGTCATCCTTGGCGGATTCATCGATGATTTCGGTGATGTTGTCGAGGCGGTCGGTCTCCTTTCTCTTGATGAGGGAAGAGACGAGGTCGTTCTTGATGACACCGTACGGAATCTCGGTGATGACGATGGCATTTTCGCCTTCATCGATATGGGTTCTGCAGTAGAGGTAGAACGTTCCGGAACCCGTCTCATAGAGGGAACGCAAGGCCTCCTTGTCATCGATCACACCGCCAGTCGGAAAATCCGGACCGGGGACCTTTTCCATCAGTTCGGAAAGGGAAACTTTCTTATGGTTGATGCGGTAGATGACGGCATCAATGATTTCCGCCAGATTGTGCGGCGGAATATAGGTCGTGGAACCGACGGCGATACCGCTGGTACCATTGACTAGCAGGTTCGGGAAACGGGAAGGAAGTACGGTCGGTTCGAGGGCTTTGTCGTCGAAAGTCGGAACCATGCGGACGGTGTTTTTATCCAGATCCATGCACAGATATTCGCTGAGCTTGGAAAGCTTGGCTTCGGTGTAACGGTTTGCGGCTGGCGGATCGTCATCGAGGGAGCCGTTGTTTCCCTGGAAAGTGACGAGTGGGGCCTCCATTTTCCAAGGCTGGGAAAGGTGGACGAGAGCATCATAAATGGAAGCATCGCCGTGCGGATGGAAATGGCCCATGACGTTACCGACGATGGTGGCGCATTTGACCGTCTCCTTGCTGTTGAGATAGCCTTTGTCGAACATGTCGTAGATAATACGGCGTTGGACAGGCTTAAGACCGTCTCGCGCATCCGGAATGGCACGGTCGGTGATGACTTCCTTGGCGTAGCGGTTGAAGGCACCGATGAGGACATCGGACATATCTGATTCAACGATGTTTTCCTGATATCTTAGAATCTCTTTTTTCTTACTTTTCATTCTTTACCACCTCATTCGTGAAGGTATCGACCACGGTGAAGTCGATATTGTTATTGATCCATTCCTTGCGGCGGTCGGCATCCTTGCCTAAGAACAGAGACACCTTGTCGGAAGTGTCGTCGTCGTCCTTCAGGCAGACCTTGAGGAGCTTTCTGTGCTCCGGGTTCATGGTCGTGGAAGAGAGCTGGGAATAATCCATTTCACCGAGTCCCTTGTAACGGTTGATCTTATAGCCGGCTCCGACGGTCTTCTTGGCCTCTTCAAGCTCGGTATCGTCATAGCAGTAGACCTGTTTCTTGCTGTTATAGACGCGATAGAGCGGCGGGCAGGCGATGTAGAGGTTGCCGTTTGCAATCAGAGGTTTCATATGGTTGTAGAAGAAAGTGAGTAGCAGAGACTGAATATGGCTTCCGTCATCATCGGCATCAGTCATGATGATGACCTTGCCATAATGGATATCGCGAATCTTGAATTCCTTGCCGTATCCGGCGCCGATGGTATAAATCATCGTGGAAATTTCCTTATTGCCGAGCAGTGCCTTGGCATCTTCGATTTCGGTCGTATTTTTCGGCTTTCCACGGAGTGGCAGAATGGCCTGATGTTTCGGATTTCTTCCCTTCTTTGCAGAACCGCCTGCGGAATCGCCTTCAACGATGAAGAGCTCATTGGCCATGTATTCCTTGGAGGAGCAGGGGGTGAGCTTGTTGGAAATCTCATAGTTGGCATTCTGGCCCTTGAGGAGTTCACGCTCCTTCTTCCTTTCGGCCTCGGCCTTGTCCCTGGCTCTCATTTCGTTCATGGTCTTCTTGACCACGGCTTCGGCCTCGGATTTATTCTCGACAAGATAATAGGCAAGCTTATTCTCGATGACGCTGTCCGTCGCATTGAGGGCTTCCTTCGTTCCGAGTTTGCCCTTAGTCTGTCCTTCGAACTGAAGCAGATGCTCCGGGACCCAGACGGAGAGGATGGCAACCAGGCCTTCTCTCAGACAGTCACCATCGAGCGGGGCGTTGGATTTGAACATCTGATTGTTGATACCGAACTGGTTGTAGCAGCTGGTGATGGCTTTCTTGAGACCCGTGACATGATAACCGCCGTCTCCGGTGCGGACACCGTTGGCAAAAGCGATGATTTTTTCGTCATACGAATCCTTGAGGAAACCGAAGACGACTTCGACCTTGATGCCGGAATCCGTGCCTTCGAAATGCATCGGCTGAGTGAGTGGTGTCTTCTGGAAGATGTGGCGGTTATAGTATTCGACGAGGCCGTTCTCATAGTAGAACGTGTTCTCTCTGTCGTTTCTTTCATCCTTGAGATGGAAGACGACCCCCTTGGTGAGGCAGGCTTGATCGTCGAGATGGTTGGCGATGCGGTCATAGTTGAAGGTGATGTCCTCGAAGATGGTATCATCCGGATAGAAGCGGACGTCTGTGCCGCGCTTGTTCGTCTTTCCCTTTTCCAGGATGCCGGAGAATTTGCTACCGCCTTTTTCAAAGCGGGCAAAATGGTCGACACCGTCGCGGTAGGAGTGAACTTCCATCCATTTGGAAAGGGCGTTGGTGACCGAGGCACCGACACCATGGAGACCGCCGGCGCTCTTGTAGTTGCTCTCATCGAACTTTCCGCCGCCATGGAGGGTCTGATAGACAATCTGGAAGCCGTTCATCTTTTCCTTGGCATTGTAATCATAAGGGACCCCTCTCCCCTGGTCTTCCACTTCCAAAGAACCATCGCTGTGGATGGTGACATAAATATTTTTTCCGTAGCCTTCATTGGCTTCGTCGACGGCATTGTCGACAATTTCCCAGACAAGGTGATGAAGGCCGAGTGTGGAGGTGGATCCGATATACATGCCTGGCCTTTCGCGGACAGGTTCCAGGCCATGGAGAATCGTTAAACTTTTCGCATCATAATTTGTACCCATAAAATAAAACCTCAGCTTATATTTTACTTATAAATGCTTTGAAAATAAAGCATTCCTAACTATAATACTTCCGTATTGAGAGAACCAAATATGCAATTGACCTATACTATCCTGTTCTTTGTTTTTACGGGCCTTCTTTCCTACCTCATCGGCTCCATTCCGACCGCGAAAATCATCGCCTCCTCCCACGGGGTCGACATCACCAAGGAAGGCAGCAAAAATGCGGGCGGAACCAATGTCGGAAGAGTCATCGGGAAAAAGGCGGGAATTCTCACCATGTTCCTTGACGCAGCCAAATGCTATCTTCCCTGTCTCGTCGTCTTCCTACTCCTCACTTTCGCTCCCATGGACCTGATATCCTTCCCTTATCGGACAGAACTTGCCATTTCCATCTCCGGCCTTTCGGTCGCCTTAGGACATTCCTTCCCTATCTACAGCCACTTCAAGGGTGGGAAATGTGTCGCCTGTTTCGCAGGCTTCGTCTTCTTTACCTCCCCGTTGATTTTTGTTATCGGTGCCAGCACGTTCTTCCTTGTCTATCATCTGAAAAAACGGGTTTCCTTAGCTTCCCTCATCGGTGCTCCGACGACGCTCTTGCTCTATGTTGTTCCGATGGCACTCGACCTTGTCTATGGAGAGCAGCTCTATAACGGAGGCGTTTATTTCGCCCCTTATTGTCGTCTCCACCTCAGCTTTGTAACCACTATCACAGTTTTTCTTTTCGTCTCTCTCATCGTCATAAGACACCGTACGAATATTCAGCGTCTCGAAAAAGGAACGGAGCCGGAGACACACTTCAAAAAAGACTGAACTGAAAAAAGAACCGCCACCGAACGGTTCTTTTTCTTTGCCATTTGGGCCCCAAAAAAATCTCCCTATGGCAGGAGATTTTTTCATTCGGTTATTTCTTCTTCGGATTCTTCTGTGCCTGAGTGACGGACTTCATGACAGCATTGACCTGCGCTTCCGAAGGGGTGCGGCCCATGCTGGAATACAATCTGCGGATCATTTCCTTATTGATGGGAGGGTTATCTTTCATTTGTTTCTTGACAACTTTGCCGCAGATGAAGAAACCGAGGACACCGCCCACGAGGAAGGTGACAATCGGAACGACGATTTGTGCCCAAAGTGGCATAGTAGGGTTCTCCTTTCAAACGAAAAAGCCGGAGAAAACTCCGGCATAATAAATCAATTAGGCTCTGGAATCGTAGGCACCATCAGCGGTGGTAACGATAATTTTGGTGTTGCTCTTGACAAACATCGGAACACGGAGCTTGTATCCGGTCTCAAGAACAGCGTCCTTGGTAGCCTTGTTGACCGTATCGCCGGCAACAGCATTGTCGTCGGTTTCGGTGACAAGAAGGGTGACCTTGGCGGGAAGTTCGACGCCGAGGAGTTCCTTCTCATAGAAGGTGACGATAATCGGATTCTCGTAGGAGATGAAGTTCATTTCCCATTCAAGTCTTTCCTTGGGGATGGAAACTTCTTCGAAAGTTTCGGCATCCTGGAAGTGAACGAGGGAACCATCATCATATTCGAGGTTCATCGTTCTCTTGTCGAGATAAATCTGCTCGACTTTGATATCGCCGTTGTAGGATCTCTCCATGATGGAACCGGTTCTGAGGTTCTTGGCCTTGATCTTGACAATCATGCCTCTCATGGCGGTCTTGTTGTGGTCGATGTTCAGGGAGGTGTAGATATCGTTGCCGTCCTTAAAGGACTTGCCCGGTCCACAATCTCCGATCATAATCATGTCAGCCATTTTTCTGTCCTCCTGTTACAAGCGGATTATTTCTTCTCTTCGTGAAGAGTCTTCTTATTGCACCAAGGGCAATATTTCTGAGTAGAGAAACGATCCGGATGAGCCTTCTTGTTTTTCGTGGTGATGTAGTTCTCGTGTTTGCATTCTTTGCAACGGAGAATGATATTTGCACGCTTTTCTGCCATTTTGTAAGTCCTCCTAAAAGTAAGCCTTTCTATTATAAAGACATATTTCAGTCTTTTCAAGAAGGAATAAAGTATTTTTCGGACACTTTTGCTCTTTTGGCCACGTATTGTCGGACATTGAAGCAAATGATACCCAATTGTTTTTTCTTATTTTAAAAAAGTACCGAAAGGAGAATTATGAAATGAAAACAAGTGTTCGTTAATTATTATCAGGTCTTTTCCTTCTCTCCGTTGTCGAGTGTGGAAAGAAAGAGGACAGCGCATCGTCGTCAATCAGTCTGTCATCGGGACACATGCTATACGGAAATGAAGGAAAGTGCCGCCCAGGATGCCAAGGATATCTACCATTACTGCCTTGTCATCCACAATGACACGAAAAAAGGATTCGAAAGGAACAAAGAGGACCTCACCCTCAACGCGGACGGAGCCACTTTCCCTTGTCTTTATTTCTACCTCAGTTATCCGATGCCGGGCTTCAACGGAATTTATCTCACCTATCTCGTCGATAAAACAGACATCGCCCAGTTCCCTAGGAAACCGTGTGATGCAGAATGTCTTCCCCATCTTCGCTGCAAAGACGGAAACACTCCCTTCCATCTCCTACAAAGGAAAACTTCTGTCTGTTCTTTGCTGAACAAAACGGAAAGCGCACGGTCAGCGTTTTTTTCTATTCTTTTCCTCGAAAAAAATGTATGATGAAGATATGACCAGAACAAGTTTTCATATCGGAAATCTTCCCATCGGTGATTCTAACCCTATCTCCATCCAGTCGATGTCGGACATCAAGACGGAGAACGTAAAAGCGAACATCGTACTCACGGAACAGTTACGGGACATCGGATTACAGATGATGCGCTTTTCTGTCCTCGATGAAAAAGATGCCTATGCCTTAAAGGAAATCAAACACGCTGTGCATGTTCCCGTTGTCGCCGATATCCATTTCAATTTGAAACTTGCTTTCCTTGCCCTTGCTTCCGGCGTCGACAAAATCCGGATCAATCCGGGCAATTACAACGGAGAAGCCCTGCTTCGCAATCTGATCCGGGACTGCAAAGAAAAAGGCGTCGCCATCCGCATCGGCATCAACAGTGGCTCCTTAGCCCGTTACCAGAAGAAGACAGAATCCGATTCCGAAGCCTTCCTTCTTGCCCTGGAAGAGACCGTCGCCATTTTCAGAGAGGAGAACTTTGACCACCTCGTCCTCTCGGTGAAGTCCACCGATCCGAAAATGACAAGCCATCTAGCCCATCTTGCCTATTCCCATTATCCTTATCCGCTCCACATCGGTCTGACCGAGAGCGGAACACCACTCATCGGTGCCATCCGCTCCACCTATGCCCTGGCTTCGCTACTCGAAGAAGGAATCGGCGATACTCTACGTATCTCCTTACAGGGAAGCCGTATTGGGGAAATCAGGGCCTGCAAAGAACTGCTTTCCCTCACCGGAAGAAGGAAGAATCTGCCGACTCTCATCGTCTGCCCTGGCTGCGGAAGGACACAAATCGATCTTTCGGAGGTGGCGGAAGAAGTCCAGTCGCTGCTCGATCATGTTAATAAGCCCTATCAGGTCGCCGTCATGGGGTGCCCTGTCAACGGAATCGGAGAAGCCAAAAGCGCCGACTGCGGAATCGCAGGAAGCGGAAAAGAAAACGTCTATCTCTACTTCGAGCACGGCCACGAGGTCGGCTTGTTCACGAAAGAGGAAGCGCTCCGCCATATCAAAGATTACCTGTACAAATAAAAAGCTTCTCAATGTACGAGAAGCTTTTTTGCGTCATTTACTCTTCGGACGATCCATGTGGAAGTCTTTTGCGTTGCCGCCGTTCTTCGCAATGTTGGTAAGAACAATCTTACGACGATGTTTGAACTTGACTAAATCAACCGCCTTCCGGACTTTTTTCTTGTAACCGGGTTTGACCTTGTTGGATTTGGTCTGGTTGACAGCATGGCGGATTTTCTTCTGAAGGACTTCGGAGTCGGCACGGTCTTTCTTGCCGAGATTTCTGAATTCATAGGCGCCCTTGTTCTTTTTCAGGGAATCCTTGGTCAGTGTTAGCGTGTCGAAAGCGACAGAGCGTCTAACAAGGTCCTTCACGCGCTTGACACTCTCTTCATCATCCATGGTATAGAAGACATAGGAGTCGCCAGGAGCATTGTAACGTCCCGCACGTCCGGCACGATGGAAGTAATAGTCGGAATCCTTCGGCAAGTCGAGCGAGATGATGCATTCGACATCCGGAATATCGAGTCCACGGGAGACATAATCGGAAGCGAGAAGCAGATTCTCACCATCCTGACGGAAAGCATCAAGAGTCTTCTTGATATCACGCTTGTCGAGGCCGCCGTGAACGAGTAGATGATGGCGTTTGCATTTCTTGAGCTCCTCGGAAACCCGGTAGAGTTCCTCTTTCGTGGAAACAAAAGCAATGGCTTTGAACGGGGAAAGTTCCTTCAGGAAGAGGTCGAGTGCCGCAGCTTTGCTGTTAGTCCGGATATCGACGAGATGATGTTTCACGCTCTTCGAGGTAATGGCATCCCGGACATCGACCACGGACTGAATGGAAAAAGTCTTCTTGACGCGCTTGATGTCCTGCTCATTGAGAGAAGCTGAGAAAAAGGAGATCATATGGTTCTCTTTTTGTTTCTTAAGCGCCTCCAGGGCACTGGTGAACCCATCGAAGGCGACCATGTCGCCTTCATCGATGATGACGCGTTTGAGTCGGTTCACCGGATAATGGGAACAGAGCGACGGATAGAGTTCCGGCGTAATGAGAACGATATCGGGTTTGCTCCTGCGAAAGTCATTCTGAGAATAAATGGCCTTGACCGCATCGGCCTTGAAGCCCATGCGGAGGGTGAACTCCTCAAAGACGGACTTAATCTGGTCAAGCAGAGCGACGGTCGGGGAGAGAATGACAGCCTGAACGTAGCCGGAATCCTCGAGGTCATTCAAAATAGGGAGCGCGTAGCTCAACGTCTTTCCTGTTCCGGTAGGAGCCAAGGAAAGCACATTGTTTCCCTTCAGAAGAAGGGGGATTGTCTTCGCCTGGACGGGGGACATTGAAACAAAGCCATCCTCTTTCAAAATATCGAGAATGTCCTTTTTCAACGAGGTTGATCCAAACGGTAATTCTTCGGTCATATTTCCACCTCACTTTCACAAAACGGATTATTTGGTTTCTTCTGCGATTTTGATGCCGAGAATGTCGGTATCGGCAGTTGGAACCGGGCTAGGACAGCTAGACATCGGCTCATAAGCTTTCAGATTCTTCGGGAATGCGACGACATCGCGGACATTGTCCGTGCCGGCAAGTTCCATGGCAAGGCGCTCGATGCCGATGCCGAAGCCTCCTTCCGGCGGAACGCCGTAACGGAGTGCCTTGACAAAGAAGCCGAAGCGTTCATTGATATCCTCATCGGTGAGACCGAGGAGTTCGAAGACCTTTTCCTGGACCTTCGCATCATGAATACGGAGAGCGCCGGAAGAGAGCTCCACGCCATTGAGAACCGTATCGTAGGAAGTCGAATGAATCTTGGTCGGATCTTCGTCGAAATAGTGCAGATCCTCGTCAATCGGACGGGTGAACGGATTCGAAAGGGAAAGAATGTTGCCTTCGTCATCCCGTTCAAAGAGCGGCCAGTTGATGACAAAGAGCGGCTTATAATCGTCCTTCTTCGTAAGGCTGAGAAGCTGTCCGTAGTAATTGCGGAGCGCACCCAAAGCCCAGCAGGCCTTATCTTTCTTGCTGTCGGCGCAGAGGATGACGAGATCATCTTCCTTCAAGGCAAGCTGATCGGAGAGCTTCTTTAGGGCATCCGGATGGATGTTCTTGACGATATTTCCGTTGAGTTCTCCATTCTCGAACTTGAGGTGGGAGACCCCGAAGACATGGAACTTCTTCGCAAGCATGTTGTCGGCATCCATCTGCTTTCTCGTAGTCTCCTTGGCTCTCGTCGGAACAACAAGGGCGACGACATCCTTACCCTCATATGCTTTGAATCCACAACCCTCAAGAGCATCGGTCACATCGGAAAGGAGCATGTCGAAACGGAGGTCCGGTTTATCCGTACCATAACAGTGGATGGCCTTCTCATAGTCGAGACGCACAAAAGGAGGAAGTTTGACCCCCTTGATTTTCAAGAAAAGATAATCGAGCAGGCCTTCGATGATGTCGAGAACGTCCTCACGGTTGCAGAAAGACATTTCGCAGTCGATCTGCATGAATTCCGGCTGTCGGTCCGCTCTTTGGTCCTCATCGCGGTAGCAATGGGCAAGCTGGAAATAGCGGTCGGTTCCGGCAATCATCAGAAGCTGCTTGTAAAGCTGAGGGGACTGCGGAAGGGCATAGAAACTTCCAGGGTAAATACGGCTCGGAACGAGGTAATCTCTGGCGCCTTCCGGCGTAGATTTGATGAGGGTCGGCGTATCGATTTCCTGGAATCCGTGGTCGCAGAGATATTCTCTGGCATAACGATTGATGTCAGACCGGATTCTGAGATAGTTCTGCATGACCGGTCTTCTCAGATCGAGATAGCGGTAGAGAAGACGGGTATCTTCGCTGGCGGTGGTGTCATCCTTGATTTCAAAAGGAGTGGTCTCACTCCGAGAGAAGATTTCAATACTCTTGACGGCGATTTCGATGGCACCGGTCGGAAGAGAATCATTGTGGACTTCTCTTTCCCGGACAATGCCGGTCACACCGATGCAGTATTCGCTCTTGACCGGATCTTTGTGATAAAGCTCGGTATCGATGTTGAGCTGAGTGATTCCGTATTTGTCGCGGAGATCGACGAAGCAGAGGGCTCCGAGATTTCTGACCGTGGAGACCCACCCGCAGAGGGTGACTTTCTTCCCGGTGTCGGAGAACCTGAGTTCCCCGCAAGTATGAGTTCTAAGCATGATATTTTCCTCCTAGAGTGCGAAGAGTTCCTCTTCGGTGATATCACTCTGATTTCTTGTCGCCATGTCCTTCTTCTGAATGCGGTGATCCGCTTCGATGATAAGGACACTCTTCGCCTGTTTTCTGTCAGCCATCTTGAAAGCACCGCCAAGGGCTCTTGCGTAAGACGCGAAGGTGACATCGAGGCCTTTCTTTCTGAGCGTGTCGGCGATAAACGAGGCATAGCCGTCCCTGGCGAAATCGATGATGAAGTAATCTAACGGCGCTTCCTTCTTGATTTCCTGTTTTCTTTCATCGGAAAGTGCGATGATGAGACGCTCCACGCCTAGGGAGAAACCGATGCCTTCCATTTCCGGACCGCCGATCTGCTTCATCAGAGAGGCATACTTCCCGCCTCCGCCGATGGCGCCGAGAGTCTTGTTCTCGGTATCATAGAGTTCCCAGATGAGACCGGTATAGTAATCCAGGCCGCGGACAAGCTCTTCATCGACTTCATATTCGATACCGATTTTGTCCAAAGCAGCACGGATGTTCTCATATTCCTTTCTATCCTCATCATTAAGGAAGGCAGAGATACGGGGAGATTTCTCGGCAATCTTCTGGTCTTCTTCGACCTTGCAGTCAAGAATACGGAGCGGATTAGTCTCAAGTCTTCTCTGGCAGTCTTCGCACATCGTCGAAATGAGCGGCTTGAAATAGTTGTAGAGTTCTTTCTTGTAGACTTCTCTCGAAGAGAAGGAGCCGAGGAAGTTGATTTTGGCCCGCACCTTGTGACCTAAAAGAGCCTCAGCGGAACGGAGCGAAAGCAAGAACGCATCCAAGGTCGTCGCAAGATCCACCTTGTTGTCGATGAATTCGACACCGAACTGGTTGAACTGACGGAGGCGGCCCGTCTGCGGTCTCTCATAGCGGAAGACTTCTCCGAGATAGCAGAAACGTAAGGGCATATCCGGAGAATTGTAGAGTTTGTTCTCGATGACACAGCGGGAAACGGAAGCGGTAAACTCGGGGCGGA
The DNA here is from genome assembly GCA_934725685.1 of uncultured Bacilli bacterium. Taxonomy (GTDB): domain Bacteria; phylum Bacillota_I; class Bacilli_A; order RFN20; family CAG-288; genus Enterosoma. Next base: position 45,933 of record CAKVBX010000003.1, read on the forward strand.
GCGTATAGTTCTTGTCGCCCTTCTGCGCTAAATCGAATGTCTCCTTCTGCACGATATCAGAGCTTTCCCCGACGGTGCGGTGGAAAAGGCGGTTCTCCTCAAAAATCGGGAGTTCCACTTCCTCACAGCCGTATTTGTGGGCCTCCGAAAAAAGGATATCCTTCAGGCCAAGAAGGACTTTCTCCTCTTCGCCGTAATAATCGAGAGTTCCTCTCGGTCTCTTGATGATTTGTTCTGCCATAGGTGAAAACCTCCGAAATATTTAAAAAATAGCTACCTATTATATAACAAGGTCCGTCCGGATAGAACAGACTTGTTGAAAATGCCTTCAGAAAACGCTCTAATGGGAGACCCGCACAATCTGGAAGACGGAACGAACGGACATCAGGACATGCATGAAGTGGCCGAGCTGTTCTTTGTCCTTGGCTAAGAGTGTGAGAGCGACCGTGGTCGTGTTGTTGGAAGGGTGATACTTTGCGTTGATGCGGATGACTTTCGCATCGCAGGAAGTCATCGCATTGAGGATGTCGACGAGGAGATTGTTTCTGTCGTGGCACTGAATGGCGAGTTCCACCGGATATGCGGCATCACTCTTGACATCCGGATTCCACATGACATCGATGAGACGAGAAGCGGAAGTCAACTTGGTGATGTTGGGGCAGTCCTTGCGGTGGACCTTGACGCCCTGACCGGTGGAGACAAATCCCACAATCTCATCACCCGGAATCGGCGTGCAGCAATTGGCAAGCGTGATCATGACGGTATCGCCGTTTGCAAGAAGAACGGCATCATTGGTGTTCTTCTTGATGGTGCGCTGATTGATTTTCTCGGTGAGTTCCTTTTCGCTCATCTTGCCGTCATATTCGATGTTCTCACAGTTTTCGATGATTTGGTAGGGAAGAACAGTCTTATAGGCGACCATCAGAAGTAGGTCATCGACATTCTCAGCCTTGAAGGCTTCGAGCACTTTTTTAGTATAGAGTTTTGAAGGATCAATGACGATCTTGCGCTCTCGGAGCGCATCGGAAAGCGTCTGTCTGCCGCGCTTGATGGCATCCTCCTTCATGTAGTCGGCATTCTGCTTGGCGAGATATTTCCTGATTTTGCTCTTGGCAAAATTGGTATGGGCAATATTGACCCATTCGCTGTTCGGGGAGGCATTTTTACTGATGATAGCTTCAACGATGTCTCCGGTCTTAAGACAGGTAGAAAGCGGTACCAAAGTGCCGTTGACTTTCGCCCCCTGTAGGTGATCACCAAGGTCGGAATGGATGCGGTAAGTGAAATCAATCGGGGTGGAACCGTTAGGGAGACAGATGACATTCCCCTTCGGCGTAAAGACATAGACATTGGCATCAAAGATATCGTGGCTCAGGGTATCGACATATTCCTTGGCGGAATCGTTCTTTCCCTCATCGGACATAGAAACGAAATCCTTAAACCAGTGGAGCTGGTTCTCGATTTCTTCCTGCTCCGTCCTCGCATCGTAGTGGCTGCCTTCTTTGTATCGCCAATGGGCGGCGACACCGCCCTCCGCAGTCTCATCCATCTGTTTGGTGCGAATCTGAATTTCGAAAACGTGACCCGTCGAGGTGATAATAGTCGTATGGAGAGACTGATACATATTCGGCTTCGGCATCGCAATATAGTCCTTGAAACGGCCGGGAACCGGCTTGAAGTTCGCATGAACATAGCCGAGGATCTCATAGCAGTTCTGCTCCGTCTCGGTGATAACGCGGAGTGCCATGATGTCATAGATTTGGTCGAAGGAGTAATGCTTGTTATACATCTTCTTGTAGATAGAATAGACGGATTTGACGCGGTCGGTGATGCTGAAAGGGATATGACTTCCCTTCAGAATATCGGTCAGTTCCTCCTTGACCTGTTCCAAAGCGGCATGCACATTTTCTACTGATGCCGCCATCTTGTCTTCGATTTCCTTGTATTTTTCCGGTTCTAGATACCAGAGGGAGAGATCCTCGAGTTCCGTCTGAACGTTATAAAGACCGAGGCGGTGGGCGATTGGTGCATAAACTTCCAGCGTTTCTTTAGAAATGCGGGTCTGTTTTTCCCGTGGCTGGAACTGAAGTGTTCTCATATTGTGGAGACGATCGGCCAATTTGACGATAATGACTCGGACATCCTTTGCCATGGCGACAAAAATTTTGCGATGGTTTTCCGCAGTGAATTCCACATTCTTGTAGTCAGAAAGTCTGGTAACCTTCGTCAGGGCTTCCACTAAAACGGCAACTTCGGAACCGAATTCGGATTCGATTTCTTCCTTGGTGGTCGGCGTGTCCTCAATCGTATCGTGAAGGAGACCGGCACAGATCGTAATCGGCCCAGCCTGAAGCTCGGAAAGAATTTCGGCTACGCCGATACAGTGAGAGATATAGGGGTCTCCGCTCTTTCTGACCTGACCTTCATGCTTCTTGTCGGCAAACTGAAAAGCTTTCTCAATCAGTGCGAGGGATTTCGGTTCTTTGATATACTTCGAATAGATGGCTTTGACATCATCGAATGTGTAGATGCGGTTTTGGATTTTCATAGACGGATGGTTCAGTGGCTGTCGGAAAGATTGAGAAGAGAACGGCAGGGAAGTCCGACATTCTTTTCTCCGTGGAGTTCCTCAAGGTTGATGAGGGTGATGCAGCCGACAGGAATGCCGCCGGCCTGTTCAATCAGCTTCTTCAGGGCAAGGAACGTGCCACCGGTCGCCATGAGGTCATCCACGAGAAGCACTCTAGCGCCACGAGGGAAGGAGTTTGCTGGAATCTCAATCTGCGCCGTGCCATATTCCAGCTGGTAGGAAACTTTATAGGTAACACCAGGCAGTTTGCCGGCCTTTCTGGCCATGACAAATCCTTTGTGCATTTCATAGCCCATGGCTGCACCGAAAAGGAAGGCGCGGCTCTCCGGGCCGCAGATGAAGTCAGGTTTGAACTCTTCTGCGAGCTTCGACATGTCCTTGATGCAGGAGTGGAAAGCGTCCGGATTAGCTAGAAGCGGAGAAATGTCCTTAAAAGAGATGCCCTTCTTCGGGAAGTCCGGTGTGACACCGATGTATTTTTCGTAATCCATGATTTAATCCTCCGATATACTTATAGTATATCACTTCCCTTTCACGCCTTGAAATGGGACACAAGAGAGATTACGGACTATTTCTTACCCATCATTTCCGTGGTATCATTAAATCATGGTTTATCTTCTGAAATCCTTTGGCTTCTGCCAAGGTGTGTCAAACAGCATCGATATCCTAAAGAAAGCGAGGGCGGAGCAGGAAAAGGTCTGTTCCCTTCTCCCTCTCATGCACAACGAAAGGGAATGTGAACGCCTCAAGGAGGAGTTCTCTCTTTTGGATGACCCGGAAAAGGCGGATGCCATCATTTTTCCGGCTCATGGTCATACCGAAGAAGAAGCACGCCGTTTTCAGAACAAACAGACCTATGATGCCATCTGTCCTTTTTTGAAGGCAAGACACGCTTTCCTTAAGAATCATCAGAAAATCGCTTGGTATCTCTACGGAAAAAAGGAACACCAGGAATGCCTGGCGTTTCTCTCCCGCTTTCCTTTCCTTTCTTTAATTGATGCGTGCAGGAACAATTATCCTTCTTTGAAAAAAGAAAATCGCACCGGTCTTCTTGTCCAATCCACGATTGAGGAAGAACCAGCGGAACAAGTCAGAGCACATTTTGAAAAGAACAGCACGCTTCTTTCCTATCTCGGACCTTGTCCCTTTTATCTTGCAAGAAAAAAAGAAGCGGAGGAATTCCTCAAAGATAAGGAAATCTCCCGTTTCTCAATTCTGATCCTAGGTTCGAAGTCATCTTCGAACTGTCAGGCCCTGAAGCGGTATTTTCAGTCCAAATACCCAAAGGCCTATGTCGAAAGTATCAACGCCTTTGATGATATCCACCCGGAAGCATTCCGAAGACAGGATTTTCTTCTCATCTCCTCTACCTCCATCAGCAAAGAAAGCGTCTTGCTTATCAAAGAGAGGCTAGAAGAAGTCACCTCAGCGCTTTGATCAGGCGCAGTTTTGCTTCCTCCCTGATTTGTCTGACTCGTTCCGCAGAGAGATTGAGTTCCTCTCCTATTTTCTGAAGTGTCCAAGGTTCTGAACCATCCTCCGGGTAGGAATGAATCAGGATGAAACGCATCGCTTCCGGCAATTCTTCCATGAGTTTATTCAGACGTTCCTGGAGTTCCTTCGATTCGGCATATTCCTGCGGATTCTGTTCCGTAGTCGGAATCTCTCGGTACAGATTATCACTCTCATCATCGTCTTGGCGTTTCTGATCCATGGATAAGACAACACCAGATTGGGCGATGCCTTTGATATTCTCGACCTCCTCCGCGCTGGTTCCGTCGTTGAGTTCCGAGGCAATTTCTTCGGCATCCGGTTCTCGTCGCAGCCTGTCGCACAGTCTCCGCTCGGCTTCCCTGATGCGGCGGTTTTTGTCAGTGATCTGTTTCGGAATCCGGATCATGCGGTAATTGTTATTGAGGAACGATAGAATCGCCGTCTTGATGTAGGCGCTAGCGAAGGTGGAAAAGGCAAAGCCTTTGCTGAGGTCAAATTTCTCAACGGCCCTCACCAGCCCCTCGGAACCCTCCTGAATGAAATCGAGGACCAGGCCGTTGTTGGGCTGATTCTTTTCATTGCGGAATGGTTTGGCAATACGGAATGCCTCTTTGGTGACGAGCTTCAGGTTCCCTTCGACAAGTTTATCCATGATGGCTTGCTTGTCTTCCTCGCCGGCCGAATGATATTCGCGGAGAAGTTCTTCGTTTTTCTCCTTGGTCAGAGTGGGATAACGGCGTTCATTTTCAAGGAAAATAGCAAGAGCATCTTTCCCTCTGATAGAAGAGCCGTTTTCATAGTCAAATTCATCGTCTTTGGTCAAATCAAGTTCTTCATCATCCATTTGCAATCTCTCTTTCTTTCATTTATCGAATCGAAAAATATCGTTCAAAGCCAAAGGCATCGATTGTAAGTTCAGAATCGATGCCAAGCAAGGCTTTCTTCATTCCCTGTAGAAAACCGATTTCCTCCACTTCATGGGGGAGTTCGATATAGGAATAACCATAGCGGTGCATCTCTAACCTCGTATGATGCGGACAGTCCCCGGACAAATAGCAATCGGCTCCCGAAAGAAAGGCCCTAGGATAATCAGAGCTGTCTCCCCCGGCAACCATGGCAATCTTGCTGATTTTCTCCTTATCTCCTTTGAGGTAGAGAAGAAACGGAAGGTGAAGTCTGTCCTTGCAGTAGTCGACAAGTTCTTCCATCGTCACAGGATTCGGAAGAGTAGAGAAACGCATCAGTCCGTCTTCGGAAACCGAGGTGATGGGTAAACCTAGGACATCGAAAATGGTATCGTTGATACCGCCGACCCCTTTGTCGAAATTCGTATGATAGGAGTAGAGTGCACAGCCGCTGTCTTTGACTGCCTTCTCCAGCGCAACCTTTTTTGAATCACACTGAAGCACATCTTTTCTCTTTCCGAAAAAGAACGGGTGATGCGAAAGGATGAGGTCCGGGCGGAACCGTTTCATTTCCTCAAGGCAATCCTCGGTAAAATCAAGGCAAAGGAAAACCTTTTTTACATCCCGCTTGGGATTTCGGACACCACACTGAAATCCGGGAAAATCCCATGGCTCGGATAGCGAATAGGGGTAAATTCTGTTGATTCTTCGCAATAAGGTTGCTTCTTTCATAGTGAGCCTCCTTCCGGATGGAAACCATCCAAAAAAACAGAAAAAAGGGGAAAAGATTACTGATCGCGGAAATCCTTCAGAAGCTTGATTCTAGTAGGGTGACGAAGCTTTTTGAGAGCCTTGGCTTCAATCTGACGGATACGTTCTCTGGTGACATTGAATTCTTTTCCGACCTCTTCGAGTGTGTGACATCTTCCGTCCTCTAAACCATAACGGAGACGGATGACACGTGCTTCCTTTTCGGTCAGCTGAGAAAGGACCTCATTGATGCGCTCTGTTTCCATGGAACGATTAGCGAAGTCGTAAGGAGAAAGATTGTCCTTATCCTCGATGAAGTCACCGATATGGCTGTCTTCTTCTTCGCCAACCGGTTTCTCAAGAGAGAGTGGGTCAAGGGCAATTTGCTGAATCTCGCGGATACGCGAAGCCGTCCAGTCTCCGCCAAGTTCTTCCGCAATTTCCTCGGCCGTAGGATCACGATTGTATTTCTGCGTGAGCTTTCTCGTCGCACGGGTGATTTTGTTGATGTTTTCGACCATATGGACCGGAATACGGATGGTTCTCGCCTGGTCGGCGAGAGCACGGGTGATGGCCTGACGGATCCACCAAGTCGCATAGGTAGAGAATTTGAAACCTTTGGAGTAGTCGAACTTATCGATGGCTCTCATGAGGCCAAGATTACCCTCCTGAATGAGATCGAGGAAGTCCATGCCACGGTTTACGTAGTGCTTGGCGATGGAAACGACGAGTTTCAGGTTGCACTGGATGAGTTCATCCTTGGCATCCTGGTCGCCTTCACGAACACGCTTGGCGAGTTCAACTTCCTCTTCCTTGGATTCAAGGACCTGGTAGGCACCAATGGCGTGGAGATACTGACGTACAGGATCGGCGTTCTTGACGTCGATGCCGGCGTAATAGTCTTCTTCGTCATCGTCATAATCCTCTTCTTCGTTTTCAAAATTGTCTTCACCTTCCAAGACTTCTTCTTCATCGGTCGGATCAAGAATCTCATCATCGAGGTTCTCGTCATCAGAATGAAGGTTATGGATAAGCAAAAACTCCTGAAGCTCGCTTAAGTCATCATCAGTCAGTTCGAACTTCGAGATATATTTATCGAATTCACTTTGCTTATAAATGCCGTTGTTCTTTTTTCCAACTTCCAGGAAGTGCTCCTTGATATCATTGAGATCAAGCAGAAGTTTGTCTTCCTTGGCGAGATCTTTCACACTCTTCTTTTTCTTTCCAGTGGGCTTTTCTTCCTCGATTGTCTCTTCGATGGGGTTTTCTTCGATGATGTCTTCGCTTTCTTCATCGAGAGTCACGGCAAGAACTTTCTCCTGGATTTCCTCCAGTTCCGGTGCAGCTTCCTTCTTTGAAGATTTTCTCTTGCTTGCCTTTTTCTGAGGAACGGCTTCTTCCATAGAAGAATCAGCAGTCTCCATTTCAGAAGCTACATCAGAAGTCTTGGTCGCTTTCTTTGCTCCCGAATTTTTCTTGGTTTCGGTCTTCTTTTTCTTTCCGCTTTCTTCTTCGGTTACGACTTCGGTTGTTTTCTTTGTCTTTGCCATGATAAGCTCCTCTCTATATTTTTCTATTCTTCGATGAAACGACGGACTCACTAGGGGAAGAAACGGGATGCAATCAAGTTCTTCCAATTTTCCTGAGGGAATGATAACCTCCCGAGTGAACTCCACACGATAGGAACACTTGATTCTATTCTGTACAATTCCTTTTTGAAACAATCAGAACAGAAATCAGGAAACCCTATTATTAAGTATTGTAAAATTCAGCACATTTTCAAGAAATATCGTCAACTAACCGGAAATCAGAAACAGGTTCGAGATTGCTCTCCATTCGAAAAAAAGAATTTCTTCTATCGTTCATAGAAGGAAAGTGCACTGTGGAGCAAGGATAGCTCCGCTTCCTTCTTTTCCTGAATTGAAAGGGGAAGTGCAAGAATCCGCTTTTCCTCCTTCTTCAGATAAGAAAGCAGAAGAGGATCCTTATGAAGGAGTGGATAGCTTCCGTAATGAAGCTCGGCTTCACTCACCGAAGAAACATTCCCGATGTTCTTCATCAGAAGAAGGGGATAATAACGTCGTTCATAGACATACTTTCCTCCGACGGAAGAGAAACCGCAATCATGAAGCAGGGAAATCGCTTCCCGAAAGTCACTCTGCGGTTCCAAAAGAACATAGTGCAGTGTTTTCAATTTCATAGGATGGCGGGAGAGAATATTATGAATGGTATTTCCACCCATTCCGAGAAGAGAAACTAAGGTCACATCACTTGGCATGTTATCGATGCCATCCATGAAAAGACAGACAAGGCCGTTCTCTTTTTGTTCTTTTGCGGTATTGGTAACCAATCCGGAATAAGGACCCTTTTTGTTCTCGGAGGCATAAGTCTTCCATCCGGATTTTGCCAACTCTTTCGCCAGTAGTCCACGGTCAGCCCCGACATCGAGGACAATCTCCCCATTTGGGATGAGAGTAAACGCGTCGGAAAGGCGTTCTGTAAGATTATCAATCATGGAAATACTTCCGAACTTCGTCACCCAATTCAAGGCGAAGATTCTCAAGTGCTTCTTCTTCATACTGACGGACACGCTCTTCCGTAACACTGAATTCTTTTGCAATCTCTATACGCGTGTGTGTTTTTCCATCCTCGAGGCCGTAGCGTAAAGAGATGACACGCGCCTCAGACACCGGGAGTTTCGACAATGCTTCATCAATCCGTTTTTCTTCTTCGGTTGTTTTCTTTGTCTTTGCCATGATAAGCTCCTCTCTATATTTTTCTCTTCTTCGATGAAACGACGGACTCACTAGGGAAAGAAACGGGATGCAATCAAGTTCTTCCAATTTTCCTGAGGGAATGATAACCTCTCGAGTGAACTCCATACGATAGGAACACTTGATTCTATTCTGTACAATTCCTTTTTGAAACAATCAGAACAGAAATCAGGAAACCCTATTGTTAAGTATTGGAAAATTCAGTACATTTTCAAAAAATATTGTCAGCTTCCTGAAATAAGAAATAGGTACGAAGTTGCTCAACATTTCTTCCCAGGAATAGGATTCTTTCTTTTGTTCAAGTCATTCTTTGTCATCATTTTCAGGACCATCGACGATTGTGAAACAAAGCAGAATCCCTAAAGAAACGGGGATTATATCGGAATAATTAGCTCAGAAGGTCCCGCTATTCTTTCTGATTTTTCCCATCAGGGTGATGATTTCGATTTCCTCTTCGTCGGAAAGAGCACCTGAAATTCTCTTCTTTGCCTGAAGACGGTTCAGATTGTAGTAAAGCGGGTGCAAGGTAAGATTCTGTTTATGGGCATTCTCATCGTAACAGTCGGAAGGAAGACGGCGCATTCCTTCCTGGAAGGAAAGAAGGAAATCCCGGTAATCATCCTGAAAATTTGCCGTTTCTTTCTTTTCCGCTTCTTCGTCAACGAAAAGTCCTAAGGGATCATCTTCCTCTTTCGCCTGCTTTGACGAATCCTTGAGGGCAATGATTTTGCTCTTCAGGCTCTCATAATCGGCAGGGTGGAATGGTTCCCGTTTTCCAGGATGGGAAAGGTACTCTAATCCGATCAGGTTGACAAGATAATGGAATGGTTCAAAGGCAAAATCAATCTTTGCACTTTCCAGAAGTTCAAAAGCGGAATAGGCATGCGTAAGCACCATGACGATGGAGCATTCATTGGCTAACAGGGAAGCGTTGATTCCCTGTCCCATCATCGACTCTTTTGTCATTCGGTTAAGCTGCAGAATGATATCAGGGAGCATAAAATTGTCACTCCAGGTGCAATTGATGACATAACTTTGTTCCTGTCGTCTCCGATACGGGCGCCAAGGGCGTTTCCCATCATTATCTTCTATCGGCTGATACCGCGCTTCTTCAGTAGAATATCTTGGTTCCTGCCCAATTTTCACCGAAACATTTTTCAATACCTTACTCAGGGTTTCTTTGCTGAGAGAACATACTTTGCTCAGCCAATTGAGATCCTGTTCCTGAGAAACAGCATCCAAAGAGGCAAAATACAACTGGTGATCGACCAAAAATTTCTGGATTTCTTTGGCATCGGTGAGCATCTTCCTCTCCCCGAGCGTTCTACGAAGGAAAAAGAGAAAAGGATCATAAAGCCTTTCCAGTTGGGAAAGAAGGAGTTCTCCCCCTTTTTCTTTTCCGTAACTGAGCACTTCATCCGCATCTTTGCCGCAGGTGAATTTCCGAACAATCCGGAAGGGAATCGCATAGCGGAGCAGTTCCTTTGCGGCACGTTCCTCCCCGATTTGACCTGGTTCATCGCTGTCAAGACAGAGTCTGACTTCGACACCGAGTGCCTTGATGGCTTTCAGGTGTTCTTCGGTGAGTGCCGTACCCATCGTACCGCAGACGGCAAAACAACCGGCACGGCAGACGGCGATGACATCCATGAAGCCTTCGACGATATAAAGATAGCCTTTCCGTCTCGCCTCTTCTTTTGCCTTGGAAAAATGATAGAGAATTTCTGCCTTTTTGAAAAGCGGAGTCTCAGGATAGTTCACATACTTGCCGACACCATCTGTCTTTTTGAGGATTCGTCCGGAAAAAGCGACCAGATGACCACTGTTGTCCTCAATCGGAAACATGATGCGGTCCTGATAGCGATCTTCCAATTCCGAGGAAGAAGAGAGGATTCCGGCACGGGATAGCGTACTTACATCATATCCCTGACTGCGCAGGGCATTCACAAGCATTTTCGGGTCGTTCGGTGCATAACCGATACCGAAATGTTCAATGATTTCCTTTGGAAGTCCGCGTTTCTCGAGATATTCTCTTCCGTCAGTTCCGTTTTTGCTTGCTAAGGAAAGCTGATAGAACTTCGCGGCGTCGTTCAACGCCTTCAATTCCGTCGAAAACTTCTGCTCGATAAGAGAAACATACTGGTTCGAGGAAATGCGGTCCGGCAAAGGAATCGAGCAGATGGAGGCGACTTCTTTTAGGGCCTCCATCGGCTTGATGTTCTTATACTTTTTGACGAATGCAATCGAACCGCCCTTGCTTCCGCAGGCCCAGCAATGGAACGTATTCCGGTTGGGATCAATCTGCATCGAAGGATTGGTGTCATTGTGAAAAGGGCAAAGGGAAACATAGATTCTACCCTTTTTCTGAACATTGTTGCTTCCCAAAAAATTGGATACCACTCTTACGATATCCGCCTTTTGGTCAACTTCTCGGAAGATATTGTTTTCGTCGTTCTGGAATGGCAAGATAGTCTCCTTTATTTCATCTCATTTTTATGCAGAAATGCATGGATATACTGATCAAGTTCGGAAATTTTGACTCTTTCCTGTGCCATCGAATCTCTTTCACGGACGGTGACAGTCTGGTCCTCTTCACTTTGGAAGTCATAGGTAACACAGAGCGGAGTGCCGATGGCGTCTTCTCTGCGGTAGCGTTTGCCGATGGAACCGGTCGTATCGAAGATGGCATCGTAGGAATAGCGTAGGTTATCGAAAACCTTCTTGGCAGCTTCGTTGAGCTTATTGCTGAGCGGCATGACAGCAACGGAATACGGTGCAAGTTCCGGAGCAAAGTGCATGACAATACGGCTATCTTTTCCGTCCTGGAGGCTTTCGACATCGTAGGCGTCACAGCATAAGGCGAGCATGAGACGATCGAGACCGAAGCTCGGCTCCACAACGTGAGGAACGAACTTGGTATTGGTTTCGGGATCGAGGTAGGTAAGATCCTGAGAGGAATGTTCCATATGCTTGGAAAGATCGTAATCGCCACGGCAGGCGATACCCATCAGTTCACCCCAGCCCAAGGTCGGGAAGAGATATTCAATATCAGTCGTCGCCTTAGAATAGAAGGCAAGCTCCGCAGGCTCATGATCACGGAAACGGACTTTCTCATCCTTCAGGCCGAGTTTTTCGACAAAGGACTTGCAATTTTCCTTGTAGAACTCAAACCACTTTTCATCTTCCCCGGGTTTGAAGAAGAATTCGATTTCCATCTGTTCAAACTCACGGGTACGGAATGTGAAGTTGCCGGGAGTGATTTCGTTACGGAAGGCCTTTCCGATATCGACAATACCGATAGGAAGCTTTCTTCTCGTCGTTCTCATGACATTTTTGAAATTGACGAAGATGCCCTGTGCCGTCTCGGGACGGAGATAGACGACAGACTGCTTGTCTTCGGTAACGCCGATGAAGGTCTTGAACATCATCTGGAACTGACGGATTGGAGTAAACTGATTCTTGCCGCAGCTCGGGCATGTGATTTCCCCGGACTGCATCATACTGTTGAGTTCTTCCTGGGTCATACCATCGACATCGAGTTCCGGTTTCTGTTCGTGAATAATCTGGTCAGCACGGAAACGGGAATGGCAGTATTTGCAGTCTACGAGCGGATCGTGGAAGTTGGCGACATGGCCGGTTGCTTCCCAGACCTTCGGATTCATGATGATGGCCGGATCAATCTGAACATTGTATTCGATGCCACGGACAAAATGACGGAGCCAAAGATCCTTCACATGGTTTTTCAGAAGAGTGCCGAGAGGTCCGTAATCCCAAGAGTTGGAAAGACCGCCGTAAATATCGGAACCCGGATAGACAAAGCCACTGGTGATGAGATGGCTTGTCACGTCTTCAAATTTGAATTCTTTTTCATCCATAGTTATATTTTTACCTCTTTTTTGGACAAATAATTATAGCACATATCATAGACCCGGAAACTCATTCCTGGAGGGAGGAAAGAAAGAGAGAAAGTGTCTTCAGTGGTTTCATATCAAAGCAGGAAGAGAGATGGTCAATCAAGTCCTCTAGGACCTTCTTGCCTTCCTTTTCAGGCACCTGATGAAGAAATGTTTCTTCGGTCAGGGGAGAAAAGATAAATTTGAGGATGTATAGCTCCAGTTTTCCCTTCTCGGGAACATGCTTCTTTTCCTGACAGTCCTTGCAAACAAATCCGCCTGTTTCCAGGGAATAAGTTGTAATTCTGTCTTTTCGTCCGCAGAGAATACAGCCATCGATTTTGCTGTCGACCCCCAAGGCCTTAGCATAAGAGGCAAGCACCAACAGAGCTGAGGTTAGCGGGTCATTTCCTTTCGATAAATGCCGGAGAATGAGATAGATGTCATGACTCGGGAAGGCATCACCATATCGGAACAGGGCGAAGGTGATTTCCTGTAGGAAAAGAAGAAAGCAGGAGTTTTCGTAACAGGCAGAGAGCATGGAATTATCTTCCATCACTTGAAGCGATGCGGCAATTCCGAAATCGTCTTTCCCTTCCCGGTAGGATAACCGGAGTAAGTCCCCGGAGATGAGAAGGGGTTTAAGATTGCTTTTTGGTTTATAGACACCCCTAGCAAGGACAGAAAAGATGCCTTCTTTCCCGGCAAGGCTTACTATCGCAGAATCTTCTCCGTATCGTGTACTGGATAAAACAAAGCAAAGGCTGCTTTTTTCAGGGAGCTTCATCATTCTTCGTAGCCGAATTTCTTCAGATATTTATCTTGGTTTCTCCAATCCGGAATCGCTTTGACATGCAGTTCGCAATGCGATGGCATACCAAAATAGGAAGAGATGGATTGTTCCGAGAAACGGGCGATTTCGGAAATCATCTTACCACCTTTTCCGATGACGATGGCTTTCTCGGATTCCTTTTCGACGATGATATCAGCATAAATCTCAAGCATGCCCTCTTCCTCTAAGACATGAGTGAGATCGACATAAATCGTATGGGGCACTTCTGCCGAGAGCAGTCTCATACACTTCTCGCGAATGATTTCGGACATGATATACTCCCGGGGTCGGTCGGAAACAATGTCCTCAGGGAAGATGACATCCCCTTCCTCAAAATGGTTCTTGATGGCGACAAGTAGTTCGGCGATACCGAAGCCGTCCTTAGCGGACATTCGGATGACCTCTGCATTCGGTAAGAACTGAAGGTACCGTGCAAGGCGGCTTTCTCCGATATCCATGGAGACAAGATCGACTTTGTTATAGGCAATGATAACCGGAACGTTCTCGTTCTTCAGTTTTTCGGCAAGTTCGAAATTCGGGACCTCGCTAGCGTCGATGACATAGACGATCACGTCGACGCCGTCTTTTGCGCTCTCGGCATCGCGCAAAAGGATGCTGCCGAGCTTCCCGTGAGCCTTGAAGACACCGGGAGTGTCGACAAAGACAATCTGGGAATCCTCATCATTGTAAATGGCGTGGACATTGTCTCTTGTCGTCTGGGGCTTCGAAGAGACAGGAAGCAGCTTGAAGCCGAGGCATTTGTTGATGATGGTGCTCTTTCCGGCGTTGGCTCTTCCGTAGACACAGGCAAATCCGACTTTTTTCATGCGTTTAGATCCTCCGAAGTGAACATGTAGGGTAAGAGTCCCTTCACGGTCGTGAAGAGATGTTTCGTCTCATCTTTGTTATAAATATACACTGGGCAGTTTTCATCCATGAGTTCACTCATAACCTGACGGCAGCTTCCGCAGGGCGTACCGATATTGGAAGAAGAAGTGATGAGGGAAAGAGAGACGATATCTTCCTTTCGGTAGCCGAGGGCATAGGTATGGAAGAGGGCGCACCGTTCCGCGCAGATGCTGTCTCCGAAGGCGGAATTCTCAATGTTGAACCCACGATGGAATTTTCCGTCCTTCGTGAGAACGAGGGCACCGACCTGGAAGTGGGAATACGTGCTGACTGCCATCTTTTGTGCTTCGAGAAGCAGCTTTTTCACCTTTTTCTGATCGGTATAAAAGTCATACGGGAGCGTATTTAGAATGTCGTTTTGAAGGGCAAACATCTCTTCGGCCTCCTGTTCGGAGCGATGGTGATCATAACCGAAGGCGTGAAGAAGGCCGTGGATGAAAAGAAATGCGAGCTCCCGTTCCAACGGGTGACGATACTGTTTGGCCTGTTCTTTGGCGACATCGATGGAAAGCATAATGTCTCCAAGATCAAAGACCGGTTCGTCCGCGACGAAATCGGCCTCCCGATAGGCAAAGGTCAGAACATCGGTCGGACGATCGATGTTGCGGTATTTCTTATTGTATTCATGCATTTTTTCCAATGTCTGAAGCGAAAGAGAGACTTCGTAGGTTCCTTTCTTGTTCAGTTTACTCAAGGTATGATCAAAGACCGTCTGGAAAAGAGAACGGTAGGATTTTTTCGTCTTGACGCAGGAAACGTAATCGAGAATGTGTTCATCGCCCATAAAAACTAGGCCTCCTATATACTTAAGTATATAGCAAAACTTGCCTTTTTTTAAGGACTAGTTCACTTTAAAGGGAGAAAAACTGAGAGAATTGAGTTCCCGGGCCTTCTTTTCCGAATAACGGAAGAGTTTCATGGTCTTTTCGAGGGAATAGGAGAAGGACATGGTCAGCATGATGATGAAGAGAAAGGAATTCATGGAGAATGATTCGGTCAGCGTCATGATGGAAAAAGCGAAGACCGCAGTCGAGAAGATTTCCAAGAGATAGGTGACCACATGGGCCGTAAGAAGATTTTCGCTTCGCTTCCGCATTTCAAAAAAAGCTTGGATACCTTTCTCCTCTCCGGAGTTTTCAAGGAAGTAACTTTCTCTTAGGGTGCAATACCGGTTGAGAGCGTTCCGTTCATCCTGTAACGGAAGCCGCAGAAGGAAGAAGAGAAATGCAACGAGAAGAAGGAAAGAAAAGAAATAGGAGTTGAGAACTAGCATCACGGTGAGACCGATGCAGAACACCGCATAGGACAGGGTATCCGAAGCACATTTGACCGTGTCCGTAATCAGCGTGTAAAGATGAAAGTAGTCTTTCTGGAAACCCAGTCGCCCACCGGACCGAAGCAGAAGATCTTTTTCCAGTCGGTGCCTTGTCATGATATTGAACAGATTCTGAAGCAGGATACCGAGGGCAAGAGCGACAGCGGATATCACACAAAAGACAAAGGCATTCGTCGAGGAAGTGAAAACCAGAAGACCGGCAAGGGAGAGTGCCTGAAAAAGAAAACACAGGCAATAGATAAGAATCTCCCGTTTTCTGAGGATGGAAACACGGCCACATTTTTCCTTCTTCCCTTTTGAAACAAACGCCATCATGTTGCCGGTGAAGAAGGTAAGAAATTCTCCGAGAGAGATACTCATTTCTCCAAAGGCCGGATCTTTAAGATACACACGATTCTTCGTGATGTTCTCCACGATGACAAAATGAAGCTGTTTTCCTTCGAATACCTGACAGATGAGAGGAAACATGTTAGAAGATATACTCCTGATATCATCAACATGAAAGGATTTATAATAAATGCCATGCCGTATCAATTCCTCTTTCATCTCCAAAAAACTCTGACATGATGACTGAAGTCGTACCATATAGAATCCTTTGTCATGATTCATTTTTGCCAAAAGATTCCGTACCACACATTTTCCGCAGTCTCGCTCTTCGCTCTGTAATAGCATAGAAAAAGCCTCCATACCTGATATATAGGCAAAAAGGCGATCATGTTCGAATTATCTTAAATCAAAATCGTGAATGACCACTTCCTCCACAATATCTCCGAGCGCTTTGAAGAGACGGTCCTTCGTCTGAGCAAGCAGTCGGCCTTTATAAAGGAAGGAATAGACGTGCTGAGAAGAGGAAAAACTAAGATAGGTGATTTTTCCCTCTTTCTTTCTCGACTCGAAGAGCGGAAGCAAATACTTCACTACATTTTCTTCCTCGAGGAACGGCATCTCATCGATATCCTCAATCAGTAGGACCTCGCTATTCATGGCAATCCGATAATCATTTACCGTTACTGCGTAAGCACCACCCTTTCGGAACAGGTGCATGAAAAGCATGGAATTAATATAGGAAACCTTTTTTTCAGCTTTCGCATAGTGATAACCGATGAGACGGAGAAGCGAACCTGAGAGATGTTTTCCTCCTTCCGGAGTCGTAAAGGCATAACCTTTTCTCCTTCCTTTTCCATCCTCTTCAATATCCTTCAGAGCATAGAGAAATACTTTGGATAATCCCTGCTGTTTCCGGATGTTGTCTCCGCTTAATAGAGAGGAAAGCAGGGTGTTACTATCCGAATAAAGAAGGTTTGGCGTACAATCGCAGGGATCGATGCGGGAGAGAATACTGTCCACTTCCACAAGGTAAGGACAGGCCGTTTCCGCATAACGGATCCGGTCATCATACTTTTCATAAAAAGGGCTCAGGTGATACCCTTGTTTCTTTCTCGGGCATTCAAACAGGGATCCGGTGCATTTTGCGCACTTCTTTCTATCGGCAAGATAGGCGTAAACCTCGCCTAACGAGCGGTCCAAGGTCTCTTCCGTCTTGATGAGAGGGCGGATTTTCCCTAAGGCGCCGACATCCTGTTTCAGCATCAGGGACACCCGTTCCCTCAGCCTGGAAAGATCATCCTTATTCATCGCTAGGGGAACCGATGACTGGGAAACAAGAATCGTCCCTTCGTCGTTTCCGTTCTTGAATGTCGTTTCCTTCATAATTTCACCTTTCCTAACAAAGAAGTCAGATCATCCTTGGTGATTTCCTTTTCCTCTTCCACCGCTTCTTCCGTTTTCTCTTCCTTGACTTTTTTCGGCCGATTGGTCTTTTTGCTGTTTGCTACAGTGAAGTCCCGGGTCTTCAAACGGACAAGGGCATCATAACAATCCTGTACCCCATTGGCAGAAAGAGAATACGCCACCTTCTCAATAAGAAGAGAATTGAATTCTTTGTCCGTCTTCTTCAGGCAGTAGTCAAGAATGACATTGATGACTCCGTTGTCGAATCCGAAATTAGAGCGAAGTTTCTCCACTTCCTTCATCATGAAATCACTCGGTTCCGCATGAAAGAATGCCTGTAGATATTCCTTCGGAGTCGCACTTTGGAAAAGGCGGACCATGCTGGAAGCATTTTCTTTGCCGAGTGAAGCTTTTTCCTTGGCGATATCATCATTCCTCACATAGTGATTGAGATTACGAACCTGTTTTTGGAACTTGTCAAAATAGAATTTCAGATCACTGTCGAAGCAGGATTCAATCAGCTGAAATGCCGTCTTTTCATCGATACCGTAAAGCTTGGAGCAATCAATGATTTCTTTCTCATAGGGCTCGATTGCGGTAAAGGGAAGAGAAGCGGTAACATAGTCCTCGAAGAGTTTGGCATCGAAGTGGCTGATTTCCTTATACCGCTTGGACTCTACGCCTTCGGACTTTTTCAGATCCTCTTCCGTAAGAGCCACGGAAAACACATCGGAAAAACGTTCCGAGACATTCTGATAACCCGCTTCTGTTTCCTTCTCCGGCTTGGAGAAATAGGAAAGCAGACGGAAATATTTCTTCCGGGAAACATTTTGGAGGAGGAGATTCTTTAGAATGGGATCATCGAAGAACTTTCTCGGACTCGCAGGAGGAAGAAGGCGGTAATGATAGAAAGCCTTCGTGCCGTTCTCATCGGTTTTCTCTTTGCGGTAGGTTTCAAGAAGACCGATGCCCTCCAGCTTCCGTCTCGCTTTCAAAAACAGAGAAACATCCATTCCAAGCAAAGAAAGAAAGTCCTCATGCAGAATCATTCCTTCCCCGGAATAGAATTTGCTGTTATCGAAAAGGACCTGATAAAGCAGATGGCCGTCTCCTTTCACAATCGGAAGATAAAGGAGAGACAAGACGGAAAAATCAGTATCCGATAAGGAAAAATCAGCCTGCACGCTGAACGAGGAGAGAGGTTCAATAATGTTCATACCTCAATTATACCAAAGAAAGCACTTCATTGCTGTCACAAGGAGTAGAAAACTCACTTTCAATTCCAGTATGCAATTGGTAAAATATACAGGTATCCTTAAACCTATTTATATTTTCTAACCAACGGAGGTACCACCGATGAACTATCGGATAGACAAGAAAACCAAAATTGTCTGCACTATTGGCCCTGCAAGTCAGGACAAGGAAATGATGCGGAAATTGCTCGCTTCAGGTATGACCTGTATGAGAATGAACTTCTCCCACGGAAGCCATGAAGAGCATCTGGAAAAGATTCAGACTCTGAGAGAACTCGAAAAAGAGGAAGACCTCATCATTCCAATCTGCCTCGACACCAAAGGACCTGAGATCCGTACCGGACTCTTCGAGGGAGGCTCTGCCGAATTCCACAAAGGCGAGACAACCCGGATTTATATGGGCACGGAAAAAACAGGAACCGAGAAAGCCTTCGGTGTCACCTATAAGAATCTCTATCACGACTGCACCATCGGAAGTGTCATCCGTCTCGATGACGGGAACCTCGAACTTATCGTCGAAGGAAAAGACGAAGAGAAGAAAGAACTCATTTGCCGCATCGGTAACGACCATGTCTGCAAAGACCGGCGCGGCGTCAACTGCCCTGGTGTCCATTTGACGATGCCCTACCTTTCCGAACAAGATAAGAACGACCTTATCTTCGGATGTGAAGAACATGTCGACCTCGTCTCTGCGTCGTTTGTCAGAAGCGTCCAGGACATCAAGGACATGAGAACACTGCTCGATTCCCACGGCGGAAGGAACATTCTCATTATCTCCAAGATTGAAAATACCGAGGCCATCGAAAACCTCGACAGCATCATTCGTGCCAGTGACGGCATCATGGTCGCCAGAGGCGATCTCGGTGTCGAAATCCCGGCCGAACAGGTTCCGACCTATCAGCGCTACATGATCGAAACCTGCCGTAAATATGGCAAGCCCGTCATCACGGCAACGCAGATGCTCGATTCCATGATCCACAATCCCTATCCGACGAGAGCGGAAGTCAGCGACGTCTCCTGGGCCATCGACCAGGGAAGCGACGCCGTCATGCTCTCCGGAGAAAGTGCCAGCGGACAGTATCCGGTCGAATCTGTGGAAATGCAGGCCAAGATTGCAAGAGAAGTCGAAAAGCACTTCAACTACGAGCTCTCCTCCCATCAGGCCTTTGAGACTTCGAACAAGAAAGTCAATGACGCCATCGCCGCTGCCGTCTCCGACACTGCCATCCTGATCAACGCCAAGCTCATCATCTGCTTCTCCGTCTCCGGTCAGACCGGTGTCCGCATCGCCAAAACGAGACCGATTTGCCCTGTTTTCGTCGTCTCCTCGGATTTCGACGCCCTCACCCACACCATGCTCTATTATGCCTGTTATCCTTACCACACGAAAAAAGTTCCGCAGTTCACGGAAGAGATGGAAGTTCTGGCCCTGAAGATTGCAAGGGATTACGGAATACCGGCAGGAAGCCATATCATCATGACCGGCGGCACCCCCGTCGGAGCGGGGAAGACCAACTTCATGAAGGTGCTCACAGTCCATGACCTGGACAGCAAGTCATACACGGAGGAAGATGACGAATGACAGACAGAATTATTTCAATCGATTGCGGCGGAACCAATCTTCGCGTCGCGGTGATGGATAGGGAACTCAACATTCTCGCTGTGAGAATCGTACCCTCCATCAAGAACGATCCGAAAAAGCTTTATGACACCATGAAGGCTCTTATTCATGAGGTCATGGAAGAGAACGGACTCGAAAAAGCCGAATCCATCGGCATGTCAATGTGCGGTGTCGTCGAAAACAACAAGGTTGGAAGAGTCGGAAATCTCGGCATCGATTTCTTTGATTTCGAATCCCTTTTTCAGAGAGATTTTCCTGGTGCTAAGCTTTACTTCGCCAATGACGCCAACTGCTCTGCCTTGGTCGAAGCGGAATATGGTGCCAACAAAGGTGCAAGAAATTCGGTCTTTGTTACGATTTCCACCGGTATTGGCATCGGTGTCATCCACAACGGGGAGATGATTGATCTTCCTTTGGAAGGCGGAAGACTTCTCACTGAATATCAGGGGACGAAGTATGAGACGGAATATCTCCTTTCCGGCAACGGCATCGTCCACCTCGCTGAGCTCAACAACATCCATGTCGATAGTGCCTATGACTTCTTCACCCGTCTGAGAACGGGAGAGGAAGCGATGAAGAAGCTCTATGAAATCTGGATCGATAAACTCGCCCTATGGTTTGCGAATCTCCAGTTGCTCTTCAATGCGGAGTCCTATGCCGTCTCCGGCGGTGTTATGAAGAGCAAAGACCTCTTCTTCGAGGATCTGGCGAAAAGAGCCAACGCCTATATCGCTAATTGGAACTTTAAGCCCATCGTCCTCAACTATGCGGCCTTCACCCAGGATGTCGGTCTCGCCGGCGGCGCAGCTCTTGCGTGGCACGCCTTAAAGAAGTAGAATAGTTAGACTTAATCGTAGATTAAGATATTGAAAGGTACTGAAATGAAAATCATTTTACCGGATCATTCCGAAAAAGAAATCAAAGACGGCTCCACCGCCTTGGAAGCATGCAAAAGCATCTCCCTCTCCCTCGCCGAAAAGGCAATCTGTGCGAAAGTCAATGGGGAGCTGTTCGATCTGAACTCTGTCCTTCCTGAAAGCTGCACGTTCGAAGCCATCACGAAATCTTCTCCGGAGGCCCTTCACGTTCTCCGCCATTCCGCTGCCCATCTTATGGCCGAAGCCATCCAGCATCTCTATCCTGGTGTCCAGTTCGCCTATGGACCTGCTACCGAAGATGGATTCTACTATGATATGAAGCTCCCAAAGCCGATTTCCGAGGCGGACTTCGGAAAAATCGAAGTTGAGATGAAGAAAATCATCTCCGAAAAGCAGGCCATCGTCAGAAAAGAAGTCACCACCGAAGAAGCCGAGAAGCTCTTCGCCGACCAAAAATATAAACTCATCCACATCCATGAGCTCGCCGACAAGGGAGCCAAACTCTCGGTCTATGAACAGGGTGACTTCCGCGATCTCTGCCTTGGGCCCCATATGAAGAACACCAAGGAAATCAAGGCAATCAAAATCATGTCCACTTCTTCCTGTTATTTCCAGGGGAACAAGGAAAACGATTCTTTGACCAGAATCTATGGTACCGCTTTCTTCTCCCAGGCCGACCTCGATGCCTATCTTAAGCTTTTGGAGGAGAGAAAGGAAGCTGACCACAAACGTCTCGGTAGTCAACTCGGACTCTTCATGTTCTCAGACTACGGCCCGGGTCTTCCTTTCTGGCTTCCGAACGGCATGATTATCCGCCACGAGCTCGAGAACTTCCTCTGGGACCTTCTCACCAAGGAATATGGTTACACCTTCCTCAAGACTCCGCAGATGCTCTCCAGAGAGCTTTGGGAGACTTCCGGCCACTGGAAGAAGTACAAGGAAAACATGTACATTACCAAGGTCGACGGCAAGCCTTATGCCATCAAGCCGATGAACTGCCCCGGTGCCATCCTTGTCTACCAGAACAGCATCCACTCCTATCGTGACCTTCCAATCCGTTATGCCGAATTCGGTCTCGATCATCGTCATGAGGCCAGCGGCGCCCTCAATGGTCTCTTCCGTGTCCGTGCCTTCACACAGGATGACGCCCATATCCTTCTCGCCTTCGATCAGATCGGCGATGAAATCCGTAAGATGATCCGTATGTTCGGTTATGTCTACAAGACTTTTGGTCTTTCCTATTCTGTCGAACTCTCCACCCGTCCGGACAAGTTTGTCGGAAAAATCTCGACCTGGGACAAAGCCGAAGCTGAACTCAAGGCTTGCCTTGAGGAAAACAACCTTCCTTATGAAGTCAATGAGGGCGACGGCGCCTTCTACGGCCCGAAGCTCGACTTCAAGATCAAGGACTCCCTCAACCGTGTCTGGCAGTGCGGTACCATCCAGCTCGATATGCAGCTTCCGCATCGTTTCGGTCTCACCTATGTCGACAAAGATGGCAAGACCAAGGAACCGGTCATGCTGCACCGTGCCATCTTCGGCTCCTTCGAAAGATTCCTCGGCATCATCACCGAGAACTTCCGTGGTGCCTTCCCAACATGGCTGCATCCGGAACAGGTCCGCATCATCCCAGTCAACAGCGATGAAAAGGTTGTCTCCCTCGCCAAGGATCTCAACAAGAAGCTCCTCAAGAAGGACATCAGAACCAAGATTGATGACCGCAACGAAAAGCTTTCCTATAAGATCCATGATTCTCAGGTCATGAAGGTTCCATATACGATTGTTCTCGGACCCAAGGAAGCCGAATCCGGTGAGATTACGTACCGTCTCTATCATGAAACCGAATCCAGAACCGTCTTTGAAAAGGATTTCATCAAAATCATCGAAACTGATATCAAGACCAGAGCCCCGTATCGTCATTACTGAACCGAATATAGCTCCCTTCGGGGAGCTTTTCTCTTATTATAGAGGAAAAAAGGCAAATGAAAAAGCCCCGTCATGGCAGTGGCGGGGCTTTTCAACGTCTCGTATTGTGAAAGGAGTTTTTCAACCGTAAGGATTACGGAATCTTGTGATTGTATTTCTGAGAAGAATCATTATTTTCCTTCTCCAGATAATCGACTTCGGCATTGTAATTGTCAATACGGCGCGAAAGCTCAGAATTGGCTTTGGAATAGACAGTGAGAACAACGGCGGAGGAAGCCGAAACGGCAGCCGTGAAAACGACCATGGCAATCATGGCATTTCTGAGACGATGAGCCGGTTTTTTTCGATAAGTTCGATTGACTCTGTCTTTCATAAGGTCAGTTCCTTTCTATCGCACGGAGGATGGAAGCCTTGGCTCTGTTGTTTTCCAGAATTTCGTCTTCCTTCGGAGCGAGCGGTTTCTTGGTCAGTACGATGTAACCGCCCTCCTCTGATTTCGCCGCATATTTATCGACATGCCTGTCATTCGAATACTTTTTGAACGTCTCTTTGACAATTCTGTCTTCTTCGCTGTTGAAGGAGATGATGACGAGCCTGCCCTTTGGATTGAGGAAGGAGATGGCCTCGTCAAGTCCTTTCTGAAGCTGCTCAATTTCCCCGTTGACTTCATAGCGGAGTCCAAGGAAGAATTGCTTTGCAGGATGGCCTTCTTTTCTTAGTTCCTTGTTGGGGAGCGAGGATTTAATGAGGTCCACGAGCTCGAATGTCGTCTCGATTTCCTTCTCTTCACGGACAGCGAGGATTTTCTTGACGACCGGATAATAGACTTTGCACTGCCCTAAGTCACGGAACACGCGGCAGAGTTCTGCTTCGCTGTAGTGATTAATGATGTCCTTGGCGGTGGTCCGATCCTTCTGATCCATTCTCATGTCGAGCGGAGAATCATAGCGGTAGGAGAACCCGCGTTCCGGATCATCGAACTGGGGAGAAGAGACTCCGATATCCATGAGAATGAAGTCTGCACCGCGGAATCCGGTTTTCTTCAGCGTATCGAAGCATTCTGCATAGGTCGAATGAAGGAAATACTGCTTGATCGTCTTGGCATAGGGAATCAGGAAGCTTTCGCAGTAATTCAGGGCTTCCATATCCCGGTCCACGCCGATGAAGGTGCTTCCCTTCTCAAGACGGCTGAGAATCTGACTGGCATGGCCAGCACGGCCTAGCGTCAGATCGAGATAAGTGAGTACCTTATGGGTAGGAACGAAGGAAAGGACTTCTCTCAGCATGACTGGTTTGTGCTCGTTGTATTCACCCATATTCAGTCACCTCCGAGAAGCTTTTTTGCATTGTCGGAATAGTTTTCCTCACCTTCTTTTTCCTTGGCAAGGTAGACATCCTGATCCCAGACCTCCAGATGGTCGAAGACACCGACAACGACAACCTTCTTGTCGAGACCGGCTTTGCCCATCAGAAGCTTCGGAAGAAGAATTCGGTTATGAGAGTCGATACCGATTGAGAACGTGTTTCCCATGAAGATACGGCGGACATCTCTGGCTTCCTTGGAAAATTCAGAGAGCTTCATGATTTCTTCGGCGTTCTTCTCGAAAGTGGTCTTCGGAAAAAGCTGGATGCACCGATCCAACCCTAAGGTAGCAAAACAGGTGCCTTCCGTAAAACCGTCACGATAGATAGAGGGTAAGACCAGACGGAATTTATCGTCTAAGGTCAGTTCTTTCTGTCCGTAAAACACGATTTTCTCCCACTTTCACCCACAATTATAATTATTCTTCCCACTTTGTGCAACACTTTTCAAATTTTTTCTGCTAATTTTCCATCTTCAACAATTTTCAGGCTCAAAAAAATGGCAAAAAGGAGAAAAAATAGCCAAAATTCGGCTCCTATATCCGGTGGGGAACAAAGTGGGACAAAAATCAAAACTTTTGGGTGCGAGTGGAAGACAACAGCACACTTATCCGTTTCCCGCCCATGGAAAAAGCCTCCCATGGGAGGCTTCATGCTGTCATTCCAGATTGTCGAGAGCGCTAAAGGCGTTATGTTTTTCTTTCTTTTCTTTTTCGTATTCCTCTTCCGACATCAGAACATAATTCTCATGCTCAATTTTGGTGAGAGGCACTTCGGAATAGTTCTGAGGGATGGTATTGAAAAGAAGGGCGAGGATGGCTCCGCGGAAGTCATAGAGGCCGTCCGCATCGGGAAGGATATCGCTGTTTTCCTCATCGGATGGCTGGATGGTGATTTCCACAGAATCCGAAAGATGATAGCAGCGTTCAGCCAAGTCGTGGGCATCCTGAAGAAGGATGTCGCCCTCTCCGCTCAGCACGAAAGAGGAGATGGCACCGAGAGAGACAACCTCAAGGACAAAGGCAGTGTCACCGAGGGAGAGAAGATTCGGAAAATAGCTCTGTTCCTTCTCCGTCAGGCAGAAGTCGAGATCGTATTCATGCCCTTCCTTCAGCGTGGAAAGGTCCAGGGCGATTCTGTTGTCTTCGTTTTCCGTCATGCGAGATATCCTTTCTTTTCCATGTCTTCCTTCACGAGATTCATCAATCTCCTGATGTCGAAGTGAGCGTGGGGATCCGTTCTCAGAGCGAAGATGTTCTTCCATTCCCTGAGGGAACAGGTCACCATGATGGAAGCCTTAAGGGAATTGGGCAGAACCGCCCTTGCCTCATCCGGCGTCATTCCGCGGCGGATGAGCTCAAAATAGGTATCGGCCGTCTTCTGATAGAACGCATCGAAGACATCCTTATTCTCTTCATAGCGGGCCGGCTTCATGAACGTGAGGGTGGAATCGAACTTTTCCTTGGTATAGTTGCAGTACCGGGTGGATTCCTGAGCGAAGGAGCAGAGGCGGTGACGGACGAGTTCATGGGTGACCCCGCGATCGGTAATAAGATGATACGTCACATAGACAAAGCGGTCATAGATTTCCGCCGGGATTTTCCCTTTGTTATCCTTCACTGAGCAAGGGGTGAGAGGAGCACACGGCTCAAAGGGAGGGAGCACCTGTCTCACTTCTTCCGGAAGGGAGGAGGCAATCAAAGCGGCGAGGCCGTTTTCAAGGACGTCCTCACTCTTAAGGCCTTCGAGGACCGGGCGGAGCGAACAGGAGAGGAGATAAACCATCTCTTCCCTCGCTCCCTTTTTCCGCATGAACTCACCGAGTTCATAGAACGGATTGTGCAGGGAGAGAAAATGAGAATAGATTTCTTCCGTCAGCACAAAAGCGAAGCGATAATGTTCGATCATCGCAAGGTGACCGCTGTCAATAAGCCGTTTGAGGAAAAGAATATTGTTCGGATGGTCTTTTTCCTTGACCTGATAACAGTTGTGGGCGACCAGGGCGACTTTATCGAAGAAGTCATCGTGGACGACTTCCTCGATACTGTTTTCAATGAAACGGAAACTGGCCATATCATTCTCCCCTCAGAGTGAGACCGAGTTCCGCCTTCAGGGCATCCGTAATCCGTTTGATGGAGGATGTAATTTCCTGTTCTTTTAGGGTGCCGTCTTCTTTTCCTAAGAAAAGGGAGATGCCCAGATAGTGGATGCCGGTGAGCTTATCGACGAATTCGTCGAAAAGTTTGACATCCTGAACATAAGAATCCTTCACGTGAAGAATTGTCTTCTTGAGCAGGGCGTAATTGACCTTGTCATTTATGCGGAAGGAAAGGTCTCTCCTAACCTCCGGGAAGGAGGAGAAGGAGGCAAACTTCGTCTTCATGCCCTTAAGAGCGAGCAGATAGCCGAGGTCGAGTTCGCAGACAAAGAGCCGGTCCTCATAGAAGGAGGGATGTAGCTGACCGAACGTGCCGACGAGGTCCTTGCCGACAAAGAGGTCAGCAGAACAGTTGGGGTGGAACTTTCCGTTCTTTGAATAGCAGATGCGGAAACGGGATTCGCTGAGGCCTATTTTGTTGAGAACAGCGTAGACAAGCCCCTTCATGTCGAAGAAATCATAAGGGCGGGAAAGAAGTTCCTCTCTTCCCATCTTTTCGCCATAGAGACCCATGGAAAGATAGAGCCGGTTCCCGTTCGGGGTGTCGACAGGGGAAATCTCAAAGAGTGCGAGGTTGCGGTTCTGATGTGCCTTGTTGTAGTCAATGGTATCGATCATGGACGGAAGCAGGTCGGATCGGACGATTTCATGGTCCTTCGTCATCGGATTGACGATGCAGTAACCTTTCTTGTCGGAGAAGACGCGGATGGATTCATCTTCCTTCTCGCTGATGAGCGTGAAGGAAAGGATTTCGTTGAGTCCGCGGCTCACGAGAAGTTCACGGATTTCCCGCTTTTTCTGCTGGGCAGGACTGAGATGTCCTTGAGTAATGGGGAAATGTTCGAGAGAAGGCTGAATTCTTTCCGCAGGGAAATAACGGAAGACTTCCTCATCGATGTCGCACTGCTCGTTGAGGTCGACACGATCGATTGGAGCGAGAAGTTTCCCGTCCTCAAGCTTCTTGATGCGGTAGGCGGAGAGGACTTCATCGATTTCCTCTTCGGTATAGGAAGCGCCGAGACGGGTATTGAGGGCATCTCTAGAGAAGGCAAACGGCTTGTTTTCCTTTTCGCACTTATTGAAGGAAGAGTAACTGACAAGTTCGAATTGTTCGAAGAATTCCGGAAGGAGCATGATGGTGACAGAGAGTGCCTCTTCAATCAGCTTCGGGTTTCTTCCCTTGCTGAAGAGCTGGCTGGAAAAGGAAGAAAGACCGAGACGCGAAGAAGTGTGGCGGATATTGGCGTGATAGAAGCAGGCCGCTTCGATACAGATGTTCTTCGTGGAAGGACGGACGGAAGCTGCTGCTCCAGCCATGATGCCGGCGAGGCAGAGAGGTCTTTCCTTGTCACTGATGACAAGGTCACCGGGCTGAAGTTTGATTTTCTTGCCGTCGAAACAGGTGAATTCGCCCTCATAGTCATCGGAGACGATGTAATCGTCGTCGGTATTGTCATCCGCATCATAGATATTGAGCGGCTGACCGGTGAGGAGCATGGAATAATTGCCTAAATCGACCATTGGAGAAATAGAACGTATACCAGAACTTAAAAGAGCTCTCCGGATATAGAGCGGGGTCTCTTTTTTCACAACGACATTGTCAATGCGAAGCATATCGATTCTTGGGCAGTTGATGGTCTTGGAACGGACGTGAAGATTGTCCTTGAGGTCACGGAGTGGATAGGAGGGAACCGGAGCGAGCGGTTTCTTAAGAAGTGCCGAGATTTCTCTTGCCATACCGAGATAGGAAAGGCAGTCCGGACGGTTGGGAAGGACATTGATATCGAGGATGGTATCATCGAGTCCGAGATAAGAAAGGACCTCATGATCACCGATAGGGGCATCATCGGAAAGTTCCTCGATGCCGTCCATGGAGGGAGAATCCTCTTCGAGAGATTCCTTGTCGACGCCGAGTTCGAGCAAAGAGCAGCACATTCCTTCGCTGTCGACACCGCGGATTTTGCCCTTCTTGATGGTTTCACCGAGGGCAGGAAGGACTGAGCCTTCCAGGGCGACAATGACACGGAGCCCCTTGCGGACATTCTTGGCACCACAGACGATGTGCTTGATGCCGTCCCTTCCGCAGTCGACGGTGAGAACATGGAGATGGTCGCTATCGGGATGGTTTTCACAGGTCAGGACACAGCCGATGACAAGATTGGAGGCCTGGGCGAGTTTTTCCATGCCTTCGACTTCGAAACCGGAAAAGGTCAGACGGTTTCTGAGTTCTTCCGGAGAGACCGAGGTCAGATCGACCAGGTTGGATAATGTCTTATATGAGAATAACATGACGTTTTACTCCTTTCTGAACTGAGAGATGAAATTGACATCATTGGTATAGAAGCGCTTAATGTCATCGATGCCGTACTTGAGCATGGCGACACGGTCAATACCGATACCGAAGGCAAAGCCTTTAAACTTCGTATCGTCATATCCGTTGAGTCGGAGAACATTCGGATGGACCATGCCGGAGCCGAGGACTTCAATCCAGCCTGTGTGCTTGCAGATGGAGCAGCCCTTTCCGTTACATTCGAAACAGGAAATGTCGGCTTCGACACTCGGTTCCGTGAACGGGAAAAAGGAAGGACGGAAACGGATTTCACGCTTATCGCCGAAGAGGTGTTTTAGAAGGAGCGTGAGCGTTTCGAGAAGATTGCTGAAGGTGCAATCCTCGGAGATGACAAGGCCTTCGATCTGACCGAACTGATGGCTGTGGGTCGCATCGTTGTCGCGGCGATAGACCTTGCCGGGACAGATAATCTTGACCGGGCCTTTTCCACCCATCTCGGCCATGACTCTGGCCTGGACACAGGAAGTGTGGGAGCGGAGGACCGTCGTCGGATCGATGGAGAAGGAATCCTGCATATCACGGGCCGGATGGTCAGCAGGAATATTCATCAGTTCGAAATTGTTCCGGTCGCTTTCGACTTCCGGACCATCGGCCACGGTGAAACCGAGCCCGACAAAAAAGTCGGTGATATCATCGACGATGGCATAGAACGGGTGTTTGCTCCCGAGGTTCTCATCAAAGCCGGGAAGGGTGATGTCGACTTTTTCCTTTTCCAGGCGCTTTTTCAGCTCGAGTTCCCTCAATTCATTTTCCTTCTCCTCAAAGAAGGCGGTTAACTCGCCTTTGAGAGTAGTCAACTTTTCGCCGAAGGCCTTCTTCTGTTCCGGATGGACATTTCTCATCTGAGAATAGAAGGAAGTCAGATGGCTCTTCTTGCCTAAGAAGCGTCCCTTGAACGCTTCCAGACTTGCTTTATCGGTGATTTTCTTGCTTTCCTCTCTCGCATCATCGATTTCCTGTTTCGAGAGTTTTTCGAATTCGTTGAGTTCCATAAGTTCGTTACTCCTTGTTTTGACTCGTCTCAGAACCGGAAAGGACCGTGGGCTCTTCGTCATCATCCGACATAGCCGGTTCGTTTTTGTCCGTATCCGTGTCCTCTTTCGGTAATTGCATGCCGTTGAGTTCGGCAAGCTTGCTTCTCAGGAAGGAAGGAAGAACGGAAGAATTGCGCTCTTCCTCAATCCTTTTCTCGGTCTCGGAAACCGAGGCTTCATTCTCTTTCTTGCCTTCTTCCTTTGTCGTTGCGGCAGACATGACATCGTCCACGGTACCGACATCCTTATTGAAGTCGGTGGCGATGATGGCGATGGAGACTTCATCGTGCATGTCCGGATCAATCTGGGCACCAAAGACAATATTGCAATCGCTGTTCTCGGAACCGCAGGCTTTTTCATTGATGTAGTTGACACCGGCCTGGATTTCGGAAAGGGTCGTATCCTCACTGATAGTGAAGCTGATGATCATGCTGCGGCTTCCACGGATACTCGATTCGAGAAGCGGAGAATTGATGGCATTGTCCGCAGCCTGGATTGTCTTTTTCTCGCCCTTGCCGTGACCGATACCGATCAGTGCGAGACCTTTTCCGCAAAGGACGCCCTGGACATCTGCAAAGTCAAGGTTGATGAGGCCGTGGTGAAGAATGATGTCCGTCACGGTCTTTACCGAGGCGCCGAGAATGGCATCGGCATTTTGGAAGGCGTTGCCGCAGGGGAGATTTCCATCATTGAACATCAGCTTGTCGTTAGAGACGACAATGATGGCATCAACGTGCTCTTTGAGCTCATTGATGCCTTCGAGGGCGTTGGTCCTTCTCGTCTTTCCTTCGAAATTGAATGGACGGGTGACGATACCGATGACAAGGCAGCCCGATTCCTGGGCAGCCTTAGCAACAACCGGGGCACCGCCGGTACCTGTGCCACCGCCTTCACCGGCAGCGATGAAGACCAAGTCCGCACCGGCAACGATGCGCTTGATTTCCTCATAGCTCTCTTCCGAAGCCTGTTTGCCGCGTTCAGGGTTTCCGCCGGCACCAAGGCCTCGGGTAACGCTTCTTCCCAGAACGAGTTTGTTTTCGCAGGGTGAAAAACTGAGCGCCTGGCAGTCGGTATTGAGGACCCAGTATTCGACGAGGTCTTCATTGTCGTGGATCATGCCATTGACGGCATTGCTTCCACCACCGCCGACACCGATGACTTTGATTTTCGCATTCTGCTTGAGTTCTTCTTCCTCATCCTGCATTTCCTGCAGTTCGTTATTCTCATTCATGTGTTGTTCTCCTTTCAGCGATCGAATTTTGCCGCTTTGAGTTCAGAATCGAGTTGTTTTCTGCGATAGGATTCCGTCCCCTGCTGATAGTTATAGAAACCGGCTCGGATGGCGCCGAGCGAAGGAAGGAAGCTCGAATTGGGGACACCGAGCACTTTTTTGCCGAAGAGGGAAGTCTCCCTGTGCAGAGAACTATTGAAACAAGCCTCAATACCAAAGATTTCACTACCTGTTCCCGAAAGAAGAATCGGAACTTCGTTCGGCACGGACTGCTGATCGGCAAGATTCCGAACTTCCTTGATCATCGGAATCGCAGCCTTGAATAGCGTCTGAGAAAGCAGGTCTAGTCTGAATCCTTCATCCGTCTGATAATCAAAGTCGAACTTCGGAAGGAACCCGAAGGTTCGAATGAGCTCCTCAGCACGTTCTCTTGTAACTCCGAGTGTCTCCGCATAGGAACGGAGAAGAATCTGGAGGTCGTTCTTCAATAGGGTGGAAGCGACCATTCTGCGGTTACGGACAAAACTGAGCATGGTGTAATCGTGTTCAAGATTGAGAAGGAGATAGCTCGGATGCTGATAGGAAAGAAGGATGAACTGAGTTGCGGCATAAGGAGAGACCATCTCGATATAGGGCTTCAGTCCACTCTCATCGATGACAGATTGGAAATGCTGATAGGCGAAGCTGTCAATCTGGTGGATGTCACCATCGACTTCGAGTGAACGCGTTTGGGTGCCTAAAGGGAAATGGTCGAGGGCAACCTGGCTATCCACTTTGAAGGAATAAGGAGCGAAATAGACATTCTGTTTCTCCGGCGTCACCCGTTTCAGGGCGCGGAAATAACAGGATTTGTATTCACTCTTGGCAAGGCGGTTGTCTTCGCTTGCCGTCGGCGTGTTCTCAGAAACCTCCATGGTCGAAAAGCCGATCGGAGGATAAAGGAAAATGAGTGGTCCTGCATCGAGGTTTAGCTGCGACTTTGCCTTGTTGAGCAATGTCATCAAGGATGTGTTGAGCTCACTTTTGTCCGGAAGCCCGTTCTGAGCGATTTTGAGATTTTCACCTTCGAGGCACTGCATGACAAAAATACTATCTCCGTTGCAGTAACCGGTGAGAAGACGAAGATTGTGGGTCGTGAATTCGATGGCTGTCAATTGTTTGTCCATGGTTAAGCTCCTTTCTGTGGCGTTTTGATGAAGCTGACCATACCATTCTTCAGATATGGCGTGAAGGAATAAGCTTGAATCTCCTCTTCGGTGTCACGATAGCGATAGGAGACTGGTTCCATCTTATCGTGCAGGGTTTCGGAATAGAGACTGCTGATTACGGTGTCAGGGAAGTTACTTTCGGAAAAATAGAGGTCGAAGCAATCGACGAGGCAATCCTTCAGAAGAAGGTTTTTGCCGTTCTTTTCGAGAAGGACATCCGCGACATTGTTCCAGGTGGAATCTCCGGAATCGTTGAGGTACTGGATGGCGCAGAGGTTGGAAATGACGGAATAAGAGAATCCGCTCAGCGGTTTAAGGGCGAGGATAATATGATTTCCGTCTGCGGCATATCCATGAGGAAGATGTAGCGTGGGGACTTTCTTTTCCTGTTCTTCGACTCCTTTTAGAATGTTTGCGATTCTCTCCTTATCGAGGGAAAGCCGTTCCGCAGCCTCTTTCATCTCCTTGGAAGTCCGGCCGGAGAGAAAATAGACCTCCTCTTCGTCAAGTGCGAACCTTGCGTGGGGAAAATCCTCATTCACGCTTACGCTTCCGGAAAAGCCATTTGTCTCATAGGTGCAGTCGAGGATATAACCCTCGGAAGCAGAAATCAGCTTTTCACGGCTCTTTTTGCTGTCGAGGAAAATGAGCGGATGATAGCCCCCGTTTCCGGAAAGCTCCGTGCAGTCTTCCGCCGTAAAATTGACTCCGCCCTTCAAAGCGATGTTCTTGCATTGAAAAGAGGGAAGAGCGAAATAGAAGAGAAGGAGAAGGATGCAAATGGAAAGACTACAGAGATAGAAGATATTCCGTTTCTGTCTTTGCATCATTTTCCGTGAGATAGAGTATTCAATCGTATCTTTGCTGTTGAGCGTCTCCGATTGATTCATTTGGTCATTCAAAAAAGCAGTCCTCCGACTGCTTAATATTTTATATTAAAACGGCAATTTATGAAAGTCTTTACTTACGAGTAACGGCAAATCTTTTCCCGGTGATATAGCGCCCGGAAGAGAGCAAAAGCGTCTTGGCAAGTGAAACTGCTTTTTCTTCGGAATAAAAGACAACCTGAGAGACAAAAAGATTGGTCTGATGGGGGTTCTTGTAGAAGACGACGTTGAAATACCCGCCACAATTCGGAAGGAAGGTGCTCACCGGTACAACAAAAGAATAGACCATCGGATGAACATTAAGACTCTGGAAGGTATGAACAGAGAGGTCATTCATGCGCTCCACCTGACGGACGTCTTCCCGAAGATAGGCAAGGACTTTGTCACGAAGATTCATCACCATAGCATTTTCGCTCCTTTTGTTTATTTTACGCCGTCGGGCGGCAAAACACAATCGGAATCCGGCCCAAACTGTAGTTGTTCTGTGAATTTGTCCCTGAAAGTTGTTCAGTGATTTTGTCCCTCTTGAAGTATTCGAATGAGAATA
>CAKVBX010000004.1 GCA_934725685.1 uncultured Bacilli bacterium
CAGATATCGAGAGCTGATGTCAAAAAAGCCCTGATTCATCGTGTTTTGCTGACCCCATGTGCAAATCAGTATTTATTCTTAAAAACCTGCTCGATTTTTTTAGTGATAGCTCCCGTCTTAAAAATCGTGCAACACCATCTCATCACTCTGCTCGGCGGGCCAACCACTTCACAAAGATCCTGGAAATCCTGATCTTCGTTTTTTGCCACCAAAACAGGTGTCTTCGGATATTTATTTCTAAATTCTTTTATATATATTCCAGACTCAGGGTACTCAAGCGTAGTATCTCCATAAATATGAAGAATGCTTTCCGTTCCTAAAGCACGCATAACAAGATTGCTTGTGACCGTCGAATCTTTTCCTCCACTGAAAGAAACAAACATCGAAGAAATATCAAATTTAGAAGCTCTATCAGAAATATAAGATAAAGCCTCATCCGTAATGACATTCAAATGATTAGCATTAGCCTTGATAAAAGATAAAACAAACGAATTAGTAAAGTCAGAATCAACAAAGTTTTGATTCTTTTCTTTCCATCTCAAAAGTTCTTCAATGATGATCTTAGGATTTTTCTTTCGTAATTCCTGAAAAGGGAGCTTAATCTTTTTTCCATCGACAATATAGTTGTTAGCACCAACACACCACACCGACGAACCAGCAAATTTAAACGGGTCATCTAAAAGTACTTCAAGCAAAAGCCTTTCCTGTGCAAACACAGGTCTGATATCCGATCCTATTTTTTCACTATGTCCATGACATAAGTCACATTCATCAGAAAAAGTAGGGCAATTGCAATGTTTGCAATAATATACTTCCATTCTTATAAGGTTCGTTCTCTTCCCACAAACAGGGCATATGCTTGTATCGCATTCGAGATTATCGCAGTTTTCACATATATACTTTTGCACGGATGATACCTCGTTTCAAGATATAAAGTTCTGTCCGCAGTCTCATTAGGTAGAAGAACTTATACATCAGAAATTATTCTATCATAATGGTTTTGGACTTTATAAATAAACTTATTGTAAAAGTCCAAGCATTGATTAATGTTTAAGGCGGGATTCCGACAAAACGTATCACCATCCTAATAAATTGTTAAAGAATGGTTATTGATAATAACGATTTAATTATGAATATTTTACTGAATAGAAATAAAGCATTATATGTAACAACTATTTTAAATACATGCGTTCTATCTTAACATATCTGTCTGATTTTCAATTTAAATCAATCCTCATGACTTCCGTGAATTCAATTTCTATTTTTTCAAATCGTCATTTTCTTCCTATAGTATAACCCCATCGAGGAAAGGAGACCAATATATGAAGGAAACACACAGCGAAATCATCAAGGAAATCAAAAAGCTCACCGACCAGAGAAGAGCACTCCTCCAACAGGAAGAAAACACCTGCATCGTCACCTACACCCAGGGAGAAAAGCCAATCGACACCGGATACAACGACAAAACCACCGATAAGACATTAAGAAACCTGGATAAAGAAATCAAAAGACTTAAAGGCATCCTAGCAAAAAGCAACGCCCTTACCCCTATCAAAAACTTCGATATGACCATTGCGGAAGGACTCGTCTACTTGGCACAGCTGAATTCCGAAATCTCCCGTTACCAGACTATGGCAGAACGAGAGCCATTGACGAGAAGCAGTGCCGCCTATCGGAATGCATCCTATGAAATCACCAAGGCGCTCTGCGACATCAAGGAAGCCAAGGAAGCCTACCAAGAGACCTTCGACCTCATCGCAAAACTGCAGATGGCAATCGACCTGACCAACCTCACGACCGAAGTCGACTGCTGATGCCTTTTCCTGAACAGAACAAACCAAACCTGATAACAGGTCAATGCCTCGTCATTGTTCCGGAGTATTCCTTTTTCTGTCATCGATTCATTGTGTATCGTCTGAGTCAGTTAGAGAAACCTTATACCGTTCTGTTCTGAAAGCTACCATCTCCAAGCAAGGGTCAGAGGAGACGGAAAAGGAGATGCCACCGCGCATCTCCTTTTCTTGTCTCATCTTTATTTGAACATATCGAAGAGAGAAAGCTGGTTGGATTCCGGAAGCCCGTCAAGACCGCCGACCTCTCTCAGCTTCTTCAGGATCGTATCACCGACCTTGCCGCGGATCTTGAGATCCTCGACCGAAGTGAATTTTTTCTCTCTTCTCGCCTTCACAATCTGCTCGGCGACCGAGGCACCCAAGCCATTGATGGAGATGAGGGAAGGAATCACCCGCTTCTTCTCCTTGTCGATGGTGAACATCGTCGCCTCGGACGTGAGCACCGAAAGCGGAGCGAAGGAATACCCTCTGTCGTACATTTCGATGGTGGATTCGAGTGCGTTGATTGTCGCAAGCTCCGGATTGGAGACCGGCTCGTGATTGGAAAGTCTCGTCTGGATGTCGTTGCGTCTACGCATGCAGGCATCAAGACCTTTCATCATCGTCTGGATATCATATCCGTCACAGCGCAACGTGAAGTAGGTCGCATAGTAGGATAAGGGCTCATGCACCTTGAACCAGGCGCAGCGGATGCAGTTGGTGACATAGGCAACCGCATGTCCCTTCGGGAACATGTAGGCAATCTTCTTGCAGGATTCGATGTACCAGTCCGGCGCACCGTGATCCTTCATAATTTGAATGAACTTCTCCTTCTTTTCGTCATTGCCCGGCTTTCCGAAATTGCCCTTACGGGTGAATTCCATGATGGCGAAGGCATCGGAATTGTCGACGCCATATCTGTCATGGAGGACCGTCATGATATCGTCACGGCATGCGATGACATCCTTGAGCTTGAAGCCCTGGTCCTTGATGAGGTCCTCGGCGTTGCCGGCAAAGACATTGGTACCATGGGAAAGACCGGAGATGCGGACAAGGTCGGCAAAGGACCGAGGCTGCGTCTCAAGAAGGACACGCCTTCCGTTCTCCGTACCGAATTCCGGAAGACCTAAGGCCCCCGTCTCCTGCTTGAGGACATTCTTCTTCAGGTGGAGCGCCTCGCTCGACCAGAAGAGAGAATGGGCCTCGGGGTCGGAGATCGGGATTTTCTCCTTCATGTCGAGGAAGGAAAAGCCGCAAAGGTCGCACTGCATACGGATGGCCTGGGGATCGACATGCCCGAGCATGTCGAACTTCAGAACGTTATCGTGAATCTTGTGGAAGTCATAATGAGTTGTCATCCATGTGGAATCAGGGTCATCAGCTGGGAACTGGACCGGAGTGAAGTCGTAGGCTTCCATCCCCTTCGGAATGACGATGACGCCGCCCGGATGCTGACCGGTGGAACGTTTGACATCGATACAGCCGGAAGCGATATGGTCAATCTCCGCATTGCGGATTTTGCTCGTATCCTTGCCTAACGATTCGAAGTAGCCTAAGACATAGCCTCTGGCCTGTTTTTCCTGGGTCGTCTGAATCGTACCGGCCTTATAGCAGGTGTTTCCGGTGGCATTGAGGATTTCCTTCATGTGCTCGTGGGCACGGCTCTGGAAGTCGGAAGGGAAGTTGAGGTCGATATCCGGAACCTTCTCGGCGTGGAAACCCAAAAAGGTGGCAAACGGAATGTTCTGACCATCTCCGATCATGGGATGACCGCATTCCGGACAGACCTTGTCGGGAAGATCG
Source organism: uncultured Bacilli bacterium (assembly GCA_934725685.1). Classification (GTDB taxonomy): domain Bacteria; phylum Bacillota_I; class Bacilli_A; order RFN20; family CAG-288; genus Enterosoma. The sequence continues at coordinate 3,636 of CAKVBX010000004.1, forward strand.
AATCCGGATTCGTATTCGTTGAGGTCCGCCCATTCTAGGTGATGGCACTTCGGGCAGCGGTAATGCGGAGGGAGCGGATTGACTTCGGTGATGCCGGTCATCGTGGCGACGAAGGAAGAACCGACGGAACCACGGGAACCGATCAGATAGCCTTCGGAGTTGGACCAGCGGACGATCTCGGAGGAAAGCCAGTAAATGACGGCATAGCCGTTATCGATGATACCGGCGAGTTCCTTCTTCAGACGCTCCTCAATGATTTCGGGAAGCGGATCTCCGTACATCTCCTTGGCTGTCTTGTAGGCCAAGTCGGAAAGAAGTTTGTCCGCACCCGGAATGCTCGGCGGATAGAGCTTGGATTTGGTCGGTTTGATGCCGTCCTCGATCTCATCGGCGACGGCATTGGTGTTGTCGATGACAATCTCCTCGGCCAGTGCCTGGTCGTGGAGGAAGGAGAAACATTCCATCATCTCATCCGTCGTCCGGAAATGCTGATCCGGATTGGGAAGCGGATTCTTATACCAGGCCTGCTTGACCTCTTCGCTTGCGCTGTCATAGGGAGCGAGGTTTAACGGATGACGGGCATTCTTCAGGCCCTTGGAGGCGATGAAGACATCGCGGAAGACTTTATCCTCCGGATTGAGATAGTGGCAGTCACCGGTCGCACAGACCCGCTTTCCGGCCTCCTTGGCCGTCTGAATCAGGTCTTTGAGGACATCCTCGATTTCCTCCTTGGAGGAGAGCTGACCGGAATGGAGGAGGTAGATATAGTTTTCGGGCGGCTGGACTTCGATGAAGTCATAGAATGCCATCCTTTGTTTCAGTGTCTCTTTGGATTTGGTCATCGCGGTCTCGAAAATCTGCCCGTTGAGACAGGCCGATCCGAGGATCAGGTTCGCACGGTACTGTTCGAGATAGCTCTTCGGAACGAGCGGGTTACCGCTGTTGCCGATATGCTTGGTGTTGCTTTCCGAAATGATGCGGTAGAGGTCTTTCAGACCATCCGCATTCTTGGCATAGGCGGTCACATGATAGGGACGGAGGGTGAGTAGCATGGGGTCTGTGACCTCCAAGTCTCCCAAGTCGCAGTGCCGGATATCCGGATTCTTCTGGATGAGCTCGGAGAGCATCGCATGGAAGATGAGGGCGAGGTGACCGGCATCGTAATTGGCGCGGTGGGCACCGCCCTTATCGAAGGCGATGTTGAACTTGCTCGCCAAAGCGCCTTCCCTGTGGGAGCGCATCTCCGGATAGAGATAACGGGAAAGCTGGAGGGTATCGATGACCGGGTTCTTGATGGTCTCCATGCCGTTGTTCTTATACGCTTCGTTGAGGAAGTCGAAGTCGAAGTCAGCGTTGTGGGCAACAAGGATGTTGTCACCGAAGAACTCCTTGATGATTTTCAAAGCATCCTTGATGTTCTTTCCTTTGTCGACCATTTCCTGGGTGATATGGGAGACATTGACCGTGAAACCGGAGACCTTCCGGTTCGGATTGATGAAGAAGTCGATCTCATCGACGACCTGACCGGCCATATTGATCTTGACGGCACCGAATTCGATGAGCCTGTCATAACGGCAGGAAAGACCGGTGGTCTCGGTATCGAAGACGACAAAGTCGGCATTGCCTAATCTTCTCTCGGAAGCATTGTGGATGAAGTGGGCGTCTTCCTTCTTGTCGTCGACGACATAGAACTCCGTTCCGTAAAGAATCTTGATATTGTTCTTTTTACCGGCATCCTGGGCATCCGGGAAAGCCTGGCATCCGCCATGATCGGTCAGGGCGATGGCCTTATGTCCCCAGCGTGCCGCAGTCTTTGCATAATCCGAAATAGAGGCAAGGCCGTCGAACGGAGACATCTTGGTGTGGAGATGGAGCTCCACACGCTTTCTCGGATAGGTATCCTCCCGCAAGGGATCAGGGGGGAGAATTTCTATCTGATCGATGCGGAGGACCAGTTCGTTATGAGAATAGGGGTCATGTTCCGGCTTCCCCTTGACTCGGATTTTGACACCGACCTTGTATTGATTGAGGACATCAAGCGGCATCCTCTTGCTTTCGAAAAGCGTGGACTGAATGGAATCACTGCCGTCCGTATATTCGATGGTACGGATGATGGTGCCTTTTCTCGTCTTTCTGTCTTCCCCGAGCTTGAAGATGGTCCCTTCGACTAAGACCATGCGGTAGTTCTCGATGTCCTTGAGCCGACAGGGCTGATAGGTGGAATTGAGCCGTTCCTTCTCATTGAACTTCTTGGAATAATCTTCAGCTCTTCTCTTATATTGCTCTTCTCCCTGGGAAAGGAAATCCTCGTCGGAGAGGTAGACCCGCTCCTGGGTGAGAACACGATAATGGGAAGAGATGGAATCGAGGAAGTCCTTTAAGGAGCGGGTCTCCTCTTCGATTTCCTTGGCTCCGGCTGCCGACTCATAAAAGAAAATGAGCTTCTTTTCGTCTTCCAACAGTTTATAGTCATCGAGCATCGTATAGCCTTTGCTCTCCCGGAAATCATCGAGGAATTCCTCGATGGAAAGAGACTCATCGTCATAGGAAAAGGAGAGACGGACGCCGAAGCCACCGAAGGAAGCGTAATTGGAAAGGGTATCGAAAAGAATGGTGTAATCCACCACCTTCAGATAATGGGGCAACTTGATGGTACAGATGATGCGATTGTTGTTCTTGTCGTTGACGAGTTGAGAAAAACATCCCTCCTGATAGGGGGTCAAATCCTTGATTCCGACTTTAGTCAGGAATCGCTGCAATAAATTATCCATGGCTCACCTCACTGATTCTTGTTCTGTTTGTCCTGACGGACCTTCTCGACATAGCCTTCATATTTTCTCTCATCGCTCACGTAGACAAAGAAAGCTAATACGGCGGCGATGAGGGAAATGACAAGCGGAAGCAGAGTCAGAGAACTCCGGTAGATGGCAAGAGAGTGTTCGATATCAGAGAAGGAGCGGACATAGCTGTTGACACTCTCGATGACATTTCCCTCCAGTTCTCCTCTGTTATTCATCGCTTCCAAGACGGCAACCTGGCGGTTGACATCGAGAAGGTTGGGGGAGATGGAGAGGAAGAGATAGAAAATACCGGTCTGAATACCATTTGCCGTCTTGACGGCGAGGGCTTTGGCCGCCTGAATGGAAGCACTTCTTTCTTTGCCGGTCTGGGCCTGATAATATTCTGCAATATCGATGACATTCATGTTCAGTGCCATCAGAACCAGTCCGTGGGAGAGACCCAATAAGGCTGTCAGGACAAAGAGAGTGATCTCATTGCCCCGGTTCATGCCGAAAAAGAAGAGAAGAAGATAAAGGACGACAAGAAGACCGGCCCCAAGAAGGATGGTCTTCTTCTTTCCCAAAGGTTTTGCAATATAAGGATAGAGGAAACTGGCTAAAGAGACGGACATTCCGAAACAGAGGAGAAATCCGAAGGAGACGCTTCCGCCGGAGAGTCCTCCGTCGAGCCCTGCGGCGCCGAATCCTCCGTATCCGAACTCATAATAGAAATAGGAAGAAGTATTGCCTGCGATGATATCCTGGGCGATGAAGAAGAGGAAATAGCAGAGGATGACTAAGAAAACCTGTCTGTCATGGGTGAGGATACGGATGGATTCGAATAGTTTTCCGTTGTGTTTGAAATCGAAAGAGACATCATCGGCACGCTCAAACATGAAAATGCAGTAGATGATATGAACGACGAAGAAGCAGGAGAGGAGGACTAAAAGAAGGATGGTCATGTTCCGTTTGGCATTTCCGGCAGAGATGGCAGGGGAAAGGGCAGCGACGAGATAGCTTCCTAAGGAGGCGCTGAGGTTGGTGACTCCCATGATTTTGGAACGTTTCCCTTCATCATAGGTCATCTTGTTGACGTAGGACCAATAAGCGATATCGTTGACCGAGAAGACACATTCGGAACAGGTATAGAAAATGAGGAAGGCGATGACATAGGCCCAGCCGTCTCCGCAGAGCGGTGCGACAAAGAAAGTGAGGAAGGAGAAAAGTGTCGAAAGGGAGGAGCCGACGAAGGTCATCGTACGGAATCTTCCGTACTTGAACCTTCCCGTCTCCAGGATGTGGGAAGAGATAGACCAGCAGAAGCCGGCCAGGATTTTCGATCCAATCAGAACCATGGAAATCAGGAAGAACATGTCCGTGAATGACACATTCTGAGCGATTGGGGAGGCCAACTGGACATAGAGGAGCAAAAAGAACGAATTGAACTGGAATAAGGCTTCCTTGAAAAAAGAAACGAATTCAAACAGCCGAATGGTAGACTTAGGACATTCCGGCGTGGTGAAGGTTCTGTTCTTGATATTGATCATGGTTCTCTTTTAATAACTTAAGTATTATACAACTTTACTCTATCCCTTCGACGATTTGTTTAAAAAATCGAAGAAGAAGCAGAAGGACGGGCATAGTGCCAAGATTTCAGCATTTTTTTGATTTTAGAAAAAGCCCATAAATATGGGAAGATTCGGAAATCATAGTAAAAAAATATTGCTTTTTTAGCACTCACCACTTGAAATTGCTAAAAACATGACTATACTATAATTAGCACTCGAGAAAAGAGAGTGCTAAATAAGTAAACCAACAAGGAGGATGAAACCTATGAGTGAAAACGAAAACAACAAAGAGATGAAAGAAGTCAATCAGAACGAAGAGAGAAGAGGCTACGGCATCGACGGACTCCATCCGTTCTGGTCGTTCTTCAACGACTGCTTCGGCAATGACGACAGCGCCGACGTCATGAAGACCGATATTGCCGACGAAGGTGGCGCCTATCGTCTCGAAGTCGAAGTTCCGGGCGTCGACAAGAAAGACGTGAAGATTTCCCTCGACAAGGGTTATCTCTCCATCACTGCCAGAGTCAACTCCTCGGATAATCAGGGACACGGAAAGAACATCCACAGAGAACGTTTCTATGGTTCCTTCCGCAGAAGCTTCTATGTCGGCAACAGCATCGAAAAGGAGAACATCTCCGCTTCGATGGAAAACGGCATTCTCACCGTCAAGGTAAACAAGCCCAAAGAGAAGAGCGACGACGAGAAGTTCATCCAGATTCAGTAACGGTTCGGAAAAAGGCAGGGTACGAAAGTGTCCTGCCTTTTTCCATGTTCACTTTTTCCGTAATGGTAACGGCATCAGGTTCTTCACATACGTATCCCAGACATCCATCCTGTCCTCCTCGTCGATGGGGCGGACAACACGGGCCGGGACACCGGCCACGATCACATTGTCGGGAACATCCTTCGTGACGACGGAGCCGGCCGCCACGATGCTGTTCTTTCCGATGTGAACTCCGCCGAGGATAACGGCACCGGAGCAGATCCAGACGTGGTCATCGATTGTAATCGGCTTCCCGTATTCGAGGTCATGGGGACCGAGATTGTCCGGATACTCATTATAAATCCGTTCCCGGTCCAAAAACGGATGCATCGGTGTCGCCAGGGTGACGGAGGCACCAATCCAGACGGAATCACCCAGAGTGATCGGAGCGATGTCGAGGAAGACGCAATTGTAGTTGACAAAACAGCCCTCTCCGACATGGATATTGACACCGTATTCACAGGAGAACGGAGAGAAGATGGTCATGTTCTTCCCTTTCGAAGAGGGAATCAGACGGTCTAAGGCTCTCTGTCTTGCTCTCTTCCTTTTATAGGAGATGCGGTTATACTTCTGACACCTTGTCATGCCTTCAATGTGCTGTTTCCGAATGTCTTCGCTCTCCGCATTATAGAGTCTCCCGTTCACCATCCTGTCCCAGTCACTGATGTTTTGATACATGGTTTGTTTCCTTTCTTTTACCCAAATCAGGCATCCTCTTCGGATGCCTGATTGATTGTTGTTATCTTACGACGATATCCTTGACGATGAGAAGACCGGCTAGGATGAGAAGAATGATGAGTCCGACGGTGTTAGCGATGGATTTTGCTTTTGTCGGGACTTTCTTTCTGCTGACGGTCTCGATAAGGGCAATCAAAGTCTGCCATCCGTCGAGTCCCGGGAAGGGGAGGAGATTGAAGCAACCAAGGTTGAGGGAGATATAGCCCCAGAGCAAGAGGAAGTAGGAGAAGGATCCGGACTGGATTCCCATGGTGGACATCTTATAGACAGAGATGATGCCGCCGACATTCTTCCAGCCTTCCGGCGTGAAGAGGGAGCCTAAGGAAGTGTAGATGCCGACAAAGAGATTGCCGAACTGCTTCGAGGCCGATTTGACTGCACCGGTGAAATTCTCCTGATAAACGACGGTGGAAGGAGAGACACCGAGCGGCTCGAAGAAGTAGAGGGAGACGCCGTCCTTGTCCTTTGTCTCCTTGGTGGAGAGGGTGACGGTGAGCCAGCTATCGCCGCTCTTGTCCGTCTTCAAATGGATGATACGCTCCGAACTCGGGGTGACGGAAACGTTTTGGAAAGCTTCCGGAAGGTCGAAGAGTTTCTGATAACTCGTGGAGAAAATATCCTGAAGCGCATAGGAGATGCAGTTCTTGTCGAGGTCATTGTAGGTGCTATTGGAAGTTGTAAGCTGACCGTTGTTGGTAGTCTGATAGAAGTCGATCTTGGTATCTTCCTTCGTCTCCGGGAAGAAAAGTTCCCCTGTCTGTCCGGAGAGTCCTTTGTATTCCTGATAGAGATAGAGAATCTGATCCCCGGTCTTGATGCCAGCTTCGCTGGCCTTGGAATCTTCAGCGACGGTAATCTGATTGGAATCGGCGACCTGACGGTCCATCGGAAGCAGAGAGGAACCGAAGAAGAGAATCCAGGCAAGGAGGAAGTTCATCGCGATGCCGGCGAGCATGATCAGAATCTGTTTGAAGTGATTGACACCGTTGAGGCATCTCTCTTTGGGGATGACCTTGCCATCCTCGGTCATATTGCCGTCTTCGCCCGCCATGGCGACATAGCCACCTAAGGGGAACCAGCGGAGTGCGAAGGCAGTCTCGCCTTCGACGGATTCCGTCACGGCCACTTTCTTGCCGTCAGCTCTCGCTTCGAAGAGTGGCTTTCCGTCCTGCAGGACTTTCTTCTTATGGCGGAACTTTTTCTTGAAAATGGCAGGACCGAAGCCGATGGAATACTCGAAGCAGTAGACCTTGCACATCTTCGCCATCAGAAGGTGACCTGCCTCATGGATGCAGACGACCATCGAAAGACAGAGAATAAAGATTATGATATAAAGCAGTGTTTTCATTGTGACCTCCATGGTTTCTTATCTAACAACTGAGAAGCGAAAATCTCGCTTTTCTTGATGAATTCGTTCAGATTTTCTTCGGTGAGTGCTTTTCTTTCCGGCATATGATGGAAAAGATAGAAGAGTGCACAGGCGATTTCGTCATAGGAGACTTCCCCATTCAGGAAGGCTTCGATTACTTTGGAATCCAAGGCATTATAATAGAACATTCCGGTATTTCCGTACTTCCGATAACATTCCTTGGTGAGAGCGAAGAGCGGATAGTGATCTGGATTGATGGGAGTGAGTCCGCTCACTTCCTTCTTCAACTTTTCCTCTTCCTCTTCATTGCAGTGATGGATGGTGCGTTTCCCTTTGGAGAGAGCAAAGGCGATGGCATTCTTCATCGAGCAGGGGGAATACTCATAATAGGTGGAAAGTTCCCCATTCTCATTTCTTGCCGTGACACCGGCATGGATGAGAGAGGAACGGCAGATCTTCGCTTCGATCTGTTCCATCGGATAGGAGAACATCTCACTGGCCTCGATGACTTCATAGCCTTTATTGACCAAGGTGGCACAGTCCACCGTAATCTTCGGAGACATCTTCCAGGTCGGATGAGCTAAGACCTCCTCCGGTTTTACCTTAGAGAGATCTTCCAATCTTTTGTCTCTCAGAGCACCGCCGCTGGCGGTGATCATCAAAGAGACAGGGGTTTCGTCTTTCCTACAGGCAGCCAGACATTTAAAGAGTCCGACATGTTCGCTATCGATTGGATAGAGATGCCCGGTATAGGAAGCGAGTCTTCTCTTCATCAGAGAGGAACCGACGACATAGGATTCCTTGTTGGCCAAGAGAAGATCCTGATTGTTCTTTAAGGCAGAAAGAGTCGGAAGTATTCCGGCATTGCCGGAGATTGCATTGATCACCGTCGCATCCGGATGACGGAGAAGGAGCTTTTCGATGGCACCTTCACCGTAATGGACCTTTCCCTTCCAAAACGGATGATGGAGGAGGAAGGCTTTCGCAGCTTCCTCCTCCATCACAATATCCGTAAGCTTGTCGAACCAGAAAAGATAGGGTTCCAGCCTTTCAAAGCGGGAATGGAACGCAACTCCGACAAGGTCATATTCATCCTGAAAGCGAAGAATATCGAGTGCCTGGGTTCCGATATCCCCCGTGGCACCCAAGAGAATCAAAGGTTTTCCCATTGACAAAATGATACCTCAGAGAACCATGTTGAATCCATAGGACATCATGGAGAGAAGTAACATGGAAAGAAAGGCGTTGGTGAGCAGAGAATCGAAACGGTCGATGACACCGCCATGGCCCGGGAATATTTTTCCATAATCCTTGATGGCATAATGGCGCTTGATGAGGGAGAAGAGGAAACCGCCGAGGTTGCCGTTGAAAGGAAGGAGCAGTCCAAGGATCAGAAGAAAGACCCAGGAAGCTCCGCCTAAGACGTTCATCGAAGAGAGCATGGAGGAAGTCCGGAACTGGAGGAGTCCGGGAACCAAGGGGATGTTGAAGACAAGTTCATAAAGTGCAGCGAGACCGAAGAAGCAGAGATAGGAGAAGACACAGCCACCGATGAATCCTTCCCATGTCTTATGGGGAGAGATTCTCGGATTCATCGGATGCTTTCCGAAGAGAACACCGACGAAATAGGCTCCGACATCACTCGACCAGGTTCCAATGGCGAGTGTAAGAAGGAAGGCGGAAGAGGACCAGCGCTGATCGTGACCAGAGGTGACGAAGCTATCCCGGAAAGCACTTGTGGAAGTGAGGGTCCCTGACGCATTGGGAAGATAACGAACGAAATAGAGTCCCAAGATTCCACAGGCGAAGAAAGTGATGATGGTAAAGAGATAAGTGACATCTTCCAACTTTGTCTTCTCAGAAAGAATGGCGATAAAGGAAAGGATAAAGAAGTAAAGTGCCATCAAAGAGAGAGGAACAAAAAGCGTCATCGGATTGAAGGAAAGAGACGTGGTATCCAAGGAAAATGGGTCCAATCCCTTGGCCCAGAGTGGGACAAAGAAGGAAAGGACAAAAAGCAGGGTATAGACATGTGTGATGATTCGGATCGGCCAGGAATATTTTCCTTTTCCGGGCACCATGAGCAGTTCATGGGTACCGATGAAAAGAAGAAATAATCCTAACACAAAATAGAACCATCCACCGAGGACCGAACAAGGGACAAGCACTGCGACTAAGACAATCGCCGTGATGATTCTCGTGATCATGCTCGATTTGCCTGATGACGAAAGTTTATTGGCCATATGGGGCTCCTTCCCTGTGAAAACTCACAGAGTCGACACGGAAAACAGAACGAAATCAATCAGATGGTTTCGATATCCTTGATTTTGAGAGCGAGCATTTTGTCGATTTCGACAATGTGCTTGTCGGTCTCTTTCTGAACCTTATCGGTGAGGTCGGACTTCATGTCCTCGCTGAGGGCAGTGTCCTTCTTGACGGCGTTGTTGGCATCGCGACGGATGTTGCGGATAGCGACTTTGCCGTCTTCGCAGTACTTCTTGGCCTGCTTGATGAGGTCCTGACGTCTGTCTTCACTCGGTGCCGGGAACTTGAGAATGACGGCATTGCCGTTCTGGGTGACCGTGCAGCCTAAATCGGCCTTGTTGAGTCCGGAAACGATGTCCTTGATGATGGAAGGATCAAATGTCTTGACGGAGAGGTCCGTGGCAGAGACGGAGCCAATCTGGGCGACCGACTTCAGAAGACACTTTTCACCGTAGGCGGTGATCATGACCTTATCCAAGAGCTGGGGAGTAACCTTGCCGGCTCTGAGGGTACCTAAGCTTTCCTTGAGGGAAAGGATGGATTTGTCCATCTTTTCGACAAACTCTTCTAATGTAGCCATAAAACTATCCTCCTATAATGGATATTACTATTCTAATAGAAACAGAAATCGAAATAAAGAACCTATTTGTTGGTGACGAGAGTTCCTAAGTCGTCTCCACGGACGGCACGGACAGCATTCTCCGGATCATTCATGTTGAAGACACGGACATCGACATCGCTGTCGACCAAGAGGCCGACGGCAGTGCTGTCCATGACCTTGAGACCCTTGCTCAGAAGTTCCTGATAGGAAATCTTCTTGATGAGGGTGGCTTCCGGATGGACGCGGGGATCGTCGGTATAAATGCCTTCGACGCCGTTCTTGCCCATGAAGATGCCATCAGCGCAGATTTCCTTGGCACGGAGGGCGACGGACGTGTCGGTCGTGAAGTACGGAGAACCGACACCGCCGGCAAAGATGACAACTCTCTTCTTCTCGAGATGGCGGATTGCTTTTCTGCGGATGTAGGGTTCACAGCACTGGTTGACCGGAATGGCGGACATCACACGGGTAATCAGACCATGGTTTTCGAAATAAGACTGAAGGCACATGGCATTCATGATGGTAGCGAGCATGCCCATGTAATCACCGGTGGTACGTTCGATACCGAGAGAGGAAGCGAGCCTGCCTCTCCAGATGTTCCCACCGCCGACGACGATGGCGACCTCAGTCCCCATATCGGTAATCTTCTTGACGATTTCGTAGATCTTCTCCAGATATTCGGCATTGTAGATGTCATCATCCCCTTTGAGGGCTTCCCCTGAAATTTTCAGAAGGATTCTATGATACTGATTGGCCATGGTGCTTGTTCACTCCTTATCTGTTTTTCGGATTGTAAGAAAGGCACCTCCGAAGAGGTGCCTCAAAAGAACTGATTGGAAAATTACTTACCGGAAGCCTGAGCAGCAACTTCAGCGGCAAAATCATCCTGACGCTTTTCGATACCTTCACCGACCGCATAGCGGAGGAAGGAAACCATGGAAGCGCCATTCTCCTTGAGAAGCTGACCGACGGTCTTGTCCTCTTCGCCGATGAGGCCCATATCGACAAGAACACCCTCGAAGAGGGACTTCTTGACTCTGCCTTCGACGATCTTGTCCTGGATGGCAGCCGGCTTCTTGGCGAAGCTGGGATCCTGGAGGGAAGCTTCCTTCTGGACTTCGGTTTCCTTGGCGATAACATCGGCAGGGATATCCTCTTCCTTGACATAGGAAGGATTGTTGGAGCAGACGACTAAGGAAATACGGTTGGCGATTTCTTCGTTGCCGCCCTTGATGACGGTGAGAACACCGATTTTGCCCTTCATATGGAGGTAGGGTCCGAAGTGTTCATCATCATTTTTGTGAACGATGGCGAATCTTCTGAAGTCGAGCTTCTCGCCGAGTTTGACACCGGCATCAATGAAAAGTTCATTGATGGTCTTGCCATCCTTGTTGGCGGAGTTCTTGGCTTCTTCAAGGTCCTTCGGCTCATTGGCGAGGACAATTTCATTGATTTCGTGGATGAGGGCACGGAACGGATCAGAGTTGGCGACGAAGTCAGTTTCGCAGTTGACTTCGATGATGGCAGCCTTGTTTCCATCGACAAGGATGGAAGAGACGCCTTCGGCAGCGATACGGCTAGCGGCCTTCTTGGCAGCCTTGGCGATACCCTTTTCTCTGAGCCATGTGATGGCGGCTTCTAAGTCGTGGTTGTTAGCGGCAAGAGCCTTCTTGCAATCCATCAATCCGGCACCGGTGCGGTCACGGAGCTGCTTGATCTGTTCGATTTCGGTCATAATTACTTGGCTTCTCCTGTTTCGGCTTCGGCCTTAGGGGCTTCTTCAGCCTTCGGGGCTTCAGCCGTCTTTCCTTCTTCCTTCTTGTCATCGAAGCGACGGAAATTCTTCTTGACGAACTTCTTGTTGCGGGCAGGTCTCTTGCCGTTCTTTCTCATGGCGATGGCATCGTCTCTGAGCTTAGCACGGATGGCCTTGGTCTGTTCGGCGGCATCGACGCCCTTGAGCATTTCGCCCATGGTCTGAGCGGCATCAGCAGCGTTCTTGTAGGCATAAAGCGGTTCGCCGCCCTTGCCTTCGACAACAGCATCGGCTAAGAGGCCGACGATAATACGGATGGACTGTTCGCCGTCATCATTGGCAGGGATGAGGTGGTCAATGAGATCGGGATCGGTATTGGTATCACCTAAAGCGAAGACAGGGATGTTGAGGAGTCTGGCTTCGGCGACAGCGTTGTGCTCGGTCTTAGGATCGACAACAACGATGGCGTTCGGAAGAAGACGGATTTCCTTGATGCCTTCGAGGTTCTGGCTGAGTTTTTCTTTGAGCTTGATTCTCTCGGCAGCTTCCTTCTTAGGGAGCTTTTCGAGTTCACCATTGAGCTCTTCCTGTTCGATGGTTCTGAGAAGGGCGATTCTCTTGATAATGGTGTGGAAGTTGGTGAGGGTGCCGCCAAGCCATCTGTGGGCAACATAGAAGGAACCGGAACGGACGGCTTCTTCCTGGATAGCCTTCTGAGCATAGGGCTTAGTTCCGACGAAGAGGACCTTGCCACCCTTGGCAACGATTCCCTTGAGAGCCTGATAAGCTTCCTGCATCTGAGCAGTGGTCTTGTTAAGATCGATGATGTGGAGGTTGTTTCTCTTTCCGTGGATGTACTTTCTCATCTTCGGATTCCATCTGGAAACTCTGTGTCCGAAATGGCAACCAGCATCGAGTAATGTTTTTGCACTGACAACCGGATCATTAGGATTATGGACAGTGCTGGCCATGACATCCTGAGCCTGTTCGGCGACGGCTTCGACTTTGACTTCTTCGCTCATGTTTTGAGCCTCCTTTTTGTTGACCTTCTGAATGTTTCAAGATGCCAACCCAATCCGCTATGCGTAGCTAAGCAATGGTATTCTTAGTTCTGGAGTGAGGTTCGACGGAGAGGACTCGTCGGCAAGATTCACATTCATGGTTATTGCGCAATACGCGCGTTGTTTAATATATCATATAATTTATATCGTTTCAATTGCAATTTTCTATTTTGTTCTTGATTTTTGTCGATGATTCCGCTATAGTGTTTAAGCTTTTGGCCTCATCGACAAGCGGCTTAAGTCTCAGCCCTCTCAAGGCTGCATTCACGGGTTCGAATCCCGTTGAGGTCACCATCTAGAAACATCGACACTCTTGGAACTCCAAGAGTGTCTTTTGGTTACTCCGTTTTCTGCCCGGTTCTATCTTGTTATTTTCTTGTTGTTCTATTAAATCGTCTTGTCTTCAATCTAAAAAAAGAATATAGTTTCTTCTTTTTGATAATGATTTCTTTAAAAAAATGATAATGATAAAAAGCCTTAGTTATCGGTATATTTCAGAATTTGTGCCAAAATATTGTTCAATTTTGATAATGATGATTTCTGAGTTTTCCTCAACCGATTGTATGGTCGATAAACGGTTTTACATTGGAATGAACAATGACCTCAGTATCAGGGAACGTTAAAGTCTCTCCATTGACAACAAGAGTCAGTTTCCCGTCCTTGTAGGATTGTTCATTTACAAGAATTGAACCCTCGAAATCATGAGCAATCTTAATTCCACGGAAGACAAACTCATGGGAAAGGGTCATGTCAAATTCAGTTCTGACATGATTGCCGCCTTCAAACAGCATCTGAAAATCCACATTCAGAAAGAAGGCGAGACCTTCCTCTGTGTTTCTTATGGCAGAGACTTCCGTTTCCGGAAGAGAATAGAACTCCGCAAAAGACTTCGTCGTCATAATTCACTTCTTCATTTCTACACCGAGCCGGACTAACGACAGTGCATTGAGACAGGAATGATAGTAGAAGACACCGGCCTGTCTCTTCATCTGTTCGAAGTGGACGGAGTTGCGGCCCGTTGTCACAATTGCGGAAAGTCCCCTAGACAGAAGTTTTTCTCCGTCCCGATCTGCAGCACCGCAGATTGCGACCACCGGAATTTCCTTTGCCTTCGCCCTCTTAAGGATTCCGGCGACAACCTTGCCTTCCAAGGTCTGTGCATCGACCTTGCCTTCTCCCGTGAAGACAATATCCACTCCTTCGAGACGCTGATTGAAATGAATGCGGTCAAGATAGAAATCGATGCCGCTCACAAGTTTCCCCTTCAGGAAGGAAAGAATGCCTCCTCCGATTCCGCCGGCAGCGCCGGCTCCCTTCGTCTCGGCGACAGAACAATATCCTTTCCGAAGAAGGAAAGAATGGAAGGCTGTCATCTTCTTTTCCAGTGTTCTTGTTCCGCTGATATCGGTCCCCTTCTGTTTTGAAAACATCAAAGAACATCCATGCTTCCCAAGCAAAGGGGCATCGACATCATAGAGGCCGATGAATTCAACACCCTTAGCATTTTCTTTTAAATTGGTATCATCGATATCCATTATCTGATCCAGCGTTCCACCGGTCGGAAGAAACTCATCCCCTTCCTGATTGAAACACTTGAGACCCATGGCGACCAATAGACCGATACCGAAGTCATTGGTGGAAGTGCCCCCTAAAGCAAGATAAATCTTCTTGCATCCTTTTCTGATGGCATCGAGCAGAAGGACACCGACGCCATAGGAAGTCGTAAGAAACGGATTCCGTTCTTTGGGGTCGGCTATGAAAAGACAGCTGGCGCACTCTAAATAGGCCTCTCCGTTTCCGTCGATCTCATAGGAGGCCACAATCGGTTTATGGTTGGCATCGAAGGTCTCCACTTCGACCCTCGTCCCCTTCTCAAGATAGAAAAGTGCCGAAAGGAATCCGTCTCCGCCATCGGAGACCGGAACCTTGACGACTTCCGTCTCCGGAAAGACCTTCTTCGAAGCCTGGGCAAAGAGGTTCATCGTATCGAAGGTCGACAAGGTTCCTTTAAAGGAATCCGAAGCAATCAGAAATTTACTCATGCATCGATTCCACCTTTCTTACAAATTCAGAAAGAACTTCCTCATAACGGACGGGGTCACTCTGTGCGGAGCAGGCATGCTCGGCACCGGGGAAGAGATATTTCACTTTGTATCCGGAAAACGCCTGATAGATATCTTCCGAATGGTCGTTGGGAATGAAGGCATCCCCTTCTCCGTGAGCGACAAAGAGCGGAATCTCGCAGCCCTTGATATAGGTGATTGGAGATGCCTCTTTCATATGGTATCCGTGGAACAGCTTCATATAGAAGTCACACATAGGAAGGAAGAAGGGGGAAAGGTGCATCTGATGGCGGATCAGATAGCCGAAGAGCTTTCTAATAGAGCTATATCCACAGTCCTCTGCAAGGAAATCGATGTTATCCTGATACTGCACCACCTGAAGAATGGTGGCGGCCCCCATGCTTTCGCCCTGAAGGCCGAGGAAGATATCCTCCCCATAGTTCTTTCTGATATAGGCGATGATTTCGTGAAGATCGTGGGCTTCCTTATATCCCATGGTGACATCCTTGTGGATGTTGTCTCCATGGCTTCGGTGATCGTAGAGAACGATGCTGTAACCGAGGCGATAGAACATCATGGCATATTTCAAGGAGCATTCGCGATTGACGGAATAACCATGACAGAGGATGACGAACTTCTTTCCGTCTCCGTTCAGGGAGATGTCACCATGGATTTCGTATCCGTCTTCCATCTTCAAGGAAAAAGGCTTACGCTCCAACGCCTCTTCCCCTTCCAATAGTCCATGCTCTTTTTCTGCCTTATGGGATTCTTCTCTCGTATAGCGTTTCGGATAGGACATATACCGGACTAAGAACATCGGAATTATCACAAAACAGACAAGCAATGCCAATCCTAGGATGACAGCTAAGACAATCAATAAAATGTAATACCAGGCCATAGACAAGTTCCTCACTGAGGATAGTTTAAGGCCCGAAAGCAGAAAAGAGAAGTGAAAATTCAGGAATAGGTTCCCTTAGAAGCAACAATGGATAGTTCTTTCCGTGATGTCCCGTTTTGATAATCGCATCAACTTCTAGAAGAAGTTGGAACACATTCCGTTTTCTTTCTCTTTTAAAACGAAAAAGTGCTGTCATCCTTAAGGACACAGCACTTTTCCGTTATTCAGAAAGGTGATTTTCTGATATTCCTTCCATCTCAGGGAGAGAAATTCTATTTTCTTTCCGAAAAATCGGAAACGGATTACTTCTTGGAAGAACCTTCGACAGCTTTCGTCTTCTCGCGGAGATCTTCTGTGAGATTCCAGCTAGAGAATCCTTCGGTGTGCGGCAAATAGACGTTCCATCCGTTGAGTTCGTTGAGCTTAAAGGAAACGTTCTTGCCTGAGACCTTGAGGATATGTCCACCCTTGGAAAGATCCTTGCTGAGGAAGTGGATATGCCAGCCCGGAAGGTTCATGCCCTCGACATAGTTCGGACAATAGACACCGATGACATAGCCTTCAATCTCCTCATAACCGAACTCTCTCTGATCCTTGGCAACCTTATAAAGCGGTTCATAAGGTTCTTCCTGTCTGAAGCAGGAACGGACACGGACGGAGAAAGTCCCTTCCATCTTGATCATATAGAAGTAGTTATGGGAAGGAAGATAAGCTTCCATCTCCTTCTTGAATCCTTCGATATCATCAAAGGAGACCTGGTGTTCTTCGGCACTCTCATCGAAATGGCAGACGGTGGAGAAAGGAAGTCTGTCGTCATCCTTCATCGGATAGACTTTGCCGTCAGCTCTGCCGTTATAGGCTTTGCCACCGAAGATGATGGCTTCTCCATCAAGTCCGTGGTAGGTACCGATACCAATATTGCCTTCCTTGAGAAGGTCCTTCACGGTGACTTCCCCGTGATAATCCCCCATCATCAGACTGTTCAGCGTACCGACCTGGAATAACTTGTTTTCTTTCATGGTATAACCTCCTAGTTTTCCTTTCCTTCGTTTTCCCTTTGGGAATTATGATGGAATATCTTCTTGTACATTTCATGATTGTGATGATGCGTATGGTAAATGCCGTTTTCATCATACACCGCTTCGAGAAGTTCCGGATGGGATTGAGAGAAGACTCTCTTCGGATCTTCCATCTTATCCTTCTGGTGAGACTTGAAGTAGAAGTTCATTACCCACTTGGTGAAGAACGGATCGAGAATGTTGGTGATGAGAAGGACAACGGCAAGAATCAGAACCGCATCGGAAGCGAGATCCTGCGTATAGGTGATACCGCCGAAGCTGTATCCGACAAACATGGCAGGAATGGATAAAGAGACACCGGCAAGGGAAGCGGAACCGACGGAAGCATAGCCCGGTCTCTTTAAGGCAAAGCGGTCGACAACATACGGAATGATCAGCGTTACCGCCCAGAAAATTAGGGTGAGGACGATGGCGGCAATCCAGACCTTGCCATCGGAGAAAGCCTTGGCGAGGTTGATGGTGGAACCGAACTGGAAACCTAAGAACGGAAGAAGAATCGTATTGCCGCCCTTGAAGACCTCACGAATCTTCGAATCGAGGTTTCCGAGGAGGAAGCCGAGAAGGAACGGTAAGAGCAAGGAGATAATCTGCATAATCTTGCTGAGCATTCCCGCATCGCCGGCGCTCGTACCGAGTGCGGAGATAACGATGAAAGGAAGCAGCGGCATGGAGAGGATCAGCATAATCGGGAAGGTTGCGCGGTCGGAGTTATCGGCATAGGGAGGGATGATTCCCATGTAGAGGGCAGCATTGGCACTGGTGACACAGACACAGAAGGTGACAGGATCGATGCCCAAGAATCCCTGCGGACAGAAGAGGAAGACAAGGACAGAGAGGATATAGGCGGGTAAAAGTCTGGCCAAGATGATCCGGATGCCCCGCTTGAAGACATCGACGAAGTCATGCGGCTTGATCATGGTTCCGGTGCAGAAGAGCATCAGACCGATGATGAGCATCTGTCCGGTCTTACCGAAGAGATCCTTCATCGGGTTGCCGAGGAATTCATAGAGGGTGAGACCTTCTCCCGGCTTCCCGGTGCCGAGTCCACAGGCGATGCAGATGGAGCAGATGATGGCATTGAGAACTAACGGAACGAACATCGTTCCGGCAGGAATCTTGTTCAGGAATTTCCAGATACCGATTCCTTGAAATGGTTTCTTTTCTTTTTTGTTTTGATTTTCGTTTTCCATAAATGAATTGATAGTTTTTCTGTTCTTCCCGACCGGTCTTAGAAAGAACGCAAAAGATTGTATTCCACTGATTGGTTGAAAAGTAGAGTCCTTGGTGCTAAAATTTCGGTATGTTTTTGTGCTAGGAGACTAAATATGGACTTGTACCAGAAAATGTTGACCTTCGAAGAGAATGCCAAGGACCTACCCGATCTGTTACGGGAATTCTATGAGCTCATCCCCTCTCCGATGGCCGTCATCGACGAGAACTACGATATCGTCGCCCACTTTGTCCTCAATGAGACGACGGCAGACTCCCTTTATAACGATACGATGAAAGTCGGCCACTGGAACGTAGAGATCATCAACGAAGTCCTCGAAAGATTTGAAAAAGAACAAAAGGACACCGTCCTTCACATCTTCGACGGCAGGAAGCGTCTCTTCTATCGGATTAGAAAAGAGGCGGCCGTGCTTGGCTATCTCGTCCTAATCGAGACGGTTCAGCCGCTCGAGGAGATCGACGGAGAACTCCTCTATCATTTCGGAAGGCTGATTGCCAAAGAACTCACCGGCCACAGAAAAGAGGAGACCCGTTCGAAGAAGACCAGTTTTCTCTCCTCTCTGCTCGGCTCCTCCTTTGCAAGCAGGGACGTGATGGAGAAAAAAAGGGAGACGGAACACATCGATATCCAAACGATTTCCTCGCTTCTACTTCTTTCCATGCATGGACTCTCAGCCAACCGTTACCGCCTTTTCGAGCAAGACCTCTCCTCCAAGTTTCCGGATGCCACCATCCTCTACCGGGAAAAATTCGTTCTTCTTTTCGCCCCATCCCTGAAAGAAGACGAGATGCTTTACTTCCTCGAAAAATATCATGTTCATGCCCTCTATCTTAAGGCAATCACAGATTTTTTCCTCCTTCCCTTCCTTTATCAGTGTGCGAAGAACCTCCTCACCTATCTTTCCTGGAAAAAGAAAGAGGATCTTCTGTTCTATGAAGAACAATACCGTTTTCTCTTCCCTCTGCTCGGTTATGAGAAGAGAGAAGAGCTCGCGCTGATGGTGCTTCCGGAAATCAAAACACTCCACGACTATGACAGAGAACACAGCAAGGACTACTGTAAGACCCTGCTTGTCTATCTCGAAAAGGGGCGTTCCCTCAAGGAAGCCTGTCACACCTTGAATTACCACAAGAACACCATCACCTATCGGCTGAACCAGATGAAGGAGAAGTTCGCCGTGGACGCCTTCGATTCCAGGCAATCCCTCTCCTATACCGTCTCCCTTCTAATCCTCGATTACCTCTCCATGACGGGAACGGAGAATTAGCGACAAAACACAGGGAAAAGCGGATATAATATAGGCATGGAATACATACAGCTTTCTGCAACGACCGCCTATGAGTTCTCTCACTCCATCCTCTCCCCGGAGAGCTATGCGAAAAGGGCAACGGAACTCGGTTACAGCGCCATCGCCGTCACGGATGATACGATCCGCTGTTTTCCTTCGTTCGAGAAAGCCTGTCAGAAAAACGGAATCCGTCCGATTTTCGGACTCCGCTGTTCCTTATTGAGTTCCTTAGGAAAACCCTATTCCGGTTATCTCTACATCAGAAACGAAACAGGCTACCATAACCTCCTTGCCCTGATGGCGAACGGAAAAAGCTTCGGTACCGCCTTACTTTCGAAACATCACGAAGGGCTCTTCCTCCTCCTTCAGGCGGACAGTGAAGTCTTCTTCCATGAATATTTCCTCAGTTCCATCTCTCCGGATGTCTTTGCCTATCAGAAAATCTTCGGACAGGATTTCGCCTTCGGTATCACCCTTCGCTGTAAGGAAGACCGGGAGGAAGCGCCTGTCTTCTATGAATACTGCGACCGAAATTCCTACCCAGTCTTCCCCTTCCCGGAGGTGAAATACCTCACAAAGAAGGATGGACTCCTCTTCCATCTCTATCAGTCAGGAATGAAGAAGGAACTATATGCCGAAAGCGAAGAAGACCCCTATTTCCTGCTCTCCCCGAATACACTCGAGAGTCTCTATCGGAAAGAGGATATCGAAAGAATGGAGACAGTCTTTTCCACATTCTCCTTCTCCTTCCTACAAAAACGTGGTTCCTATATCCATATCGAAGGGGATAAGGAAAAACTGAGAGCCAAAGCTGAGGAAGGACTCAAAAGGCGAAAAAAAAAGAATGACGAATACCAAAAGCGGCTCGACTACGAACTCTCCGTCATCGAGAGCATGGATTTTTCCTCCTACTTCCTTTTAGTGGAAGACTATGTCTCCTTTGCTAGGAGAAGCGGAATCAAAGTCGGTCCAGGAAGAGGATCGGCAGGTGGTTCCTTAGTTTCCTATTGCTTAGGCATCACCGATATCGATCCCATTCTTTATGACCTCTCCTTCGAACGATTTCTCAATCCGAAGAGAAAGACCATGCCGGATATCGATATCGACTTTGAGGACGACAGAAGAAACGAAGTCGTCCGTTATCTCGAAAACCGTTACGGAGAAGACAAGGTCAGCACCATCCGGACTTATGTCACTCTGAGGCCGAGAAGTGCCCTCAACCTCATCGGTCCCGCATTGGGCATTCAGGATAACCGCATCAAGAAAATCACTTCCCTCATCCAGGATAACGCCAAGACCTTTGAAGAGGCACTCGACCAATCCTGGAAAGGAAGACGTCTTGCCGAACTTCTAAAGGATCCCTATTACCGGGATTTCGTCGACAAAGCAAAGGGTCTTCTCTCCCTTCCCATCAACACTTCCTTTCATGCGCCGGGTGTCATCCTGAGCGAAGAGAAAATCAGCAAGGAATGTCCAAGGGAACACCTCGATTCCGGAACGGTCGAATTCGAATACCCCTATATGGAAGAGATGGGATATCTCAAGATGGATATTCTCCCCTTGAGTACCCTCACCTTCATCAAGGATATCGAAAGCCGGATTCAGCGGTCCGGGGAAAACATACCATCGATAGAAGAGCATCTCGATGACGAAAAAACTTTCGTTTTGCTCAACAAGCTTCATTTAGGAAGCATCTTCCAGCTCGATGCCACAATCGGTATGGCTGATACCATCAAAGAAGTCAAGCCGAAGCGATTCTATGATATTCCAGCAATTCTTGCTCTCTACCGTCCGGGTCCGAAGGATTATATCCCCACCTATGCAAGAAGAAAGAACGGAAAAGAACCGGTCGTCTACGCCGATCAGAGGCTTGAGGATGTTCTAAAGGAAACATATGGCATCATGGTCTATCAGGAACAGGTCATGAAGTCCCTGATGGTCTTAGCCGGATTCTCTGCAGGGGATAGTGACCTCTTCCGAAGAGCCATTTCCAAGAAGAACATCAGTAAGATGAAAGAATACCAGGGTGAGTTCCTGAAAGGCTGTAAGAAAAACGGCATCGACGAAGAGAAGGCCATGAAAATTTATCAGGACATCGAGAAATTCGCCAATTACGGTTTCAACAAATCCCACGCCTACTCCTATGCTTTCCTCACCTATCAGCTTCTCTATTACAAAGCCCATTATCCCAAGGCCTTCTATGCTAGTGCCTTCCATCAGCACGCCTTTTCCTCCGTGACCGGCATCAACATGATGAAGGAAATCCGGGAGATGGGACTTCACTTCCACCTCCCTGACTTAGCGCACTCCGACAAAGAGGACATTGTCTTTACGGAAGAGTTTGTCTATCTTCCTTTCTCCGCCATTTCCTCTGCCGACAAGAAAATCATCGACATCCTGATTGAGGAGCGTGATAAAAAAGCCTTTGTCTCCTTCTATGATGTCCTTCTGAGATTGCAGAAAAGTCTTGCCGACTACGACAATCGGAACCTCATTCCACTCATCGATGCCGGTGTCTTCGACTCCCTGAAAAAGAACCGCACCGGACTGAAGAATCACCTTTCACAATACCACGACTTTGCCAAAATGTCCTTCGATGAAAGCATGCTTCCCGAAATCGAGGAAGAAAAAGGAAATCCGGGTCTCACCCTCCTCTACGAAAAAGCGAGAGTCGGCCTCATCCTCTCAAGAAAGATCTCCTCGCTCGGAAAGAAAGCGGGATACGAAACCTTCCTTGTCGGAGACACCTCCTACCTCGAGAGTGAGCACATGCTCACCGTGGAAAGTGAGACGAAGAGTTATCTCGTCGTTCTCCCGGAAAGCATCCCGGCGAAGAAAGGAGACCTCCTCCTTCTTCCTTCCGATACGAATTTCTACCAAAAACGCATCTATCCGAAGCGTTTCCAACACTATAAAAACAGCTGAGCCGAAATCCCCATCAAGGAGGCAGTGCCATCGGGGAAAAGACAGAAAGCACTGAATCATACACCATGCCAAAAACTTACATCGTCGACGGAAATTCCCTTCTGTTCCGTGCCTATTACTCCACCGCCTATACCGGCAATCTGATGACCACGAAAAGCGGCCTTCCCATCAACGCCATCTTCGCCTTCCACAATCTGATCAAGAAAATCAAAGCCATGGTTACGGACGGAGACCATCTCTATGTCACCTTCGACACCGGAAAACCGACCTTCCGCAAAAAGGAATTCGAGAATTACAAGGCGCAGCGTTCCCCGGCCCCCCAGGAACTTGTCGCCCAGATGCCGATTGCCAGAGAGATGCTTGAAAGCATGGATATCTGCTGGAAAGAGCTCGAAGGCTACGAAGGGGACGATCTCGCCGGTTCCATGGCCCGCTATGCGAGTGAAAAAGGAGACGAAGTCCGCCTTTTTAGCTCCGACAAGGATTTCCTTCAGCTCCTCGACTTCTCGGACCATGTCACCGTCGAAATGCTCAAGAAGGGTCTCACCGAAACCATCTGCTATACCAAGAATAATCTCAAGGAACTCTTCGGTCTCAATCCGGATCAGATTGTCGACTTCAAGGGAATCGCCGGCGACAGTTCCGACAACTACAAGGGAATCAAGGGAATCGGAGAAAAGACGGCGATGAAGCTTTTGGAAGAACACGGACACCTCGAGGAAATCATCGCATACTGCAAAGAGCATCCAGAGAACAAGACCAACCAGAAGATCATCAACGGAGAGCAGGATGCCCTCTTCTTCAAGAAGCTTGCCAATATCTATACCGAACTCGATATGAAGGAAGACTATGAGAATTCACTCTATCATCATTATCAGAAGAGCAAACTCTCCAGTTTCTATCTGAAGTATTCCCTCTCTCAGTTTCTGAAAGGCATCGATAGGATGCCCGGTATCATCGATGATACCAACCATCAGATTTCCCTGTTCCAGATGGAGAGCGGAGATATTTCTCTCACCGAGGAAGAGGAAAAGGATTTTGAGATCAGCTTCGACGAAAAGGAAATCGTCAATATCAAAAGCTTCTCGGAAATCAAGGAAAAGGTCTTAGCCATGTCCTACGATTCCTTGGGAGACAATGAGAACACCTCTCCTCTCTACGGGTTCTATTTTGCAGGGAGCAAAAAAATCTATGCTCTCGCTCTTTCGGATGCCAAAGAGGATGAGAGCTTCATCAGTTTCTTGAAAGAGGAAGACAAGGATCTTGCCGTCTATGACCTCAAAAGCATGCTCGTCCTCCTTGACCGTTTTGCTTTCCCGGCCCTGAAAGGAGTCGGATTCGATCTTCTTTTGGCGACCTATCTCACCAATCCCGATTCCGGTCAGAAGAAGGAAGAACTCTTCCTCTCCTATGGAATCTCCTTGATTCCCGAGAAGAACATCGCCGCACAGGTCGCTTTCTATACGATGGGGCTTAGAACCCGGGTTGAGGAAGAGCTGGACAAGAACGAAGAGAAGAGACTCTTCCAGGAAGTCGAGCTTCCCCTGAGCCGCATTCTCTCCGGCATGGAAATCGAAGGTTTCCCGATGGACAAGGATACCCTTGCCCTCATCGACAAAGAATACCAGGGAATCCTAAGTGATCTGCAAAAGAAAATCTATGACCTCGCCGGAAAAGAGTTCAACATCAATTCTCCTCGTCAGCTCGAACAGGTTCTCTTCACTGACTTAGGAATCGAAAGGAACAAAGGGGAAAAAGGGACCGGCATCGATGTTCTCACCGCCCATCAGGAAGAATCTCCGATTATTTCCTTAATCATCAAATACCGTCTCTACAACAAGCTTGTCTCCGGATATACCCAGGCTCTTCCTACGCACGTCCAGAAAGACGGAAAAATCCATGCCATCTACAATCAGGCCCTCACTTCCACAGGAAGACTCTCGATGAGTGAGCCGAACCTTCAGAACATCTCTATCCGCAATGAAGAAGGTAAGAGCATCAGAAAAGCATTCTATTATCCTGACCATGAGTTTTATATCCTTTCCCTCGATTATTCTCAGGTTGAATTAAGAATGCTTGCCCACGTTGCGAATATCGAAGCACTCAAGGAAATCTTCCGGGAGGGAAAGGATATCCATAGAGCCACGGCAAGCAAGGTCTTCTCCGTCCCCTTCGAGGAAGTCACCGACGAAATGAGAAGAAGAGCCAAGGCCGTCAACTTCGGCATTGTCTATGGTATCTCCAGTTTCGGTCTTTCCAATCAGCTCGGCATTTCCGGAAAGGAAGCTTCCCTTCTGATCAGTCAGTTCAAGAGCGCTTTTTCCGGCATCGATCAGTTCCAGAAGGACTGCATCGAGCAGGCCAGAAAGAACGGTTATGTGAAGACCATCCTCAACAGACGCCGCTATCTCAAAGACATCAATTCCACCAACCGCGCCTTACGCGCCTTCTCGGAACGTGCCGCTGTCAACACGGTCATCCAGGGATCGGCTGCCGACCTCATCAAGGTGGCGATGATCGCCTGCGATAAAGCACTCCAGGGATATAAGACCAAGATCATCCTTCAGATTCACGATGAACTGCTCTTCAAGGTTCCAAAGGACGAACTCAAGACTGTATTACCGATTCTGGAGCAAGCGATGGACCACGCCTTGGAGCTTTCCGTTCCGCTTCAGGCCGACGGTACTGCCGCCCTCGACTGGTATGAGGCTCACTGACCATGCCAGAGCTTCCTGAAGTCGAGACGGTGAGACGGGAACTGTCCCGTTTCCTCCTCGGAAAAGTCTTCGACAATCCTCAAGTCCTCTATCTCCCCGTCATCAAGACAGGGAAAGAAATGTTTCTCTCTTCCCTGAAGGGAAAGAGAATCCTTTCCTTGGGACGGAAAGGAAAATATCTGATTTTCCATCTGAGCGAAGAGAAGAAGCTTCTCTTCCATCTGAGGATGGAAGGAAAGCTCTTCGTCGAAAAGAAGGAAGGACTGAATCAAAAGCATATGACCATCTTCTTTCCTTTCCTGAATGACGGAGAAGGTCTCGCGTTTTACGATATCCGGAAATTCGGCTGTGTCTATTTCCTCAATGAAAACGAAGAAGGACCTCTTATCCATGTCGGAGAAGAACCCTTCACCATGAAGAAAGAGAAGCTCTATTCTCTTTACCACAGTGAAAACAAACCGATCAAGACAGTCCTGATGGACCAGTCTCTCATGAGCGGCATCGGAAATATCTATGCCGATGAAATCCTCTTCCGTAGCCGGATTTCGCCATTCCGGAATGCAGCTACCCTCACGGAAGCGGAAATCGGACTTCTGTTAGAAAATGCAGTTGCCATCCTGAATGCGTCCATCGCCTCCCATGGTTCGACCGTGAAAACCTATCAGGCGAGCGAACACGTGAAAGGATCTTTCCAGGATCAGATTCAGGTCTATGGAAAAGAAGGAGCGCTCTGTCCCTGCTGCAGGAAATCTAAGATTGAAAAGAGAATCCTTTCCGGACGCGGCACTTCTTACTGTCCGCTCTGTCAGAAGACCGGCATCAATGTCGCTATCACCGGAAAGATTGCAAGCGGAAAAAGCTTAGCCTCCCACTATTTCGAGGAAGAAGGGTTTGCCCGCTTTTCCGCCGATGAAAAAGTCCACGAACTCTATCAGGATAAGAGATTCCTTCTTCTCCTAAAGGAACGGTTCCCGGAAGTTTTTCTGCGGGGAAAGCTCTCCAAGGAGAGAATCGCAAAACTCTTGCAGAACAAATCTTTCAATAGAAAATATACGTCATTCCTTTTCCGTGCTGTCAAAGATGCCGTCAACGACTTCATCATAAAAAACGACGGCAGGAACAAGATTATCGAGATTCCGCTCCTCTTCGACGCTCACATGGAAAAGGACTTCACTTACCTCGTCGGCATAGAGACCACAAAACAGAACGAGCACCTTCTCGAACGCGGAGAAGACATCACAAGGAAGGATTTCAACGCACTCAACTCATATGACCGACACCGGGAGGAGCTCGATTTCATCCTTCATTCCGATGGTACCAAAGAGGAACTGAAAATAAAGGTTCAAAACCTCATCAGAAGGATAACGGACTGACAAAACCTGTTCTGTATCAGGAAGTTGTCTTTTCGTTTTTTGGTAGATAAAAAGGTTACTGCATTGCTGCAGTAACCTTTTCTGATTCGATAGAAAGTAGATTAGTCGAGATGCGGACCGGCCTTGACTAAAGCCTTACCGGACTCATTGTTCTCATACTTGTGGAAGTTCTTGATGAAACGGCCGGCAAGATCCTTTGCCTTCTCATCCCACTTGGAAGGATCGGCATAGGTGTCTCTCGGATCGAGGATGTTGGTGGCAACACCTTCGAGTTCGGTCGGAACTTCGAAATCGAAGTACGGAATCTTCTTGGTTGGAGCCTTGAGGATGGCACCATCGAGGATGGCATCGATAATTCCACGGGTATCCTTGATGGAGATACGCTTTCCGGTTCCGTTCCAGCCGGTGTTGACGAGGTAAGCCTTGGCGCCGGACTTCTGCATATGGCGGACGAGTTCTTCAGCATACTTGGTCGGATGGAGTTCAAGGAAGGCCTGTCCGAAGCAGGCGGAGAAGGTCGGAGTCGGTTCCGTGATGCCTCTTTCGGTACCGGCAAGCTTTGCGGTGAAGCCGCTGAGGAAGTAATACTGAGTCTGTTCCGGAGTAAGGATGGAAACAGGAGGCAGGACACCGAAGGCGTCAGCGGAAAGGAAGATGACGTTCTTGGCAGCCGGGGCATGGCTGATCGGTTTGACGATGTTCTTGATGTGATAGATTGGATAGGAGACACGGGTGTTCTCGGTCACGCTCTTGTCGTGGAAATCAATCTTGCCGTTTCCGTCGACCGTGACGTTCTCAAGAAGTGCGTCTCTCTTGATGGCACCATAGATGTCCGGTTCGGCATCCTTGTCGAGGTCGATGACCTTGGCATAGCAGCCGCCTTCGAGGTTGAAGACGCCATTGTCATCCCAACCATGTTCATCATCGCCGATGAGGAGTCTCTTCGGATCGGTGGAAAGCGTGGTCTTGCCGGTTCCGGAAAGTCCGAAGAAGACGGCGGTGTTCTCACCATTGAGGTCGGTGTTGGCAGAGGAGTGCATGGAAGCGATGCCCTTGAGCGGGAGGTAGTAGTTCATCATGGAGAACATACCCTTCTTCATCTCTCCGCCGTACCAAGTGTTGAGGATGACCTGTTCATGGGAAGTGATGTTGAACATGACGCAGGTTTCAGAATGGAGTCCGAGTTCCTTCCAGTTCTCAACCTTGGCCTTGGAGGCATTGTAGACGATGAAATCCGGCTTGAAGTTGGCTTCCTCTTCGGCAGTCGGACGGATGAACATATTGCGGACGAAATGAGCCTGCCAGGCGACTTCCATGATGAAGCGGACTGCCATTCTGGTATCCTTGTTGGCGCCGCAGAAGCCATCGACGACATAAAGTTTCTTGCCGGAAAGTTCCTTCTTGGCGATATCCTTGACGGCAGCCCAGGCCTTTTCGGAAGCCGGATGGTTGTCATTCGGATATTCTTCGGAAGTCCACCAGACGGTGTCCTTAGAGTTCTCATCAACAACGATGAATTTATCCTTGGGAGAACGGCCGGTGTAGATGCCGGTCATGACATTGACAGCGCCGAGTTCGGTTTCCTGTCCCTTTTCATAGCCTTCGAGAGAAGGATCCATCTCAGCTTTGTAGAGATCTTCATAGGAAGGATTGTAGACGACTTCTTTGGCATCCTTGATGCCATACTGCGTTAAATCGATATTTTTCATAAGTACCCTTTCTATTCACACAGTTTCTGTGGAATGAACTAATGATAATTTTTTTCCAAGGTGACTTCACCGCTATGGAGGGAATAGGTTTTCTCTCCGTCTCTGACGATGAGACTCCCGTCGGAGGCGATGGAGAGTGCCTCGACATGTCTGTCTTCTCCGTAATAGTTGAGATAGAGCTTCTTTCCTGTCAGGTAAGAGCGCTCTCTCACCGTATCGAGGAAGGAATCGTCACCCTTGAGGAACATCCCGTAACAGCAGTCGAAATGACGTAAGAAACAATCCAGAACAATCTTCTTATCGAACTGTTTTCCGGTGGCCTGATAAAGCGATATCGCTTTATCCTTCAGCTCCCCCGGAAAGGACTTCTGAGAGACATTCACACCGATTCCGATGATGAGTGCCTCCCTTTTCGTCTCATAGACCGACTCGAGCAGGATTCCGACCGCTTTCTTATCCCCGATGAGAATGTCATTAGGCCACTTGATGGAATTCTCGATACCGAGTTCATAGAGGGCATCCGACATTGCCGCACCGGTGAGTAGCGGAAGAAGGGAAGTATCGTTTTCCCGTTCCTCCCCCTTGAGAAGAAGAGAGAACGGAAGGGAAGCACTAGAGTCTTCCCAAACCCTTCCTCGTCTTCCTCTCCCCGCCGTCTGGTGATCGGCGGTGACGATGGTGAAGTCAGGGAGATTATTGTATTCCCGCTTGAGATAGGAATTCGTCGAATCGATTTCAGGAAAAGACAGAATCGTATGCTGCATCAGAGATTAGCCGAGAAGCTGTATCAGAAGACCGGCAGCGACCGCGCTTCCGATGACGCCGGCGACATTCGGTCCCATGGCGTGCATGAGAAGGAAGTTGCTCGGATCTTCTCTCTGGCCTTCCTTCTGGACGACACGGGCGGCCATCGGAACGGCGGAGACACCCGCAGCACCGATCATCGGGTTGATCTTGCCGTGCGTGAGCCAGCACATCAGCTTTCCGATGAGTACACCGCTTGCCGTAGCAAGGATGAAGGCGATGATCCCGAGAGCGAAGATGAGAAGGGTCTTCGGATTGAGGAAGTACTCGGCACTGGCGGTAGCACCGACAGAGAGGCCGAGAAGAATCGTGACAGCATAAAGAATTGTATTGGAAGCCGCCTCGACGAGTTTAGGAACAACACCGCTCTCCTTGACGAGGTTACCCATCATAAGGCAGCCGATGAGAGGAGCGGAAGAAGGAACGATTAGGATGACGACAATCATGACAGCAATCGGGAAGATGATTTTCTTCGTCTTGCTGACCGGCTTGAGCTCTTCCATATGGATCATTCTTTCCTTCTTGGTCGTGAGCAGTCGGATGACCGGCGGCTGAATGAAAGGAACCAGTGCCATATAGGAATATGCGGCGATGGCAATGGAGGAGAGCAAGGCAGGGGAGAGAGTCTTCGTTGTCAGAATGGCAGTCGGTCCGTCGGCTCCGCCGATGATACCGATACTGGCTGCCTGCTGGGCATCAAAGCCACAGGCAGAGGCAAGCATGAGAGTGAGGAAGATACCAATCTGGGCGGCGGCACCTAAGATGAGGGTCTTCGGATTGGAGATGAGCGGTCCGAAGTCCGTCGTGGCACCGATGCCTAAGAAGATAAGGCAAGGATAGATATCGTATTGGACCCCTTTGTAGAGTGTACCGAGAAGTCCCGAATATCCTGTGATGGTCTTGACATCTTCTCCGTTTGGATAGATGAGACCGAGAAGTCCCTTATAGTCGACGTGCGTAACCTTGATGTCCGTTGTGCCTTCCACCGTCTGGTAGATCGGTTTCATGACATCCACCCCGGGGAGGTTTGCTAAGAGCATACCCACGCCCATCGGGATGAGCAGATAAGGTTCCGCTTTCTTGAAGATGGCAAGATAGAGGAGTAAGACGGCAATCAGAATCATGATGAGGTTTTTCCAACCTCCCGCTTCGAAGAATCCGGCAATACCTGTATTTCTGAAAAAATCCAGGAAGAATTCTCCGACGTCATTCGCAAGAACCGATGCCATAGTTTACCCCAGAACGACCAAAGTATCTTTGCTGTTGACCTGCTGACCCTTCGTGACTGCGACACTGATGATGGTTCCGTCATTCGGAGCCTTGATTTCGTTCTCGAGCTTCATGGCCTCGAGGACACAGAGGACCTGACCGGCCTTGACGGCATCACCGGCCTTGACTTTGACATCAAGGATAGTGCCCTGCATCGGAGCAGGGACCGGAGTTCCGTTTCCGGTAGGAGCCGGAGCGGCTGCGGGAGCAGCGGCCGGGGCTGGAGCGGCAGCAGGGGCTGCGACAGCACCTTTGACCGTCGTCACTTCCGTCGGTTCGACCTCAGTGATTCCCATGACTTTGACTTCATAGGTTTTTCCATTGACTTTGATTTTGTAGATTCTCATAAATTTACCTCGTTGTCATTTCCGTTTTTTCTTCTTCGTCTCGTCTTCGATCAGCTTGCAGCTGAGCACTTTCACATCTTCCTTGCGTTCCTTGCGGTAATCGAGGGTGGCGACAAGGATGGCGGCCATCATATCTTCATCAGCTTCGGTTCCGTCCTTCATCTTGACCTTTTCCTTGACATCGAGCGCACGGATGCGGTTGAGCAGGGAAAGGACAAGGGTGATGATGATCAGAACTGCGAAGACGACGAGAATGCAGAGGAGAGAGAGCAGTGCGGCATCACCGAAGTTATCGATTGTCCATTTTGCCAGGGTCATCATAATTCAACATTAAACTCCTCGGCATCGATGCCGTATTTCTTACGGAGGAACTTGATGGCGACCTGATCGAAGAGGGCGATGGAAAGGACATCCTCATCACACTTTGCAATCTTCTTGTATTCCTTCTTCAGTTTCTCGAACTCCGGTTCGAGCTTGTCGGCAGGACGATAGGTGATGACTTCATCGTCACCGATGATCTTGTGCTGAACCTCCGGATTGACCGGTGCGGGAGCCTTGCCATAGAGACCATGAAGATAATCCTTGATTTCCTTCGGGACCATCTTGTATCTTTCCCCGGTGAGGACATTCATGACCGCCTGGGTCCCGACCATCTGAGAAAGAGGAGTGACAAGCGGCGGATAGCCTAAGTCCTTACGGACAAGCGGAACTTCCTTAAGAACTTCCTCATATTTGTCCATGGCACCCTGCTTGTCGAGCTGACTCATCAGGTTGGAGAGCATGCCACCCGGAACCTGATACTTGAGAATGTTCGGATTGACGCAGAGGGCTTTGACCTTGAGCGTTCCGTTTTTGAGATATTTCTGTTTAATCTTATCGAGCTTGGCACTGGCCTGGTTGAGAAGGTCGGCGTCGAGATGCGGATCATATTCCGTACCCTGAAGTGCATAGTTGAAGGATTCGGTGCATGGCTGAGAAGTTCCGCCGGAGAGCGGAGACAAGGCTGTGTCGATGATATCGACACCGGCTTCAATGGCCTTGAGATAGGTCATCTGGCAGATGCCACCGGTGCAATGGGAGTGGAGCTCGATTGGAAGCTTGGTCTCGGCTTTGAGACGGCTGATGAGTTCATAGGCATCCTTCGGAAGAAGGACACCGGCCATATCCTTGATGCAGAGGGAATCGGCACCCATATGTTCGACTTCCTTGGCAAGGCTGACATAGTAGTCGACCGTGTGGACAGGGGAAGTAGTATAGGATAATGCAATCTGGCAGTGTGCGTTCGGGAATCTGTCCTTAAACTTATTGCAGGCATCGACGGCACTCTTGAGGTTTCTGACATCGTTCAGCGCATCGAAGACACGGATGATGTCAATGCCGTTTTCCAAGGACTTTTCGACGAACTTTTCGACGATATCATCCGGATAATGATGATATCCGAGGATGTTCTGCCCACGGAAGAGCATCTGAAGTTTGGTGTTCGGACAGGCTTTGCGGATGGCGCGAAGTCTCTCCCAGGGATCCTCGTCGAGGAAACGGAGACAGGAATCGAAGGTGGCTCCTCCCCAGACTTCCAAAGCATAGTATCCCGCTTTGTCAAGAAGCGGAGCGACAGACAGAATCTCGTCAGTAGTGAGACGAGTTGCGATCAGAGACTGAGACCCGTCACGCAAGGCAGTATCGACAATTTTTACTCCCATAAAGTGGCCCTTTCTATAAAAAGCTAAATTTTCGTCGTATACTATTTTACAACCTCTTGACATGGTTTTAAAGGGGGCAAATACGCAAATCAACCATAGTAAGCGCTCCATGTTGCTCATCTGTCGCAGAACATAAGCAAGAATGCGAAAATTGTTGTCAAAGCATACTTTTTTGTCCTATAATCGTGTCCGTATGAAACTCAGAGACATCGCATTCATCGCCATCGGCACCGCCCTGATGTGCGTCTTAGCACCATTATCCATCCCAATCGGCATCGTTCCGATCTCCTTGGCCACCTTTGCCCTCTATCTGATTGGCACCCTGTTAGGTCCTTTCAAGGCGAGCATCTCTGTCCTTTTATATATCATTATCGGCGTCATCGGTGCACCGGTGTTCTCTAAGTTCCAGGCGGGACCTTCCGTCATCATGGGACCAACCGGTGGATTCATCATCGGTTATGTGCCGGCCGTCTTTGTTCAGGCTCTCCTTACGACCAGATTCAAAGATAGGAAAAGCGCCTATGTCTTCGGTATCCTCTTAGGAACCGTCATCGTCTATGCCACAGGTATGGCCTGGTTCCTTGTCGTCACCGCAGGAAAATATACGTTCGCTCAGGCCATGGCTGCCTGTGTCTATCCATTCCTCATCGGAGATACGGTCAAGCTCATCATCTCGGTCATGGTCGGATATAAGTTACGGCCGATCATCGAAAGAGTCACGGACACGAGCCGTTACCGCAGCAGCAGGAAAGTGAAAAATAGATAACATCATCCCGGCATGTGCCGGGATTTTGTTTTCGCCATAAAATAAGAAATCTCAATTTCTTGATAAATCCCCTCAGTCATCGGCTTTTTCACTCTTTCATCTCCTCTGCTTTGCAAAAGGCATCCAATATCAAAAAACCTATAGGGAGGTACCATTCAAGGCTTTCCCTATAGGTTATATTTTGTTGGAATTAGCGGCGTTTCTTCTTCAAAGCCTTCCGTTCTTCCTTGTTGGAGAATTCGTCCGAGGAGTGGAAGACATCCTTCTTGACGATATAAGGATTCTCCAATCCTATCTTCTTGGCAATCTTCTTCAGATGGCGACGTTCCCGGAAACTGGAGTAATACGTTCTTCCTAAACGGTGGTCTTCTTTGTCTCGTTCGATTTCAAGCTTCATCATCTCCTCTAAGGCCTTGGCTTTCTTGACAATGTCGAATTCCTTGCTGTACTCGACATATTTCGCGGAGAGTTCCTGAATGGCTTCCGGATGCTCGATGAAGTAATCAATCCGCTGTTGCAGTGAGTTATGGTCCCCGGCGCGGAAAAGGCTTCTTTCATCCAGAGCGAAATGATTGGTCGCACTGAACCTGGAATCGGAGATGACGGGGACTTTGCCGCAGGCAAAGGCCTCGACACAGGCAATGGCCTCACTCTCGATATCGGAGGCGTGGATATATAAGTCGGAATAATTGATGACTTCCTTGAGCTGACGCTGGGAACAGAAACGGAAAATCGGCGGATTCTTCAGATACTTCGCCGCAAGCTTCTCAAGATGCTTCTTGTTCGGGCCCTGCCCACAGAGGATAAGCTGGATTTTTTCGTTATACTTGCTCTTGCCGATGGCACGGATGATGATATCCTGTCTCTTTTCGCCGGAGAGTCTTCCGACCATCAGAATTAGGAATTTATCCTTCAGTTCCTCCGGTTTTTCATGGGATTCCGGCTCGAAATAAGGGGAGACACCATTGGAAATCGCATGGATGTCACTGTGATAGTGATGCTGGATCATCAGACAGCGCATGGTTTCGGAAGGCGTGTGGACGGTTCTGGTATAACGGTAAAGCCACCGGTCAAAGAAATGATAGATGAGGGCATTGAGAGGTTGGAAATGGCCCATGTGCATATTGTAAGAGACGGAATCCGGCTGGAGATGATAAGCACTCGTGACCGGGATGGAAAGAATCTTTGCAATCTTTCGGGCCTTTGCCTCGAGCACAAAGGGAAGCATGACATGGACGACATCGCTTCCTTTGATGAACTCTGCCATCTCTTTTTCGTCGCAGTCGGCAAAAGTAAAGCCGTTGGCAACGACAATCCAATCGAAAATCGGAAGAGAGACTCTATAGCAGCGTAGGATTTTATAATCCTTGAGATCGTCCGCATCCGCATTTTCCGGAATATAGGCGATAATCCGGACTTCGTTTCCGAACTCCTTGAGCAGATGAGCTGTTCTCATCGCCGTTACCGTCGTTCCGTTATTTTTATCTCCGAAGAGATCAATGACCATTGTGATAACCATATTTATTATTAAATCTTTTCCAAATTGTAAGATAGGAAGATAATCTTGTCAACAATTAGAAGACAAAACTATTCGAGCCAAAACGGCGCTAAAGTGAAATGATGCTGACGCATTCTCAGCGTTTCCGGGAAGATCAGTTCATAGGCGTTGAGCATCATTCTGTCAGAATCATCCAACGCATACTTCTTATCTCCGATGAGAGTGAGTCCCAAAGAGTGAAGGGCGATACGGATCTGATTCTGTCTCCCGGTCTTGATGCAGATATCCAGTGCCGTTCCCATCTTCACCGGATTTTTCGCCTTCACATAGGTGATGGCCTCGTCTCCTTTTCTTCTGTCTTTCGTAACAAAAACCTTGCCGCTCCGATGGTCGAAGCAAAGATACTGGACCACTCTCTTTTCAAAATCAAGCGGGACATTCTCTTTTACGACGGCTTCATACTTACGAATAACAGTGCGATCTTCGAAGGCAGACTGAAGCATCCGTTTCACTTCCATGCTCTTTGCGAAAATCATCAGTCCAGAAGTGGATTTATCGAGCCGGTGCACGATGAAGATTTTCTGCTTCTTCCGATTGACGTATTCCCTCACATAATGGTAGAGGTTATGCATGTCGCCGTCATCGGTGGCAATGGAGAGCATTCCGCTCTTCTTATAGACGACAATCAGGTCTTTGTCTTCATAGACAATATCAAAGGGGTTGTTTCTTTTCATTTCAGTATTTCTCTGCATTAGGGTACAACATAGCGAGGAGAAAGGCAAACCATTCCGGCTTCTGTAGTCGCTTTTTATTGTCCTCAAGTCAGAAAGTAAAAGAAAGAAAATGAGATAATCATTCTCTAGCAACTTATTTTGAATCGAATCAGTAGTTTGTATAGAAAAGAACAATATTTTTCAATTATCGCAAACATCAATCATCGATAAAAACAATCAATGTTATTAGCAAACTATCGCAGAAAAGACGTCAATTCCTCCCGTTACCAGCAACCGATTTCTCAATTTTGTCTTTTCATAGTGCTCATTTCTCGGTATAATAAGCGTTTGAGAAATGGAGGTTCAACCTATGGACTTAAAAGAATATCCGAATGTGACACTTCTCAATCATCCCCTCTTGAAGCATAAGATTTCGATTCTGCGTGACGAGAAGACTCCGACCAGCGAATTCCGTACCATTGTCAAGGAAATCGCTATGATGGAAGGCTACGAAGCACTCAAAGATGTCGAGACGAAAGATGTTCTCATCAAGACTCCTATCGAAGAGACGATGCAGCCCATGGTGGAAGGAAAGAACCTCTGCTTTGTTCCGATTCTCCGTGCCGGTATGGGCATGGTCGACGGATTTACGGAACTTGTTCCGACCGCCCGTGTCGGACACATCGGTCTCTACCGTGACGAAGTCACCCATGAACCCCACGAATACTATTGCAAGCTTCCCAATAACCTCGGAGACAAGAAGATTTATGTCCTCGATCCGATGCTTGCCACTGGCGGCAGCGCCATTGATGCCATCAAGCTTCTGAAGCAGCATGGTGCCAAGAACCTGCACTTCATCTGCATCATCGCCGCTCCGGAAGGTGTCGAAGCCTTCTGCAAGGCCAATCCGGATATCCCGCTCTTCATCGGATCCCTCGACAGACAGCTCAATGAGCATGCCTATATCTGCCCGGGTCTCGGTGATGCCGGCGACAGAATCTTCGGAACCGTCAAAGAATAATCGAAAAAGACTGCTGGAAAGCAAGGTGACCCCCCTGCTCTTCCGGCAGTCTTTTTTTCGATTTTACCGAATCAATCCAAGGCATCCGGACCGAAGATGGATAGAATCGCTTCTTTCTCGGATGGGATATCAACCGTCTTTTTCGCTTCGAAATCGAATCGATACGACGTCTCAGTAAGAATATAATTTTCTTTGGCTTGATGTTTTTTGTTGTTCCAATCCTTCTTTCCATCAACAGCGGCATAGGAATCCTCGGTACAAGAGACAAGGAAAAAGTTCGAATCAAACAAGTATTTTGCATGATAAGAAGTCATGATATTCTCAGAGTAATAATCGATGTCAACTAAATACCTATCCGCATCCATCCTGGACGAATATCGGCTCACCTTCGCTTCATTCTTTATGGAATAAGCTGACTGGTAAGATGCGACATAATCCGGATAGCGGGACGGGGTCAGAACACCCTCAAGAATCGTATCGGCTTCTTTTCTGGAAATGTACCTTGGGCTGTTTAGCAACTTACTATCATCGCTGATTACTTTCGAATAATTGATAATGCCGTTTTCGAAATCATGAAGGATTTCGTTCGGTGCCTGTTGGTTCGCTCTCGACAGGGAGAAGAACGTCTTTTCGTTGTGATAGAAATAATGATGGTGGTTTTCATAGGACTCTTTTTTTGTCCCATTCTCCTCCGACAGCCAGTAAAGCATCGAATATTCCGTAGATTCATTGCAGTCAGCCCTGGCCCCTTCTGTCGATTTCGCTAAAACGGTCCTCTTCTGATTCTTTTCTACTTTTGTTTTCTTTTCCTCCCTCTGATACTCCCTCAGAGATTGAAAATCCAGGCTTTGCAGAAATGATGTGAAATGATCCAAAGTATCAAAAGAAGGATGGTTTAACGTAGAAGTATCCAGCTCCGTAGACTGACATCCCGTTACGAAAAGCAAAAAAATAGGTAACATCGACTTCATTAAGTTCCTTTGTTTAAAAATACGCATTGAACATGTCTCCTTCCGTATATTCGCGATTTGTAATCAAACTTCGATAAGACTCATTATACTTTCCATTGCTTTTTTCCACTTCATTTTCTTCAATTAAGTCCAAGCCATCATCCATTTCATACAAATAGGCTTTTTCACTTGATGAAGAATAGGAAGTCAGCAGCTTTTCAGCTTTACAATAATCAATCGAATGTCTAGAATGCAACCATGTTTCATTTGACAAATCATTTATAATATATTCATTTGTTAAATATGAATTAACTTTTAGACGATAAACAACAACCCCATTGAAATTAGAGTTTTTCTCGTAATCATTTCTTTGTAGCCACGCATTGGCCCCTTCTTCTTTGATAGGATAGCAATCGTCATAGAGAGAATAATCAAACTCAGCTTTTCTAGCAATTGTTGTGGTCGCAGTATGACTTTTAATCGTTTTAGAAGTGGGAGAAAACTCGATTATTTCATCTTCAGAATATAAAATTGGATGTAAGATATTGTTTTTCTTATAAAGATTATAAGTGAAATCTACAGTTTGCTGTATCGCCGATTCAA
Organism: uncultured Bacilli bacterium; assembly: GCA_934725685.1. Lineage (GTDB taxonomy): Bacteria > Bacillota_I > Bacilli_A > RFN20 > CAG-288 > Enterosoma. The sequence continues at coordinate 41,491 of CAKVBX010000004.1, forward strand.
CGGAAGTGCCATTCAACACTTTATTCCAAATATAATTTGTAAATATCCTAGAGGAATCAACCCCAATAGTTGTATTCCAACCTAAAGAATAAGTACCACCATTTAGAATTGAAAAGACAGCAGGACTATAATCCGAACCACCATAGCAAGTGGCCCAAATTGAAAAATAACAACCCTCCATAGATGGAAGTTTATCACATGCAATAGAATCTGAAGGATTGATTGAAACGCCACCATCATCACCACCATGTGAGGAAATCATGAAATATTCATGTTGAGTCATCAACTTACCATCAGTCATCGGAAGATAAAAATCATAATATGTTGGATTATTTATATGATTAAAAACATAGCCTTTTCTCTTAAAAAGATTATACGGTTCTATCATGTCTGGTCTTGTATCGATATCCCCAGCGTTCATAAATGAAGTGAAATACACTTGTTTTTTGGGAAATAAGGATAATATGACCTTGCCCACATTATTTTTCGAACGAGCATTTACATAATAATCAGTGTTAGGACACAATGACACTTCTATTAGGTCAAGCGAATCATAGCCACGATTCTCATTAGTTGCAATAATATCACCCGATGAATTCGCGATTTCAAGAACAAGATCAGTGATATCTTCTTTTTTCTCGATTTTAATAATGTAATCTGAAGTTTGAGAAACAATCAACCTTCGCATAAAGTCTGTACCTGATAGATTTAACGTTGTCATGGAATTCTGGACTAAATCATTAGTCTTTATAAATTTCCATTCAAAGATGGATTCATTCATTAAATTAATATCAGATTGAATCAATTCATTATTAACTTGAAAATCATAATTCGCAGCCGTTAAATACTTCGAATAGGAAGAGGCACTAGTTGTCAGTTTAAAACTTGTATCATCCGTATCTTGACTAATCGAAAACCAATAATAATTGGGACTGCTCATGTCATTCTCATCAATTAGTTCCACTTTAGCACCCGAAACAAAAGGATTATTTGATAGACCGATTGAAAGATTTTGTGCTTTCAGCGGAGAGATTCGATATCTTTTAAAATTAGATTGTCCCAATTCTTTTCTAATTACGAATCTTTGAGAATCATCATTAGTATAAGCTTTAAGAGATAAGCCTCCACTAGAACTCAAAACCAAATTTTGGTTATAAGCTGAATGAATAGTATAAACACCACAATCACTAAACGAATTAGAAAATCCAATCGACTTTGTAGAATTCACAACAGCGGAGCCATTAATTGAAAGCAAAAGAGAAGCTGCCAAAAAAACACTTACCATAAGATTGTTTCCTTCCTTTAAATTAAGCTCGTTGAAGTGATATTGCAAAACCATTTTAGCATTTATTTAAATGTAAAGTAAAGTCATCAAAAAAAACAAGCAATTAACCTGTCAAGAATCCCTCTTTCTCTTCAGAGAAAAGAGCCTTTTTCCTCCCTCTTTTGATACAATAACATTTCGGTATGAAAGACACGACACAAGAACTCGAGCAAGGGAAACTCTTCCCGCTCATCCTGAAACTGACCTTCCCTGCTGTCATCGCACAGCTGATCACTTTTCTGTACAATGTCGTGGACAGGATCTATGTTTCCAATATACAGGGAATCAAGACCGAGGCATTGGCTGCCCTCGGCATCGTCCTTCCCATCACCATCCTCGTCCAGGCGTTCAGCAATCTCATCGGACTCGGAGGGAGTCCTAGGGCAACGATTGCCCTAGGAGAAGGAAAGAAGGAAGAATCCAACCGGATCTTCAATACCTCTTTCCTGCTTCTTGTTCTGTTCGGAATTGTCCTGTCCTTCCTTCTCTTTTTCTATGGGAAAGACCTCATCATTCTATTCGGCTGTCCAGATGCCTCGCTTTCCTATGCGAGCGATTATCTGAGAATCTATTCCCTCGGCACCCTCTTCATCCTGCTTTCTCAAGGTCTCAATCCCTTCATCACAGCACAAGGTAGGTCCTTCAGTGCGATGTTCTCCATTCTGATCGGTGCCCTCATCAATATCGCTCTCGACCCTTTATTCATCTTTGTCTTCCGGATGGGAGTGAAAGGGGCAAGCCTTGCGACCATCCTCTCTCAGGCCATCTCCTTTATCTGGATTTTCACTTTTTTCTTCCGGAAATCGAGCATCTTCCGTATCAGACTGAAAGACATGGCATTCTCCCTAAGACGATGTCTCAGCATCTTTTCCCTCGGTCTTTCTCCGTTCATTATGACGGCGACAGAATGCGCCATCCAGATTGTCTTCAATATCTGCCTGAAGAAAGTCACCGGCAGCGATGAAGCCTATACCGCCGCACTCACCATCATGCTCTCCGCCCTTCAGCTCATCTCACTTCCCCTCAACGGCATGGGTTATGGAATGCAGCCGTTTGTCAGCTACAATTACGGAAAAGGAAATATCAAGCGGCTGAAAAAAGGGATTTTTCTCATTACCGGAATTGCCTTTGTCTTTGCTGTTATGATTTATACCATTTCCATGATCTATCCTGGGATGTATGCCACGATATTCTCTGCAGACCCCAAGGTGAGACAAATTGTCATCGCCTATTGTCCGCTGTTTCTCATGGGAACCATCATGTTCTTCATCCAGATGACATTGCAGAATATCAATGTCGCTTTAGGACAGGCGCTCAGCGCCCTTTGTCTCGCCTGTATGAGAAAGGTCGTCATCCTCATTCCGCTCTGTTTCCTTCTCTCCCATTATCTCGGAGCAGAAGGCGTCTTTCTTTCCGAAGGAATCGCCGATTCTCTCGCCGGTATCATCACCGGAATTGTTCTCTTCCTTTCCTTCCGTTCTCTTTTTAAGCAGAGGGAAAAACCTTCCGTAGCTCTGACAAAAGGGCTCTCCGGAAAAGGGATGTGAAAAGCCAAGGAAGAAGGTCATTCTAGAAAAAGACAACATCATAAAGAAAAGAAGAATAGGGGATGACAATCGCCAAAGTCCTTCCCCGATACCATATGTTATCCTTTTGGATGCACCGAGAGAAACCTCAGCCCGAATTCCTCAAGGAGACAATGATTTTAAGAAGTATTCCAGAGAAGCCTGATGGCTATGGAGGATGTGATGTGCACTTTTACCTTTTTTCGTATTCTCATTCGAATACTTCAAGAGGGACAAAATCACTGAACAACTTTCAGGGACAAATTCACAGAACAACTACAACATTCAGAAAAAAACATTGACTATAAATGCTTATTGTTGTAAACTTATCCTTGCGAAAAACGCAACTAAGAAAGAGAACGCCCGTTCTCACCTGACTGAATCTCGTTTCGGTAGGTCAAAAGCTTGAGTTGAAATCGCACAGACGGCAGAACTCATCGATTCTGTTTTTGTGCGCTATCAATGGCTATAACGGGTTTCTCTTGCGAGGAACCCGTTTTTTGTAAGCATAATGGAGGATTCGTCTTATATACAACAAGTATCAAGGTCAGCAGTTCCGTCCGAAGAACAATAATGATCGAGAATTAGTCAACGAAAGGATTCACTTCAAGGAAGTCCTTCTTATCGGGCCTCAGGGAGAAAGCTTCGGCGTTGTCCCAATCAAGGTTGCCATGCAGAAGTCCTATGAATATCAGATGGATATTCTCTGTGTCTCTCCGCAGGCGCATCCGCCGGTCTGTAAGATTGTCGACTATGGCAAGTACAAGTTCGATAAGGACAAGAAAGCCAAGGAAGCCAAGAAGAACCAGAAGAAGACTGTTGTCAAAGAGATCAGATTTACTGCGACGACGGACAAACATGACTTGGAAACTAAGGCCAAAGCCGCACTCAAGTTCCTTGAGGATGGCATGAAAGTCAAGGTTTCCGTCTACATCAAAGGAAGAATGATGCAGAGAATGGATATCGTCAAGGAAACACTGAGTTCCTTCTTATCCATGGTCAAAGACTACTGCACGACCGAAAAAGAACCTGAATTGGTCGGAAAAGATTATTCCATCATGCTGAATCCGAAAGCTTCAAAAAAACAGGAGGGCCAGAAAAATGCCTAAAATGAAGAGTAAACGTGGTGCCGTCAAGAGATTCAAAATTACTGCCAGCGGCAAGGTCAAGAAGTGGAACCAGAATACGAGCCACCTCTCTCACAACAAGACCCATAAGATGATCCGTCACAACCGCAAGGCCAGATACCTTGGCAACCTTGAGTCCAAGAAGATGATGGGACTCATCAGTAAGTAAAGAGAGGTAAGTAACAATGAGAGTTAAACGTGGTACCGTCAGACACGACAGCCGTAAAAAGATTTTAAAGAGAGCCGAAGGATACTTCGGTGCAAGACATAAGCTCTTCAAGACCGCCAAAGAAGCGACCATGAAGGCTGATGCCCATGCCTTCAACGGACGTAAGGAAAGAAAACAGGATTACAGAAAGCTCTGGATCCGTCGTATCTCCGCCGCCTGCAAGGTCAATGACATCTCCTATTCTCAGTTCATGTATGGACTGAAGCTTGCCGATATTCAGCTCAACAGAAAGATGCTCAGTGAAATCGCCGGCACCAACGCCGAAGAGTTCAAGAATCTTGTCGAGACTGCCAAGCAGGCTATTGCTTCCAAGTAATTTCTTCCAAAAGTAATCGAAAGAGGACAGCCATCCGGCTGTCCTCTTTTTTTCTTTCTCATTTTTTCTTCCCTTTCTCTTCCTTCCGCTTCGTTCTCTTATAATCCCGAAGCAGTTCCTTCGCTTTCCTCGATTTCCTTTTCTTCTTAAAAAGAATCGGATAGAGCTTATAGAAAAGAACGGAAAGAAGTGCAATCACGACACAGAGAACGACAAGGAAATCAATCCAGTTCATAAGCCGGTCACCCCCGCGAATCCGTTACAGGCCCAGGCGATGGTGCCAAGCACCGTCGAAATCAGATAGGCAATCAAGACTTCCATCGACATCGTGAAAATCAGTTTCTTCGTTGAACCGAGTTCCCGTTTTAGGGCACTTACCGCAGAGATACATGGAATGGAGAAGAGATTGAAGGACAGGAAGGACAAGGAGGTGAGAATTCCATTGGCATCGAGTGTAGAGAGGAAAGAAAAAGGAGAGGTAGAGGAAAGAATGGCGTTGCTTCCTCCTGCGATGACGGAAAGGGAAGAGACCACCTGTTCCTTGGCAATCAGGCCCTGCATTGCCGAAACGGTGAGTCCCCAGGAATAGTGCCCGCCGAAAGCAGGAATGAAGAGATAGGCGAGAACCTTCCCGACGCTCGCCAGCATGGAAGAGGAAATCGCCATGGTCTCGATGTTGGAAAAGGTATCTTTCGGCCCGACATAAGCAAAGGTCCAGGTGAAGCGGGTAAAGAACCAAACCAAGAATGTGCATAGGAAAATGGTAGTTCCAGCCCTTTCGATAAAATCAAGAGTTTTGTCTTTTACATCACGATAGACATAATAAGCATTCGGCATCTTGTATTCCGGTAGTTCGGAAATGAAGGAATCATTTCCTTTTCGGAAAAAGAACTTCTTTAGAATGATGTTGACAAAGAGAATGATGAAAAGAGAGAAGAGGTAACAGACAAACGTCACAAGCCAGCCGGCTTTAGGGAAAATCACACCTGCGAGAAGAGACATGATTGGCAGTTTCGCATTGCAGGGAATGAAAGGAACAAGCATGGCCGTCATCTCTTTCTCCTCCGGATTCTCGACGGTTCTCGCCGTCATGATGCCGGGGACAGAGCAGCCAGTCCCAACAATGAAGGGTATGATCGACTTACCGGAAAGGCCGAACTTTTTGAAGAGCGCATCGAGAAAGAAAGCGATTCTCGACATATAGCCGCTTGCCTCCAGAACCGAGAGGCACAAGAATAGAGTGACAAGCTGCGGGATGAATGAAAGGACAGTGGAGATACCGCCGATAATGCCGTTGGCGACAAGGTCGCTCGCCCAGACAGAACCTCCCGCCTGCTCAATTGACCTTCCAAGAAGCGGCCCGAGGCCTTCGATGGAGAAGGGAACCTCCTGGAAGAAAATTCCGATTGTTGTCGATCCGTTGAAGAGAGCATCAATGAAATCGCTCGTGACAGAACCGATGACACCGATGGAAAGGAAATACATCAGTCCGATGACGAGGAGGAAAATCGGCAAGGCGAGGTAACGGTTGAGAACGATCCGATCGATTTTATCCGTGATGGATTCCGGCATTTCCTTTTCTACAAGGCAGTCCGCCTTGACGGAGGTGACATACTGATAACGCTGGTCGGCGATAATCTGCTCCGCATCCATATCATAACGTTCTTCCAGAGCGGATACTTCCTTTCTGGTCGAAACATTGTTCAGTGCCTGATAGAAAGGGTCCTTTTCGAACAGCTTGACGGCTGCAAAACGGAGTTCTTTTTTATCCTCGAGCTCCTGACTGAGATCCATCTCAAGATGATGGAGCTCTTCTGCAACATCTGAGGCATAGATGTTCCGTTTCGGATTGGGACGGTATCCGTGAGTTTTGATCAAGGAAATCAGTCGGTCGATTCCTTCTCCCGTCTTGGCGGAAATGCGGACCACAGAGACGCCGAGTCTCTCTTCCAGTTTCTTAAAATCGATATTAATTCCCTTCTTCTCGAGAATATCGGCCATATTCATCGCCACGATGACATCTGCATCCAGTTCGAGGAGCTGGGTAGTAAGATAAAGGGACCGCTCCATGCTGGTTGCATCGACAATATTGATGATGAGGTCCGGATTCTGATCGATGCAGAACTGTCGGGTGACCTTTTCCTCACTGGTATACGGAGAGAGGGAATAGACACCAGGCGTATCGACGAGAATAAGGTCCTTGGTTCCTCGGATGACGCCTTCCTTCCGTTCGATGGTGACACCCGGCCAGTTTCCGATGGTGGCATTCTGCCCGGTCAATGCATTGAATAATGTGGTCTTCCCGGCATTCTGGTTTCCGATGAGACCGATTGTCATGCTATCCTTCATTTTTCGCTCCCGATGACCACAATGTCGATGTTTCTCAGATCTTCAATCCGCATGGCAAGCTCATATCCTCTCAACTCGATGTCGACCGGGTTTCCGAAAGGGGCCACCTTCTTCACTCTGACAGTGACGCCCCTCGTGATTCCCATATCGAGAAGATGCCGCTTCAGTGCGGCATTGTCGTTATGGAAATCGAGCACTTTTGCTATTTGGCCTTTTCTCAGGTCAGAAAGGTGGCCGTGATCCCCAACTTTCAGATTCTGTCGGTGTTTTGTCGCGTCGTTGACACTCATGATGAAGTCTCCTTTCCTAATGGCAGAAAACAGCTTATAACGTGAATAATTCCTAGAAGCATCTTGCTGATTTCAGTCGGATTTTTCTATTGTGGAGAATGCGTTCTACCCGCTCATAAAATGCCGCCCGAAGGCGGCATTTGAAATTCAGAATTCGTCTTCTTGCAACGTCACATGCTCGGCTGTCGTATTCTTCACGCATTCACTGACCATGGACTGCCAGTCGAATTCGGATTCGATCTTATTGACGACCTCCAAGGAAGGATGCGTGACCGGATCCTTGAGGGTGAAAATAGTACAGCAGTCTTCGTAGGGACGGATGGAGATTTCATAGGTGCCGATCTTCTTGGCAAGATCCATGATCTCCGTCTTGTCGACACAGGCTAACGGTCTCACCATCGGAAGATGGGAGCACTCTTCGATGACCCGCATCGATGGAAGCGTCTGCGAGGCGACCTGACCGATGCTCTCTCCGGAAGAGAGAATGAGGTCGTTGTGCTTGTTGGCAATCCGCTCTGCGATTCTCATCATCATTCTTCTCATGACGGTGACGCAGTAGCTCGGACCGGCGACCTCATAGATTTTCCGTTCCAGTTCCGTGAACGGAACGACATAAAGCTTGATATCCGGCTGATACTCGTTCAGGACATGGAGAAGGTCATGGATTTTCTCGATGACGGCCTGGGAAGTATAAGGCGGAGCGGCAAAGTGGATGCACTCGAGTTTGACACCGCGCTTCATCATCAGGTAGGCGGCCACGGGGGAGTCGATGCCACCGCTTAAGAGGCAGAGGGATTTCCCCGCGATACCGAGCGGATATCCGCCCATTCCCTTTTCCTTCAGGGCATAGACATAGGCGCCTTCCGGACGGATCATGACATGGATCAGGATATCTGGGGTATGGACATCGACCTGGCTGTTCTGTGTCGCACGGAGCACATAGGATCCGACCTTGCGGGAAACCTCATCGGAGTGAATCGGGAATTCCTTGTCGGCGCGACGGGTCTCGATTTTGAAGGTTTTCTTGCCGGAGGCTAAGTAAACTTCCTTCGCCTCTTCCGAGATGGCTTCCATCGTTTTCTCGACATTCTTTGCCAAAGCAAAAGAACCGATACCGGAAACCTTCTTCAGTGGTTTCTTCACTTCCTCGTAGTCTTCTCCGTTGAGAAGGATGTAGATGTGATCTTTCTTGATTTCATAGGTCAGGCCTTTGAAATTGCGGAGTGCATACTGAATATTCTTTCCGAGGAGTCGGATGAAATTCATGATGTTCTTTCCTTTTGTGGAAAGTTCACCGAAGAATACGATAATCATGTCTGTGTTCATTTTTCTTCCTCCTTCACTTTGATTTCCAAAAGGATTTCGCGAAGATTCTTCATAAAGGTCTGGGCCTGTTCCAAAGTCTCTCTGCCCGAGAAGGAAAGACGGATTCCATTATAGGCAATCTTTTCGTTGTATCCTGCATTTTTCAGCACATAGGAATAGCCTTCCTCTCGGCTGGAACAAGCAGATTTCGTCGAAACATAGATGCCGCGGTTACTGAGTGCTTCCGCAATGACGGAGCCTTTGTGTTCCCGAAGGGCAAAGGAGAGAATGAAAGGAGTGCAGTTTCCTTTCGACGTAATTTCAACCTCTTCGATTTTGGAAAGTTCCTCCCGAAGATAGGCATTCACTTTCTTTGCCTGACTTTTCCGTTCTGCCTCTGAAGAGAGGGAGAGACGGAGGGCAGTGGCAAGAGAGCAATCGAGTCCAAGCGGTGTCGTTCCGGCACGGAGTCCGTTTTCCTGTTCTCCGCCGAGAATCTGTTCTTCCAAAAGGACATGTTTCTTTTTCACAAGGATGCCGGATCCTTTGAGTCCTCCGATCTTATGACCGGAGAAGGTCATCAGATCATAACTGTCCGGACTGAGCATTTCCTTTCCAATTGCCTGTGTGGCATCGACATGGAGGAGAGCTCTCGAATGAGAGTGGACGATTTTGCTGACTTCCGAAACCGGAAAGATATATCCGACTTCATTGTTGACGGCCATGACGGATACTAAGGAGGTCGGAACGGAGAGAGCATCTTCCAGTTCCTTCAGATTCAGTTTTCCTTCTTCGTCATAGTCGAGGTAGACGACATCGAATCCTTCCTTTTCAAGTTTACGGAAAACCTCCATCACGGAAGGATGTTCGGCTTTCGTGGTGATAATCCGTTTGGCCCAACCTCTGTTGTGGTAGGCGACCCCTTTGATGGCGAGATTGTTCCCTTCGCTCGCACCGGAAGTGAAGACGACTTCCTCCGGAAGAACATGGAGATACTTCGCCACCTGCATCCTCGCCCGCTGCAGAGTCGAAGAACAGGCAAAACCTAACGCATGGTTGGAGGATGCGTTGGCAAAAGAGTTCACGGAAACATCTTGGAAGACCTTGAGGACTTCCGGGTAAGGTCTGACTGTGCTCGCACAGTCAAAATAGATATCGCAGTTCATCGTTTATTGATTGGCAGTGTTGAGTGCCTTGTTGAAAGAGGTGTTGGCTTTACAGGCTTTGGCGTAAGCGCGAGAGAAGTCTCCTTCCCAGTAGGCGCTCTCCGCCTCTCTCACAAGCTTGTCACAGTCAGTGTAGTCAAGGCGGTAGGCATTGGCATAGACAATGGCCTGTTCGGCCTTGTCAGCTTCTTCAATTTTCTTCTTTGCATCATCCAAGAAGACCTGGCAGTCATCATGAAGGGAATTGAAGCGGGAGACGATTTTGCTGACATCCATCGGAAGAACATGGAGCAGGCTGCTGATTGCATCAATTTCCGAAAGGAAACGGTTGATGCGGAAATCGCTGCTCTCGAGGAAATCATTCAGTCCGAGATGGCGGATTTTGTTTCTCATTGTGAGGATATCGACCACACAGTTTCTCAGTCCCTGGTAGACATCCTCCATGGACTGGCGGAGAGAATTGACATATTGCTGATAATCCTTCATCGTGCGTTCGCACTTGGTCATCTCAGAGCGCATTTCAGAGCTCTTCTTCATGATGATGGTGTAAGGCTGACGATTGGAGGTATCGAGATAGGAGTCGAGCTGACGCTTGAGAATGCCGATGTTCTCGATATCGTTCTTCAGGGCAGTCATCTGATCCACATACTTCCGGTTAAGGACATAGACTTTGTCGTATTCCGGAAGGCTGTTCATCAGGAGGCTATAGGTTCTTTCATCTTCGTAGGTGGAATCATCCATGGCGTTACGGGTGTTGAAATAATTGGTCTTGGCCAGTTTCTCTTCTTCGAAGGCGGCATTGATATCGGTGATTTCCGACTGGATGGCATCAATTTTGTCATGGACACCCTGGGTGTCGAGAACAAGGAGCTGGTTTTTCAGGCTGGCGATTTCGTTCTTAATCTTCTCGATCCGTTCTTCGACATGGAGATGACGGATGACATAGTCTTCCTTCACCATGCTCTGATAGGTCTTCAGAAGATCATCGAGCTTTTTGGGAAGCACGGTGGAAACACTCGCCTGAAGGAACGGAATCTGCGTCATGACAGCGCTGATGACTGTGAGAATTTCGTCAAGTTCGTTCAAGGCCTTCTGTGCTTCATCATATTTGGCTTCGTTGGTCAGAGTCTGGAACTGTTCAAGTCTCTTCTTGGCATCACTGATGACGTACTCAAAAGAGACTTCCAAACCTTTTAGTTCATTGACATGATTATTATAGAAGTTTTCGATTTCCCGGAATTTTGATTTGACCGGAACAGAGGCGGAATTGATGACATCGTCCTCCTGAAGCAGCGTGGAAAGGTCAGAAGAGAAGTCGGAGACCAATTTGCTGAAGGAGCTGAGACTATTTGCAATCTCACTTTCGGCTTCCCGGACTCTATGGTATTCCTTGGCTTTCACCATGCTCTCCAAAGAGGCAATCGACCGAGCAATCGGAGCATCTTTTCTGTTCAGAATATCGTCGTACTGTTTTTTTCTGTCGGCATAGATGTTCTGATACTCCTCGGAATAATGTCCGAGCGTCTCCAGACGGGTCAGAGAAGTATTGCAGTTGTTCGCAAGGCGGAAATGGATGTCATCATATTGTTTTTTGAGATTGCTGGAAGCGGAGGAAAAACGATGCTTGTGGAAGAGGATGGCACCAACAACGGCACCGGCGACAGCGACGACGGAAACGACACTGATAACAATAATGGTGGGAACGCTCATCAAAATGGGAAGAGACATAGTTTTACTCCCCGTTCTTACTTAGTGGTGGAACGCTTGTTGTAAGTGGCACGGAAGCGGAACGTCTTGGTCGGAGCGGAGTTGCCATCATCGTTGAGGAGCTTGGTGAGCATACGGACGGCAACAGAACCGACTTTGAACATATCCATGGAGAAAGAGGAAATCTCCGGCCTTGTCATATAGGAAACCTTGCTTCCGATGGCGGAGAGGACTTCGATGTCCTCCGGGATGCGGAGGCCGGATTCGATGGCGGCATTGACGACAGCGGCAGCGAGAGAATCTCTCGGTGCGACAAAATAACCCTTGCGATGGGTCTTGAAGAATTCCTTCATGGCAGGATAGACAATGCTATAGGAATCGTTGAGGGTGATGGTTTCGATGTGTCTGTCATTGGCCTTGGCGTAATCGAGAAGTCCGTCGCGGATTTCGTCGAGCATCTTGCCCTGATTGACGACGTCGAGGATAAAGACATCGTCTTCCTTGGTGGACATCATGTGTTCCTTGACGACATCCATGACCGGATCCTTGTATTCGATGATGATGGAGCCTAAGGAATCGCCTTCCATATCGTGACCGACGACGATGAGCGGGATGTGATAGTTCTGGATGGAACGGATTTCATCGGTTCCGAGTTCATCGTCATAGATGACGGCACCGTCGACATGGGACTTGATGAGGGATTCGATGACGGCACCGGAATCCTCTTTCGTTCTCTTGGTGATGAAAATCGAAGTGATGTATTTATAAATTTTGGCGACTTCGATCATGCCGTCGAGCATATTGGAAACATAGGAATAACCCGTGGACGGAATCATGATACCGATGTTGGTGGAACGGGAGTTGGCAAGGCCCTGCGCAAGGGCAGAGGGCTTGTATCCCAATCTCTGAATGGCATCATTGACGGCCTTTTTGGTCTTTTCCGTCACGTTCTGATGGTTGTTGATGACACGGCTGACAGTTGCCAGGGAAACACCGGCCACTTTGGCGACCTCATAGATAGTCACTCTGTCTTTAAACATTTTCTTGTTGTCTTCCATAATTCCTCCTCGTCAAAAATATTTGACTTCAAGAAGATTATATATATTTAATAACCTATAGTCAAAGCTCTATGAAAATATTTTCACGGAAGTTTTTCGTAGGGAAAAGACAAGGTTTTCCTTCTGAAAAAAAGCGGAAAAAGAAATCGCCTATGCCACTTCGGCATAGGCGAATGCTTTTCTCTCCGGGCAGATCAGAGAGAATAATTCATGGCGTAGGGAAGGAACGTATTCTTGTGTCCGCAGACAGGGCAGACCTTCGGAGCCGTCTTGCCGACATGGATATGTCCGCAGACTTCGCACTTCCAGACGACGAGGACATCCTCCTTGAGGACGGCCTTGTCCGTATGGAGCTGTTCGAGAAGGGATTTGTAACGTGCTTCGTGTCTCGCTTCGATCTTGCCGACAAGTTCGAACTTGGCAGCAATTTCCATGAATCCTTCTTCGCGGGCGATGCGGGCGAATTCCGGATACATCTCAGTCTGCTCATAGTTTTCGCCATTTGCGGCATCCTCGAGATTCTTTTCGGTCGTAGGGATGTGTCCGCCATGGAGATACTTGAACCAGAGTTCGGCATGCTCCATCTCATTGAGAGAGGTCTCCATGAAAAGGTCGGAAAACTCCTTGTGCCCTTCCTTGGCGGCGACTTCGGCATAGTAGCGATATTTGGTGTGAGCCTGGCTCTCACCGGCAAAAGCGGCCTTCAGGTTAGCTTCCGTCTTCGTACCTGCTAATTTCTTCAATTCTTCTTCAGTCATTTGGCATAGCCTCCTAGCTGACTTCATTATACCATGTTTGTTATTTCAGAAAAGGAAAATGCTCAGAGCCGATTGAACGGCTTTCATAGCTCTTTTCAGTTGACTTTTACTATGTAAAGGCGGAAAGTATAGAGCACGGAATCAAATTGAGGATTAGACTATATGAACAAAATAAAGCGAAAACAAAGCACATTCCATCTCCTTCACTTTCTGAAGCCCTACCGGGTTTCCTTTCTCATTGCCGTCGTAGCGATTACTTTGGAGAACATCCTTGAGATTTCTCTTCCGTTTCTGATGAATCAGTTACTCAAGAACGGCATGAGCAAGACACCGGACGGAAGCTATACCTACGATGCCCCCTATGTCTATACCATCGGCGGCATCATGCTAGGCTTCGCCGTCTGTTCCTTTTTCCTCGGCGTCTTTTCCGCGAAGTTCACGGCAAAGGCGGGAAGAGGACTCGGATACGAACTGAGAAGAGAAGAATACCGGAAGATTCAGGATTTTTCCTTTTCCAACCTCGATGAATTCCGGCTCAATTCCCTGATCACGAGAATGACAAACGATGTTCAGATCATCTCCGACACCTTCTGCCAGGTTCTACGTCCTTTGCTCCGCGCCCCTGTCCAGTTAGTCTGTGCCATCGTCTTCGCACTTCTCATCTCCAAAGAGCTCTCCCTTGTCTTCGCTATCGTCATTCCTGCCCTCGCCATTCTTCTTTCTGTCATCGTTTTCCTCTCCAGACCGAAGTTCTACAGGCTCCAAGGAGCACTCGACAGCATCAACCGGACGACGGAAGAATCCCTCACCGCCATGCGGATGGTCCGGGCCAATGCCAAAAAGGATTTCGAGAACGAAAAATTCAACACGGTTAACACCCAAGTCAAAAAGATCGGAAACAGCGCCCTGAGTCTCATCGCCCTCAACCAGGGAATCATGCAGTTCATGACCTATGCCTGCATGGTCGGCATCCTTCTCATCGGCGGCACCAGCGTCTTTCAGAACTGGCACCCGGAGATTGAAGCCACGAAGACCGCCGCCGACATCGCCTCATTCTTAAGCTATGCCACGCAGACGCTCACTTCCCTCATGATGATCTCGATGGTCTTCATGTCATTCACAAGAGCCAGCGCTTCCTTTTCCCGTGTGAAGGAAGTGTTCGATAGCCAGAGTGAAATCGTCGACAGAAAGGATTCCAGCCTTCGTGTTGCTGACGGCAGTATCGACTTCGACCATGTCAGTTTCCGATACAACAGAAGTGCAAAGGAAAACGTACTCTCTGATATCACTTTCCACATCAAGGACGGAGAGACCATCGGCATCCTCGGCGAGACCGGCTCGAGTAAATCGACCTTGATTTATCTTATAGAACGCTTTTATGATGCGACCGAAGGAAGAATTGCCATCTCCGGTCACGATATCAAAGATTATTCCCTCACTGAACTTCGCGACAGCATCGCCATTGCCTTCCAGAGCCCGAGGCTCTTCTCCGGAACCGTCCGGGAAAACCTCCTCTGGGGAAATAGGGAGGCTACAGAAGAAGACTTAGTCAAAGCCTGCCGCATCGCCTGCTGTCTCGATGTCATCGAGAACTCTTTCAAGGACGGCTTTGACACCTATATTTCCCAGAGCGGAAACAACATCTCCGGCGGACAGAGACAGCGAATCTGTATCGCCAGAGCCATTCTCCGCAATCCGAAGATTCTCATCCTCGACGACTCCTTCTCCGCTCTCGACCGCATGACGGAACACCGGCTCAAGGAAAACCTGAAAACCGAGCTTCCGCATATGACCAAGATCATCATCTCCCAGAAAGTCTCCGCCATCAAGGATGCCGACCGCATCATCGTCCTCAACGACGGCAAGATCAACAATATCGGTACCGGAGAAGAGCTTCTCGCCAACGACAGTATCTATCAGGACATCTACAATATCCAGAAGGAGGGGCACTGAATGAAAAGCACCAAACGGGCCGATAACCTTCCCAAGACCCTTTTCCGTCTTGTCTCCTACTTCAAAGATTACGCTTTTTTCTTCCTTCTCGCCCTCGTGACTGCTTCCCTCACCGGTGTCGCCAATGTCTTAGGCACCTATTTCGGCGGCTTTGTCACCGACCACATTCTCGAGTATGCAAATCTAGTCGGTACTTCGGCGGACACCGCCGCACTCCTTTCTCAATACTGGGGCATCTTCGTAAAGGATATCGTCACCATCGTCGGTATCTATGTCGGCGGTGTCTTCTGTGCCATCCTCCACAACGAAATCATGGTCAATCTGACCCAGAAGGTTCTCTTCCGCATCCGTTCCTCGCTGATGGTGAAGATGCAGGAACTTCCGATTTCCTTCTTCGATACGCATTCCCACGGGGAGATCATGTCCTTATTCACCAATGATGTCGATTCGATTCTTCAGGCGCTTAACGACGCCTTAGCCAACATCGTCCTCTCCTTCACCAACATGGTCGGCACCATCGTCTCCCTCTTTGTCATCAATGTCCCCCTCTCCTTCATCGTCGTCTTCTTCCTCCTTGTCATGTTCGTCTTCATGTTCGTCAATGCGAAGGTTTCCAGAAAATACTACCGGCTTCAGCAGCAGACCCTCGCCGATGTCAACGCCGTCGTCGAAGAGGACATCGCCGGCGTCAGGGTCATCAAGGCCTTTTCCCACGAAGAGGAAAGCTTTGCCAAGTTCGACCGCTATAACGAAGAATGGAGAAAAGCGAGCCAGAATGCCTTCTACCATACCCAGGTCAACACGCCGTTCTTTGTCTCGCTCAGTTACTTCAATTTCTCCGTTTCTTCCGTCTGCGGCATTCTCGCCCTCTGTACCGGTTGGGCGGGTCCTCTCACCTTCGGCGGACTGCAGTCTTATCTCGTCTTCACCAGAAATGCCTGCCAGCCGTTCAACTACTTCACCCAGCATCTCAATTCGATTCTCGTCGCCAGTGCAGGTGCCGAACGGATTTTCCGTTTCCTCGATGAAAAGAGTGAGGAAGACCAGGGTGAGGTCGCACTGCTTCTTGCCGACAAAGAGAGCGAAGAGTTCACCAAACGTTATGTCTGGAAAATGGAAGACGGATCGACAAGACCGATTCAGGGTGTCATCCGCTTTGAGAATGTCCATTTCTCCTATGTGAAAGGCAAGGAGATTCTTAAAGGCATCTCCTTTGAGGTACACCCCGGAAAGAAGGTGGCCTTTGTCGGCTCGACCGGAGCCGGAAAGACGACAATCATCTCTCTTCTCGCCCGGTTCTATCCGATCGACAGCGGAAAGATTACCTATGACGGCATCGATATTCAGGATATCAGACTCGATTCCTTGCGAAGGGCGCTCTCCATGGTGACCCAGGATACCCATCTTTTCACCGATACCATCCTCGACAATATCCGTTATGTCCGGAGACATTCGACGGAGGAAGAAGTGAAAAATGCCAGTATCGCTTCTCACGCTGATTCCTTCATCCGCCGTTCTCCCCAAGGCTATCAGACGATGCTTTATGATGACGGCGGCAATCTCTCCGAAGGGCAGAGACAGCTCCTCGGTATCACCAGAGCGAGTCTCAACCATTCTCCGGTCATGATTCTCGACGAGGCGACCTCCAATATCGATACCCGCAGCGAGCTGCTCATCCAAGAAGGGCTGAAGACTATGATGAAAGGAAGAAGCGTCATCGTGATTGCCCACCGTCTTTCCACCATCCGCGATGCCGATGAAATCATGGTATTGGATCATGGTGTCATCATCGAACGTGGCACACAGGAAGCCCTGCTTGAAAGAAAAGGTGCCTATTATGATCTTTATACCGGAAAAATAGAACTGAGCTAGTAGGTAGAATGCTATAATGAGTTCCGAACATGAGGTGAATGATGAACAAGAAAAAAGTACTGTGTTTCGATTTTGACGGAACACTCGCTGACAGTGAGCCGCTAGAGAAGGAATCCATCGTCCAGACCTTGGAGTATTTCGGAAACGAAAGTGTCACAAAGGAGAATCTATCTGACCATTATGGCCCGACAGAGACCGGCATTCTTCAGATGGTACTCGGAGAAGAGGAATCCGTCGCTGCCATTCCGCATTTCTACGCCACTTATTCCGAGCTTCAGGAGCAATATCTGAAGAAATCCGAGGAAATCGAAGAGATGCTGAAGACCGTCCACGAAAAGCATCCGGAGACCATTCTGCTTCTCGTCACCGGAAGGGATGCCGAGACCCTCGATATTTCCTTAAGTTACCTCGGCTTCGGTTCCTTTTTCGTAAAGACCTATACCGGAAGTAAGGAAGGCATCAACAAAGACGAAAGCATGAAAAAAGCCATGCGCGACTTCGACTGCGACAAGGAAGACATGCTCTACATCGGTGACACCTTGGCCGATGTCCGCGTCATGAAAGAGAACGGATTCGATCTCTTCTCTGCCGGCTATTACCATGACAAAAGTTATCAGGAAAAACTCCGTAAGGAGAATGAAAATACGTTCACGAGTATCCGTGAACTGAAAGAGGCACTCTTAGCAATTCTCTAGTCTGCCTAGCAATCAATGAAAGGAGGAACGTATGGAAAACAAAGAAAACAAACTCAGCCAAGAGAAGAAGCCATCCGGGCTTCCGCTTCCTGACCAGCCTGAAGGCGAGCAGGAAAAAATCGCCTTGGACGAAGAACTCCATTCCTCTTTGATCATCGGAGACAAAGACCGGCTGACCATCGCCTTGAAGGAGAATGCTCCGGTTCAGCTTTCAGATGCTCTAAATGCCTTGCGTTCGGATGAAGTCGTCCTTTTCTATTCCCTCACCGGGAACGATTACGACAAACTCGGTGAGATTTTCTCGTACCTTTATATTGAAAAGAAAATCGCCCTGATAGAACACCTGCCCAAGAAGAACCTTGCCATCGTCCTTCAGAATGTCTCCAACGATGACCTTTCCGACTTCCTCGAGGACGTGAAGAAACAGGTCCGCGAGAAAGTTTTATCCTATCTTCCGAACAAACGGAAGCAGCAGATCAAGGAACTCTCCCGCTATTCCGACGACACCGTCGGAAGTATCATGACCACCGAATTCCTCACAATTCAGAGCGGATGCAGAGTCCAGGATGTCTTTGAGAAAATCAAGGAAATCGGAAACACCCTCGAAACCGTCCGCACCATTTTCATCCTCGACAAATCCAACAAACTCATCGGCACCGAGCGGCTCGAAGACATGATGTTCGAGGAGAAAGACGAATTCATCGACAATGTCATGCAGAAGGACTTCCCCTACATCTCTCCGATTGCCGATAAGGAACAGGCTGTTCCAATCTGCGAAGAGTACGACCTCCCGGTTCTTCCCGTCGTCAGCAAGACCGGCGAAATGCTCGGCATCCTCACCTTCGACGATGTCATGGATGTTCTCGAAGAAGAGAACACCGAAGACGTCCTCAAGCAAGGTGCCGTCTCTCCGACCCAGCGTCCGTACATGGAGAACAAAATTTTCAACATCGCCCGTTCTTATGTCATCTGGCTGATTGCCCTTCTAGTCATCAACACCTTCTCCGGCATCATCGTCTCCCGTTTCGAATCCGCACTCCTCACTTTGCCCGTCCTCATCTCCTTTGTCCCTGCCCTGAATGACTCCACCGGCAACTCCGGAAGCCAGACCACTTCCATGGTCATCCGTGCCCTCACGACAGAAAATGTCAAGAGAAAGGATTACTGGAAGATCATCGGCAAAGAGTGTCTCGTCGGTTTGATCACCGGCCTTGTCGTCGCCCTCTTCAACTTCGGATGGGTCATGATCGAACTCAACACTCCTCTGCTCAATGTCACCGACGAAATGAAGAAGACTTTGTTGGAGGATTTGCATTTCGGGAATCTCAACAATGGGATCCAATACGGATACATGGTTATTGCAGCCATCGTCTCCGCCGCTTTATTCTTCGGCATATTCCTTTCCAAAATGTTCGCTTCCATTCTCCCTCTCATTGCAAAGGTTGTCCATATCGACCCCGCTTTGATGTCCGGTCCGCTCGTTGCTTCTTTGATGGATATCATGACCCTGCTTCTCTACTTCGGCATCGCCATGGCTGTCATCGATAGCATCAATCCGGGCTTACTAGCCATGTAGGAGGTTTTCCCATGAACGAAACAAACGAAAAAGAAAATCTCAGCGAAGAAGAAATCCAGGTCGACCAGAGCCTCGCTCCGAAAGTCCACCATGAGCTTTCCCCTTCCGCCCTCAAAGTCATCATCGATACGCACAACACCGCCTTACTCAACACCATGGCGTGTACTTACGATCCGACCAATATCGCCCACGCCCTCGAAGGCCTTTCCCAGGAAGATCTGCTCTTCTTCTTCAAATCCGTCAAGAGTGACGAATCCGCAGAGATTTTTACCTATCTCGAGCAGGATACCAAGGAGAGCGTCGTCCAGGCCTTCTCCTCGCTCGAACTGCACAGCATCGTCGACAGCATGGCGACAGATGACCTCGTCGACTTTGTCGATGACCTTCCCGCCAACCTGATTCACAAGGTCCTGATGGCCGCCTCCCCGGAGGACAAGGCACAAATCAACGCCTATCTTCACTTCAAGGACGATTCCGCCGGTACCCTGATGACCCCGGAATATCTCTCGGTCCGCGACACAGACAACGTAGAAGATGCCATCGGCAAGATTCGGAAATACGGAAAGGAAATGGAGACCATCTGGGAGATTTTCGTCGTTGACAGCACAAGAAAGCTCGTCGGCACGGTCACCCTGGATAAGCTCGTCGAATCCGACTTAGACAAGACCATGGCGGAAGTTATGACCAACCAGGTCGTCTCCGTTCAGGTCAACACCGACCAGGAAATCGTTCTGCAGTACTTCCGGAAATACGACATCTCCGTCATCCCGGTCACCAACGCTTCCGACCGCATGCTCGGCATCATCACCTTCGACGACGCCATGGACGTCGCCAACGACGAAAACACGGAAGATACTTTACTTTCCTCCGCCGTTCTCCCTTCCGACACCCCATATCTGAAGACTTCCATTCTGAGGCTTGTCCGAAGCTATGGTGTCTGGCTGATTCTTCTTCTCGTCCTCAACACCTTCACCAGTATGGCACTATCCTATCTGAGCGCACTCGGGCCGCTCCTTGCCATCCCTGTCCTCACCGCCTTCCTTCCGACCATCATGGGAACCAACGGAAACTCCTCTGATCAGACAGCGACCGTCACCGTCCGTGAGCTCGCCTTAGGAAACATCACGACAAAGAACTATTTCAAGGCGATGTGGAAGGAGTTCCGTGCCGCCAGTATCACAGGATTCATTCTTGCCGTCTTCTCCTTCGGCTGGATGCTCGTCGAGCTCTATTCCGGAATGATCGCCCTCACCGCCAGAGACAACGACATCATCGTAAGACTCTGTAACGGAGACAGGAACATCTTCTTCCTCCTTTTGGCCATGTCCGTCTCCCTCACCTTCCTCATCACGACGATTTTGGCGAAACTCTTAGGTATCTCCCTCCCGGTCTTAGCCAAGAAGATCCATCTCGATCCCGCCGTCATGTCACAGCCGGTCATCTCCACGGTCTTAGACATCATCTCCATCGTGGTCTACTTCCTCTTCACTTCTCTGATTTTCCGCGGTCTATAAAAAGCGACAGCCCAGCAAAAATGCTGGGCTTTTCTACTGAAATTGTTTTTCTGTGTGGTTTTCCACTTTCGTCTAAAAAGCCTAATCCGAAAATCAGACGTTTTCTATATTAGCCTCTTGTCTTCAGTTCATAGAAGGCGACGGCAATGGAGGTCGTCAGATTCAGGGAATCGACCTCATTGCTCTGCTCGATGCGGACATTGTTTTCGTTGTGAATGCTCGGAGGCAGCCCGGTCGCTTCATTGCCGAAAACAAGGGAGCAGGGATGGAAGAAGGTAACATCATGAAGCGGTCTTGAAGTATCCAGGACAAAGGGATAGAACGTGCGGGGATACTTTTTGAGATAGGTTTCGAAGGAATCGAATTCTTCGATTCTGATTTTGAAGATTGCGCCCATGGAGGCACGGACAGCCTTCGGATTGAAGCGGTCGGCGCAGGGTGTGATGAGTGCGAGATCGTGATATCCGAACGCCAACAGGGTTCTCATCGCGTTGCCGAGATTTCCCATATCGCTCGGATTCACCATGACAAGGTGGTCTTTCTCCGGGTTCAGCGGTTCGCTGAATTTGGAAAAGACACCGATGACATGGGCGTTCTCCTTGGATTTAAGGACGTTGAACGCCTTTTCGGAGATGATGACTTTGTCCTTGGGGACAAGAGTCAGAATCTTCTTGTATCCGTCGCTGTCGACGGCATCTGGATTGACGTAGACGCTGCGGAGACTATCTTTCCGATATTGAATCATCTCGAAGGTCGGAAAGAAGCCTTCGGTGTAAGAATAATCCAGGTCTTTGTTATAGGTTTTGATCATGCCTATATTCTAACCTTTTCCGAGGAAAGATAAAAGATAGACGGAAACAGGTTCGGAAATGATATATTGATACTAGGAGAAAACAATCATGACTGAACTGCATTTACATCTGGATGGCTCGCTGCGGGCAAAGACCTGTCTTGAACTCTATCGGGAACAGCGGATTCCCGCCCCCTGTGAAGACGAAGGAACGATGAAGAGACTTCTCACTGCCAGCGAGGACTGCAAGAATCTCGAGGAAGTGCTTCGCTGCTTCAATATTCCGCTCAAGGTCCTTCAGAAGGACTGGGCGCTCGAGCGAGTCGCCTATGAGCTTGTCGAAGACTTATCGAAAAGCCATGACGACTACTGCGAAATCCGTTTTGCGCCGAATCTTTCCCTTGCTGAGGGCATGACACAAAAGGAGGTCACGGAAGCGGTCCTGAGAGGAGTAGAGCACGGCATGAAGGATTTTCCGATCCGCATCGGACTGATTCTCTGTGTCATGCGTGGAAAGAGCGAAGAGGAGAACATGGAGACTGTCGAAGTCTGTGAGAGAATGAGAGGCGATGTCGTATGCGGTCTCGATCTCGCCGGTGCCGAGAATCTCTTCCCGGCAAAACTATACCGCCCTGTCTTCGAACGGGCGAACCGTTATCATATTCCCTTCACGATGCACGCCGGGGAGAGTCTCGATCTCAACAATGTCTATGATGCTATCGACATGGGAGCGAGAAGACTCGGTCACGGCATCACCGTCGTCAAAGATGAGAAACTTCTGCAGCTTGTCAAGGAAAAGAATATCCATGTCGAATGCTGCCTCACCAGCAACATTCAGACCAAAGAGGTCGCTTCCTTCGACGTGCATCCGATCAGGAAACTCTTCGACGAAGGAATCTCTGTCTCCATCAACACAGACAACCTTTCCGTCTCGGATTCCGATCACGAGAAGGAACTTGCCATCGCAAGAAAATACCTTCACTTCACGGATGCGGAGATGGAGGAAATCGAGCGACGCGCCAAAACAGCGAGATTCCTTCACTGAGTTTCTTCTCTGAAAAACTGACAAAAGAAAAAACCTTGGATGATGTGGTCCAAGGTTTTCTTTTTTTCAGTTCTGCTGATTAGTCAGCGACGTACGGCAAGAGAGCCATGAATCTGGCGCGTTTGATAGCGACAGCCAACATTCTCTGATACTTGCTGCAAGTGCCGGTGATCTTCTTAGGAGTAATCTTTCCGGAAGGAGAGATGTACTTCTTGAGAAGCTCGACATCCTTGTAGTCGATGTACTTGATGTTGTTTTTAGTGAAATAGCAGACCTTCTTGCGAGGTTTCATTCTACGGAACATTTCATTAATCCTTTCTTCCTAGACGCCAAGTGAGCTCTAGGTCAGAATGGCAAATCGTCATCAGAGGAGTCAATCCCTTCGTGGGCGACACTCTGTTCGGAGCCTGTGCCATTATCAGTGGGTTGATAGGATTCCGCCACATCCTCATTGCTCCCCTTCTTTTCGAGGAACTGAACAGATTCGGCGACGACTTCGATGATGGAGCGCTTTGCACCGCTCTTATCTTCGTAGCTGCGCTGATTCAGTCTGCCGTCGACACCGACCATGGAACCTTTTCCACAGTATTTGGCGACGTTTTCCGCTGTCTTGTTCCAGCAGGTGCAAGGAATGAAGCTAGTGGTCTTTTCACCACCCTTGCTTGTCATGTTGTCGATTGCGACCGTGAAGGAAGTGACAGAAGCTCCCGAGGTTGTCCTCTTGAGTTCCGGATCCCTTGTCAGTCTACCGACCAAAACTACACGATTTAATCCAGCCATACCCTTCGTTCTCCTTTTCTTTTAAGAATTAGTTGTGAGCGACGGTGATAAGGAATCTCATAACCTTGGCATCGAGAGCGACGATTCTGTTGAATTCGCTGACAGCCTTGCTATCGCTGGAGAAATTGCAGACGACATAATAGCCCTTCGTCTGTTTCTTGATAGCATAAGCCAGGTCTCTCATTCCCCATTCGTTGACGCCGGTGATCTTTCCACCGTTGTCGGTGATGATCTTCTGAAGAGCAGCGTTTTCAGCCTTAATCTCTTCTTCGGCAAGCGTGGGCATGAGAATGTACATGAGTTCGTAATTTTTCATGCGTGTATACCTCCCTATGGTCTTTCGGCCAATTCTACATCAGGAATTGGCAAGAAAGTATATGGCCACAAAAAATGGCCTAGGTAAGTATAATAAATTATCAACTCTAAGTAAAGAGATTTCTTATCTTGTCCCTCCTACTGACATATACAGGAATTTCGCCGGAAAACACAAAAATTCGGTAAAAAAATATGTGGTTTCTCCCCTCTTCGGAATCCGCTTCTTGCAAGGCAGGATTGGCAAAATGGATTCCTATTTTGGATAGACCAGTTCAGCATTTTTGATTATATGTTTTGAGTTTTTTCTATCAATCAACAGCGGCTGACGCTTAAAAGATTATCGAAAGGCACTTTCTTCCCGTTCAGAATCAATCTTCGTTCGATTGAATCGCAGCGGACGAAAGAATCGATCACGTGAAGAATCTGTCCCTCATCGAAATAAGTGACATCGACACTGTCTCCCCGAGAGAGTGAGATGAGAAGATTGTTGATATCCTCGATTTCGTCGTCTGACAACTCCGGCTTTTCCTTTTTCTCTTTCTGCCTGCGGTGTTCTTCCAGCACCTGATATTGTCCCGACAGCGACTTGAACGGCTGCCATTTCATCATACCTCTCATGCGTGATGTCCTCCGATTTGATTCCTTCTCGTCAGATAAGTGGAAGAGAGACTCAGCGCCGAACAGGGCATTGCCTTGACGGCCCCGTATTTCTTCCTGATGGCGATCAGGGTCTCCTCCAGCCGATAGATTTCCCTTCCTTCTTCCGGTGCTTCAAAAAGCGAAAGCTGATAATGCCCTTTCTCCGTCACATCCAAGGCAACGAGGGAAAGCTGGCGGTAAAGCACATCGTCACTCCGGTACTCTTCCTCGAACTTTTTGGCGAATCCGCGACCGATTCGCTCCGCCGAATCCGTCGGCGTGAGGAAAGAGAGCTTCAGAACGACACCGTTATGATCCTTATATCCGAGATAGAGAACAAAGTCCTTGGCCGCTTTTTTCTCTTCGTGGAGGCGGTCCGACATCTCGATGGCCATGTCCCGGATCAAAGTCGTCATCTCTTCGCTCGCATAATCCCGCAACAGCACCTGTCCGCAGGAGAGGGAGTGGTTTTTGCTGTGATAACTTTCCTGAAGCAGAGCATCGTCATATCCCAAGGAATGATAATGAATTTCCTCTCCGATGACACCGAGCTCCTTCTTCAAATATTCGGGATCAGAGACAGCGATGTCTCCGACGCAGTAGAAGCCTAAGGCATTGAGTCTTTTCTCCAGTCTACTTCCGATGCCCCACATCTTGCTTAGCGGCGCCACAGGCCAGAGATGCTCGGGAATTTTGGAATAATCCCATTCCGCGAGAAACTCCGGATTGTGCTTCGCTTCGATATCCATAGCAGCCTTGGCCATGAACAAATTCAGGCCGATGCCTGCCGTGACAGTGAGTCCCATCTTGCCCCTGATTTCATCGATGATCTTTTTTGCATAGCTTTTCGGAGTGTCATGGTTCCGTTTCAAATAGGCGGTAACATCGAGGAACGACTCATCGATGGAATAGACAAAGAGGTCTTCCTCGCTCACGTATTCAAGATAGACATCGTTGACAAAGGCGCTGACTTCCAAATAGCGTCTCATCTTCGGCTGGGCGATGATGAGGTCAGGAATGCTCTTGGGGATCTCATAGAGACGGCAGCGCGATTTGACGCCGTATTTTGCCTTGATATAGGGAGAGGCAGCTAAGACAATGGTGCCGTCTCCTCTGGATTCGTCAGCGACGACAAGTGGCGTCGTAAAAGGGTCCAGACCTCTGTCGAGACATTCCACAGAGGCGTAAAAAGACTTCAGATCGATGGCTAGAATAATGCGGTCATTTCGTTTCATGCTTCTATTCTAAGGGAGGAAAAGGAAAATGGGAGGAGGCAATAAACAACTTGAAGAAAGGGGGTGGTATAGACAAATCCTATTCTTAGCCACTTATCGGAAAAGATGGGAAAAAGAAAAGAAAGACCGAAAGGGGAAACAATCAGAAACAACCCCTTGACAGCAGAAATAGGCAAAAGAAAAGAGAGGTTGTTCCTCTCTAGTCTTTCAGAGCCTGAAGTTCCTTCTCGTAATCGATGCCCCTCTCTTTGAGGATTTCGATATATTTCTTATAGATGTATTCGGCTGCATGCGGAAGGTCATAGACGCTCGTATCGACATTGCAGTCAATCATTTTTCCGGCTTCCGGCGTGAGATGGAAAGCCTCTTTGTCATTCTCGATGCGGGAAGCGACCTTCTCTGGCTTGTCGCCGCGGGAGAGCATCCGCTCTCTGCAGGTATCCTCATCGAGGATGAGGCGGAACAGGACGATGTGCGGATCGTTAAAAGACTTATACGTCATCGCACCATTGAGTTCCACGGCCATGCATTTGTCGATGCGGACTTCTTTTCTGCTGGTTCCGTAATGATGTCCGTTATAGAAGACATGTTCGACAAACTCGTCGTTCTTCACCATTCTCTCGAACTCTTCTTCACTGACAAAATGATAGTCGACATCATTCTGTTCGCCGTCACGCATTTCTCTTGTCGTATGGGTGATGACTTTTCTGATTCCATAGTGTTCCTGAAGATAATAGCAAGTTGCAGTCTTCCCAGATGCAGACGGGCCAGTGATAACAATCATAGAAACCTCCGATTTGATTTGACGTCTATTTTAATGAGAAAATCGGGCCTTTTCAAGACCATAGAATACGATTAGGAAAATAAAATGATCAGAGTGTTCCGTCGATGACCTGTCTGATTTCCTCCCGGGAAGTGAGATAGGCAGTCGGCTGAAGCGGATAGGATTTCAGTTTTTCTTCCGGATCATAGCCCCAAAGCACGGAATAGGTGCCCCCGCATCTGAGATTATGGGCCGTCATGATATCCGTGGTGGAATCCCCGAAATACATGACTTTCCCGAAATCGAGATGATAGGACTCCGTCGCCTTGAAGAACGCTTCAGGATCGGGTTTTGTGACACCGCCGAGCGGAATACCGACAAGAAGATCGAAGAGGTTCTGCGGAAAGCAGCGATGCATAACTTCCATAGCAATATCGTGCGGTTTGTTCGTATAGATAAAAAGGAGGATTCCTTTGCTCTTAGCATACTCGAGTGCTTCAATCAGGCCGGAATAAGGTTTTGTCTTCACACAGAAGTGGGTGAGATAATAATCATAATAGGTTTGGAAGACACTATCGAAATAAGAGAGCTGTTCTTCTCCGAGTGCCCGCTTGATCAAAAGGACGGATCCGTTTCCCAGATAGGTCGTGACCTCTTCATAGCTCCTTGTCTTGAGAGCGTGCTTCTTCAGAGCGTAGTTGACGGAATCAGCGATATCCTCCACCGTAGAGACAATCGTCCCGTCCATATCGAACACCAGTGCCTGCGGAATGGTATTTTTCATCGTTTCACCTCCGAATATCCCCATAATCTTACCACAGAAGGCTTAAGAAAGCCTGAAAAAAACACCCTGAAAAATCGAGGAGGAAAACAAGCGAAAAAACGCACGGAAAATTCAAAAAAAATTTGAGGGGGTCAAATACGTAAAACCTTTTATTTTAGTAAAAAGTTTTTGCATATGTTGCTCTATTGGAATTGACAATATTGGTTTATGGTATTTAGTTTCATGACTTTTCAATCTAGCAACATGGTAGTCTCAAAAAAATCCCCCCGGGTTTTTCAAGCGAAAAAAAAGTGTTGTTTTTTGCTTCGATTTCCTTTATATTTTTCGCTTGTAAAAAGGGGGTATTCCGAAATGAAACCTGTCGATTTCTCTTCTGAGAAGAAAAATAACGATGAGTACATCATCCAGCTGAAAAATGTGACAAAGATTTTTGATGGCACAACCGTCATCGACAAGATGAATCTGAACATCAGAAAAGGTGAATTCGTAACGCTTCTCGGTCCGTCCGGCTGCGGTAAGTCCACGACGTTAAGAATGATTGCCGGTTTCGAAACTCCGGACAGCGGCGACATTCTCCTCTCCGGAAGAGACATCACACCGGTTCCGCCGAACAAGAGACCAATCAACACGGTTTTTCAGCATTACGCTTTGTTTCCGAACCTCGATGTCTATGACAATGTCGCCTTCGGCTTGAGAAACAAGAAGATCCCTGTCGCCTTAAAGGACAAAGACGGCAACCCTGTCATGAAGGTCAACAAGGCCCAGGTCAAATATCTCCGTTCTCAGATCAAGCGTATCCAGAAAGATAAGATTATAGATGCCACGGAAAAAGCCACTCGTCTCGAGGACTTGAGCACCAGATTGGATGAGGCGTTGAACACCCCCGTCCAAGCCTATAAATATAAGCATCTCTCGGAAGAGGAAATCGATGAGAAGGTCGTCCGCGCCCTTTCCATCGTCGACCTCGACGAACTTGAAGACCGTGATATCTCCACGCTTTCCGGCGGTCAGCAGCAGAGAGTCGCCATTGCCCGTTCCATCATCTGCGAACCAGACATCCTTCTTCTCGATGAGCCACTCGGCGCCCTCGACCTGAAGATGAGAAAAGACATGCAGATTGAGCTCAAGGAAATGCACAAGAGACTCGGCATCACCTTCATCTACGTCACGCACGACCAGGAAGAGGCCCTCACCATGTCCGATACCATCATCGTCATGAACAACGGCGTCATCCAGCAGATTGGTTCTCCGGAAGGTATCTACAACGAGCCGATAAATGCCTATGTCGCCGACTTCATCGGTTCCAGCAACATCTATAACGGTACGGTCATCGCGCCGAAGAAGGTCAGAATCCTCAATTCCAATTTCGAATGCGTCGATGACTTCCCCGTCAACGAGCGTGTCGATGTCGTCATCCGTCCGGAAGACATCAAGCTCTCTTCCGAACCGAAAGACGGCTATATCCAGGGCAGAATCTCGGCCAAAGTCTTCAAGGGTATCCATTATCAGTATGTCATCATGGTCGGTCACGATGAAGTTCTCGCACAGTCCATCGACAACTACGACAGCAACAAGCCGATTTATCTAAGCATCCTTCCGGATGGTCTCCATCTCATGCACAAACAGGATGATATCAACATCTATACCGACTCCTATATCGGAAAGGACCACATGGTCTATATCGACGAACAGCCTTTCGAAGCCGATCTCAGCAAACTCATTCCCAACTCCAAGGTCGATGAGGACGGCATCGTCACCTTCGACAAAAAACAGTACGATTTCGCCGATGCCGATGTCGTCTGCACCATCAAGCCGACGGACATCCAGATCAGCGACGACACTTCCGAAGCACAGATCACCGGTCAGGTCATCAATTCCGTCTACAAAGGCGACCACTATGTCATCCTTGTCCGTAGCGAAGACGATGAGGACTTCTTAGTCTCCACCCCGGACACCTTCAACGAAGGCGACATCGTCGGTCTCCGTGTCCAGAAAGAGAACATCTCTCTCCGCCTGAAAGGAGACATGGCAGATTATGCGTTATAAAATCGCCCGGAAATCCCTCGCCATTCCGTTCGTCCTGTTTTTGATTCTTTTCGTCCTCATTCCGATTCTCTTCATCGTCTTCTATGCATTCACTGATGCCGAAGGCAATTTCACGATGGAGGCCTTCGTTTCCTTCTTCACTTCCCCCACAAAACTCAACGTTCTTCTGATTTCCATCCTCATCGGTCTCTTCAACACCGCACTCTGCTTACTCATCGGTTTCCCGTTGTCCTATCTCCTCTCCAACCCGAAGTTCAACAGAAACTATATGCTCGTCATGCTCTTCGTCATGCCGATGTGGATTAACTTCGTTCTGAGAACCGGCGCCTTGCGTGACCTTCTCTCCCTCATTCTCACCAGCATGGGGTCCAGCACCGGTCAACATCCGCTCTTATGTACGATGATAGGAATGGTAATCAACTATCTCCCGTTCACTATCCTTCCTCTTTATTCCACTCTTCTCAAACTTGACAAGAGTCAGATTGAAGCGGCCAGAGACTTGGGATGCAACGGATTCCAGACTTTCATGAAAGCCATCATCCCTCAGGCAATGCCCGGCATCATCTCTGCCAGCATGATGGTCTTCATGCCGACCATCTCTTCCTACGTCATCTCCGATACACTCAGTGAAGGCAAAATCATGCTCTTCGGAAACTCCATCTATCTCTCCTTCTCCTCCTCCAACTGGAACGATGGTTCCTTCATGTCCCTCATCATGCTTGTGATCATCTTCCTTGTCATGTTCGCCACAAAAAAATTCCAGGGTAACGACTCTGAGAAAAGAGGTGCCTCATGGTAAAGAAAATATTCGCCTACGGCTATATCTATCTGATACTCCTTCTTCTCTATCTTCCTGTCTTCTACCTCATTGTCTACTCCTTCACCAGTTCCACCATCCTCGGACAGTGGTCCGGGTTCACCTTCAGCCTTTACGGCAAGCTATTCCATAACAAGGAAGTCATGACCGCTTTAGGCAATACCCTGATCATCGCCGTCATTGCCTCTCTGCTCTCCACCTTCATCGGTTCCCTCGGTGCCATCGGCATCTTCTACTGCAAGAAAGGCTTCCGTACACTCGTCGAGAATATCAACCAAATTCCGGTCGTCAACGCCGAAATCGTCCTGGCCATGTCCCTCACCGTCATGTTCGTCTTCATCGGCACCCACCTCTTCGATGGTAAAGCTCTGTTTTCCTTCTGGACCCTTCTGATTGGTCACTGCTGTCTCGCTGTTCCCTTCGTCTATCTCAACGTCAAACCGAAGCTTCAGCAGATGGATCCCGCCCTTTACGAGGCCGCTCTCGACTTAGGCTGCTCTCCGACCAAGGCCCTCCACAAAGTCATCATTCCTCAGATTCTTCCCGGCATTTTCTCCGGTCTTCTTCTCTCCTTCACCCTGTCCCTCGACGACTTCATCGTCACCGCCTTCACCAGAGGCAGCGGTCTTCTCTCCGGAACCAGCCAGATTGAAACCCTCTCCACTCTGGTTCAGGCCAAAATCAAGAAAGGTGCCGTTCCGCCGGAGATGAGAGCCCTCACGACCCTCCTCTTCCTCATCGTCCTCGCCGTTGTCGTCGGTCAGTCCATTTTCAATTCCGTCCAGGCCAAAAAGGCCGGAAAAGGTTTCAACAACCATGCGAAAAGGAGGAACAACAATGTCCCGCTTACGCTTGACTAGAACTGCCCTTTTCCTCTCCGCCTGCTCCCTCATGACCGTCAACTCCTATGGTGTGATGGATTCCTCCATCAGAGGAGCTAAGAAGTATCTTCCCAGCGGAGAGAAGATCATCCTTTCCGTCTATAACTCCGAAGACTATATCGCAGAAGATGATTCCACGACCGAGGAGGAAGAACCCGACCTCGTCAAAATGTTCGAAGAATACTGCAGAGAGGAATACGACACCGATGTCGATGTCGTCTACTCCACCTTCGATACCAACGAGACCATGCTCGCCCAGCTCGACATGGGAAAGGCCTTCGATCTCGTCTGTCCGAGCGACTACGTCATTCAGAAGATGATCGCCAAGGACATGATTGTCCCCTTCGATGAAGGAACGACCCCCAACTATGACGAGTATGTCTCCCCGTTCGTCCTCAACAAGATTGCCAATATCGAAGTCAACGGCAAAAAGGACATCGTCAACCAATACGCCAAAGGCTATATGTGGGGAACTCTCTCCATCCTCTATAACGACAGCTATGGTCTTCTCGACCTCAAAGGCATCACCGCCAAGGAAATGGACGAAGACATGAATTCCTGGCTCGGTCTCTGGGACGAAAAATACAACAACCTCCTCGCCATCAAAGACAGTATGAGAGACACCTATGCCGCCGGCATCTTCAAAGCCTACAACGATGACTTCATCGATGAGGACGGCAACAAGAGAGACGGCCTTGCCACGCTCAAGAAGAAATATGACAACAAGGAAATCGATGAAGCGACCTACAACGATACCCTGACGGAAATCTTCAACAAGTGCGATGATAGCACCATCGCCACCGTCGAGAAGGAACTCAAGGAACTCAAGAACAACGCCTTCGGTTTCGAAGTCGACTCCGGTAAGGTCGATATGGCGCAGGGCAACAAGTTCGCCATCAACCTCGCCTGGTCCGGCGATGCCGCCTGGGCCATGGATATGGCAGACGAATACAACGAGGAACACAAGGATGCGGAAACCGGCGAATATGTCGACGGTTTCACGCCGACCACACTGAAATATACGATTCCGGAGACCGGTGCCAACATCTGGTTCGACGGCTGGGTCATGCCTAAGTCCATCTCAGACACCAACAAAATCTGGGCGGAACGTTTCGTCGACTTCCTCTCCATGCCGGAAAATGCAGCCATCAACATGGACTTCATCGGCTATACTCCGGTCATTGCCGGTGATGACATCCTTTCCCTTGTTCAGGCCAATTACGACCTCCGTTACAACGAAGAGACCGAAGAAATCGATCCTTCCTTCCTCGATGACTATGAAATCAGGAACAGAAGTGAAATTCCGGCTCTCAGTTATCTCGAAGACGGTTCCAAGAACCAGGACATCGACAATTACGCCTATGCAAAGGATATCTCCTATTTCTTTGCAGACAGTACGAGAAACACGCTCAAGGAACACGATATCTCGGATGCCATCTTCTACCTGCCGGGCAGTCAATACTCCCGTCAGTTCGACTCCCAGTATCCGGATGCCTCCGTCCTTCCCACCCTCGCCATCATGCAAGACTTCGGAGAGCAGAATCTGAAGATTGTCACCATGTGGGAGCGGGTCAAGAGCAGTGCCCTTCCGATCTGGGCCTATGTCCTCATTGCGCTTGCAGTCCTCCTCGCCCTCAGCGCCTTCATCTTCTATAAGGTCCGTGTCCATGCGGTCCATAAGAGAAGAAAACAGCGCAAGAAGGAAAGAGAACAGAAAAACACGCCGGCCAAGGCTGACAAGAAGACAAAGTAAGAATCAAAAGGATCTGCTGCGGCAGATCCTTTTTTCGATGTCAGTAAATCCGTTTCCGGATCATCGTAACGATAGTCGCGGCGATATTCTTTCCGGTAACTTTTTCGATTTCCGTGAAGAAGGCGTTTCCGTTGGCTTCCAGAAACAGCGGGTTGTCCGCCTTATCCATCGCAATATCGATCCCGGCATAATCGAGACGGAGCGCATGGGCGGCATCCACTGCCATCTTCTCAAAGGAAGCCGGGACTTTTCCTGTCGCATCATAACCTTTTCCGCCGAGTGCGATATTGGAACGGAAGTCTTTTTCGTTGACCCGCTCCATGACAGCGACGACATTCGAGTCCACCACGATGAAACGATAGTCATGTCCTTTGTGTTCCTTCAGGAATTCCTCATAGAGATGTGGAATCTTCTTATACTGGGCATAGATTTCCTGAAGCTCTTTTCTATCGTGAATCAGCCGTACCTGTTTTCCTAAAGAACCGTGGTTTTCTTTGAACACCATCGGAAAATGGAGTTTCTCTTCCAGAACGGAAAGAAAGCGGTCCTCGCTTCCCTTCTCTCCCGCATCGAGATAACAGAGCGGAGCAGGAATCGTCAGTGGGGTCTTTACTCCCGTTTTTTCCAGTTCGAGGATGGAAAGCATCTTGTCATCGGAAAGGACTAAGGATTCATAGGAATTGAAAAGTGGCAGCTTTTCGGAAAGTGCTTTTGCAAGATAGCGGTCCTTATCGAGGTAGAGAACAAAATCATAGGGAAACGGACCTAGAAACTCCGTGCTGTCTCCTTTTGCGAAGGGTAACAGTTCCAAAGCATCCTTCGTATCCAAAGCGATACCGAAGGGAGCGAACTCCTCTTCCAGACGATGAATCTTGTAATCATTATTCTTATTGTTGGAATAAGCATTGATCACGCATAAACCACGATGAAACATACGGATATTTTAGTAAAGCAGATTCAGTTTTCAAGCGTTTTCATAGAAGTTCTATCGAAAGGACTTGAAAATCGGATGAATTGACCTTATAATTACATAGCTCTCTGAAAAGAGGCCTATATCGCGGGGTAGAGCAGTGGTAGCTCGTCAGGCTCATAACCTGGAGGCCGTAGGTTCAAGTCCTACCCCCGCCACCATGAAATCAATCGCTCTGAGGTAATCCTCAGAGCTTTTTATTTTTCTGCAAAAATACTGATTTGCACATGGGGTCAGCAAAACACGATGAATCAGGGCTTTTTTGACATCAGCTCTCGATATCTGA